>DATLZY010000001.1:0-14620 GCA_035573755.1 Candidatus Acidiferrales bacterium
CTGATTCTGTTCGTCGACGATGATGTGGTCTACACCCTGATGGGCGGACAACCGCGCATCAGCGAGCGTGACATAGCCCGCTATCCCCTCGGGCCGCTGCAGTCCTGGGGCGACATCCTCGCCAAGCGCGCCTTCTAGCAGCGGCCGATGTTTACGGGACACTGCTTGCTCGCACGGTGCCGAATGGCGCCGAATCTCCCGACTCATTTCGTTCACGGGTGCGAAGCGGGACCTGCAATCTCCCGCATCCGGCCTGCCGAGCGGCAGGCCAGGACACCGCTCACCGTGGCCCCCATCGCCAGAGCCATGTTGACGTTCAGACTCACGGCGTGGCCAGCGACTCCCCCGTATCGGATGAGATGACTGCACAATGCGGCCACCAGCATGGTGCAGAACACACCCAGCAGCGCTGCTCGCAATCGGCCTGGCTCGCGCACGAGAGCGCCGAGCGCCAAGGCGATCGCCAGCACGACCGCAAGAATGAACCCCGGCGCGATGCCGTGGAGCGCCCCCACTGCGGCCGCGCCCAACGCGACCGGCCAGCCCCACACCCAGGCGATCCACAAGCCGTTCAGGCGAGTCTGTTCGCGTCTCTTGGTCAACCAGATGTTCACGCCTGAGGCGCAAAGCACCGTGAGTCCCAGGCCCAACAGGCCATAACCCATCTGGACCGGCCAATCGCCGAAATGACCGAAGTGCAATCGGTAGACGGAATACGCTACCTGCCGCCCGGCAGGTCCATCGGCAAGTGCTTGATGATTGATGTACCGACCGTCGGACGAGAAACGATAGATTTCCGAGAAGACGAGACGCCCCGGCAAAGTTGCGGCAATCTCGACATACTGGCGTGGGGTGCGAGGGTGCTGGAGGGCGATGTAGATCGGCTCTGCGGCCGGCACGCGCTGCTTTAGGGTAGCCAAGGCTCGCTCGAAATCGACGGGTGGGTTGCTTGCCTCGGCAACCTCGATATCCGCGCCGTAGACCATATCGAAAAATGCTTGTCGATCGTTCTGCAGATAAGCTGCTGCATAGCCACCGCCAAACACGGCTGCGAGCCCCATGAAGGCGCCGGTCAGCGCAATCATCAGCGCAAACGGCGCCCCCCAGACACCCAGCCGATTGTGCAGATCGACATGAAACAGCCGGCCGTTCGCACCGCTCCGCCAGGCAAACGCATCCCGAAACAGGGCAGGATGGGCCAGGATGCCGGACAACAAGAGCGAGATCAGCATCACGCCCGTGATGCCGACCAGAATGCCGCCCACCGTTTCAGGCAGATGCAGGCGCACATGCAGGGCGTGGACGAGGTCGCTCCATGGCGCCGTCAACGCATCCCCCAACGCGCCGTCCGCGGTCACCAGCCATTCCTCTTCAGCGGCGTGGACGTGCAGCCGCGGCATGTCCGCCGTCGGTAAAATGAGGTAAATCGTCTCGGGAGACTGGGCAAGCCGAGCCAAAGTGGCATCGACAGCCCCGGACAGTTGCGCGGCGCTGAACTCGAGTCGTTCCGGCACGTCGGGCTGCTCCCAGCGCTCGAAATCCGCGTGGAACACCGTCAAGGTGCCAGTCAGGCAAATGAGATACAAAAGGGCCGCCAAAGCGAGGCCCAACGATGAATGCGCCTGCAAGGACTGACGCACCGCTTGGGCAGACAACCGCCGGCTCATGGCTGCGCGCCCAAGCCAATCCATGCGCCGCTCAACCCGATCAGGAGCAGCATTACCAGCGCCGGCGGCCGGGACCGATTTGCGGCGAGCGTCCAGACCATCAGCGCTGCCCAGCTGCCTATGAACAGGAAGATACCCGACACCAGACGATTGGCTGCATCACCGGGAAGCCAGGCCACCGCGGCAAGCGAGGACAACAGCCCGGCCAGCGCCGCCAGTGGTCCGGCCAGCATGCCGTATCCCAGCGTCCGGCCGGCAGAAGAAAGGCTGGGACGCTGCAAACGACGATGAGGCTTCATGTCCCTGCGGGTGGACCGGAAGTCGCGGTTGAAATAAACGACCAACCACGCGCCCAACGTCAGCGCCATGAACACATAGACGGAGGCGTATTCGATGCCGTGGCCCGTCGCCCCAGCCACAACGGCGCCGGCCACCGGCGCCGCAGACAGGATCGCGACGGTCCTGTTTCGCCACCGCCAAGCGAGGAAAAACCCGCTCACCGCCGCCACGACAAGCAGCGCGGCAAGCAGGTCGAATTCGCTTCCGGTGATTACCTGCCGCACACCGTCAGTCATCGATTGCCGCCCGCTCAAAAGCTGTACCGCAGGCCGACCTTCACGGTGCGGTCTTCTCCGAACCAGCAATTATTGGCGTCATAGCAACTGTAATAACGCTCGTCGGTCAGGTTGGTGGCCGTGAGGGAAGCGGTGAATCCATCCAGAGTGCTCGCCAGACGACCCAGGTCGTAAAGCAGATTCACATCGACCAACGTATGTGACGGAACGGTGTCGGTATTCAACGCGTCGAGTTGGGTCTCGCCCAGGTAGCGCACGCCACCTCCCACCTCGGTGCCAGCCAGCGCGCCGCCGGTGAATCGATAGGCGAGCCATGCGGCCGCCATTTTCTCGGCGACGAAGATCGGGGTCTTGCCCTCGAGCCCACTGTTGTCCTTGGTGACCTCAACGTCAAGCAAGCTGCCGCTCAACGCCAGAGTGAGGTTGGTCACCAGTTCGCTGACGAGACTGATCTCGGCGCCTTTCGACTGCGTTTCACCAGCCTGGATCAGGTCATAAGGGCTGCCCGCCGGATCACGGGTCACGACGTTTTCCTTGGTGATCGTGAAGCCGGACAGCGTCGCGGTATGCCGTTGATCATCGGAGGTGAACTTGACGCCCGTTTCCCACTGGGACGCTTCGGCCGGTTTGAAGCGTTCACCGCGGCGGTTGCTGCCGGAAACGGGCTCGAAGCTCTGTGAATAGCTGAGGTAAGGCGCGAATCCGTTAGCGAATTGGTAGAGCACGCCGGCGCGGCCCGTGAAATCGTTCTGCGAGAACGTGTCGTCGACAATCGCGCCATACTTGTTGCCGCTCTCGTCCGCTTCATAACGATCGTAGCGACCACCGCCCAGAAATATCCACTGCCCCAACTGCACCTGATCCTGCAGATAGACGCCGGTTTGTTCGTAGCCGGAATCGAAATCCGCCGCCACGGCCAGCGGCAAGGTCCGCGGATCGATGGCGCGATTGTCAGGCTGGAAGAGATCCAGAGGGACGGTAGCAGCGTCCTTGTAGACGACACTGCCGTCAAGCTTGAGATAATCGACCCCCAACAGCACGTTGTGCTTTACCCGACCCCAATCGATCCGTCCGGCGAGCTGATTGTCGAGCGTCAGGGCATCGCTCTCCTCATCCGTGATGTAGGCGCGCCGGGCCAAAGTGCGGCCATCGGCTCCGAGACCGGTGTTGTAGGTGTTCTCCTGATAAAGGCTGCCCGTCTGGAACCGGGCATTCTGCAGGAAGCTCCAGCGATCGTTGAATTGGTGAACGATCTTGTAGCCGGGCATCAGAATGTCCCGGTCGTAGGTATTGAAATTTTCATCGCCGGCATAAAAATCCGGTTCCAGCCGTCCGTTGGGGTTGCGAAACACGGTTCCGCTGGCGGGGACCGCATTGTTGATCCCGGTGGACGGATCCCGTTGCGCGTAAAGATTCAGATTCAGCAGGGTATCGGGGCTGATCTGCCAGTTCACCGACGGCACGAACAGATAACGCTCTTCCTCGGAAGTGACAGCTTGGCCATCGGCCTGTCGCGCCAGACCCACCACGTTGTAGCTGAGCGGACCGTCGCCGATGGAGCCCGTGAATTCCCCTTTTGCTTCCATCAGGTTGCGGGTTCCGACCTCGACACGAACGTCGTTGTATCGCGTCGTGCCGGGCTGCTTGGGAAGCAGATTGACCAAGCCGCCAGGTGGCTGATTCCCATAGAGCACGGATGCAGGGCCCTTGAACACCTCGACCGCCTCAACCGCCCAAGGATCGATCTGCGGCACCAGATTCCACTGCGCGATGGGCAACAACAACAGACCGTCATATGCCGTAAGGCCATATTCAAAGCCACGGATGGTGTACGGGTCGTAGCCTCGCACGGCCCCGCCG
Organism: Candidatus Acidiferrales bacterium; assembly: GCA_035573755.1. Lineage (GTDB taxonomy): Bacteria > Pseudomonadota > Gammaproteobacteria > UBA5335 > UBA5335 > Macondimonas. Next base: position 4,103 of record DATLZY010000001.1, read on the forward strand.
CGCAACTCCGTGGTCACGCCCGGGGTATAGCGCAGCGCTTCACCGACCGTATCCACGCCGCGCGTTTCCAGCGCCTCGCGATTCACCACGTCAATGGTCCCCGGCGTCTCTTCCGGTTTGAGCCCCGACTTCGTTGCCGTGCTGCGATAGCCATCCCCCTGTACGACAACCGCCGACATGCTTTGGTCAGTCGCACTTTCATCAGCCACCGCAATCGACGCGTCCACCCCAAGCACCAAAACGAGCAAGGTCAGCGGCAATGAATTATTGGACGCAAAAGACATGGAACCCCCCATCAGTGAACGCAGATGCAAATGATAACGATAATCATCAAATACACAAGATAAGTGGTCGGCGCCATCAATCCTCCACGAGCGCGACCTGGACACCCCGCCCGTTACAGGCCAGATGCCCCGTCAGCCCTCTTCATGCGAGCACGTTTCGGTTCGTAGCCGCCGGCTCGAGTCCATGCTCGCCGCGGCCATTGCCAGCACCATCGCCACGCGTATTCCGCGGTCAGCGTCGCAACGATCATCACCGGCATCATGGCCAGCGTCTGACCGAGCCCAAGGGTCTGGTAGCCGACGATGCCCATCACCCAGCAGATCAAGGTCCATTGCACGACGTACAGCGTGGTCACATGGGTACTGAGGTAGTTCACCCCCGATCTGAACCACGCCGGGAGGGGGCGCAGCGCCAGCAAGCGCGCGGCCACATAGAACACACACAACGCCCGGCCGATCAGATAGATCGTCCCGCCCGGGCCGGTGTGAAAAAAGTCGTTGAAGTGATAGGTCCAGTCGCGGCGCGACACCGCCCAACCCACCACCAGAAGCACAAGTCCGAGCGTGCCCGCCGCCCGCACCAGCGCGCGTTCGTCGCGGCCATGCTCCAGATAGACACCGCCCAGGAACATCCCTGCCAGAATGTGCGCAATCCAGGGAAAGACCGGAAAATAGACGTTCCACTGCGTTCCCCAGAGCAAATCCAGCACATAGTCGGGCGCTGGATGCCCCACCCGCGTGCCGCGCAACAGGGCCGATACTCCGATCGATGCCACCATCAATGCGAGAATGCCGTACTTGTTCGGGATGAAGCGGCGCACTAATCCGATCAGAAACAGCGAAACGCCCGCCATCTGCAGGATGTCGCCGGTGCCCAGCAGATAGGCCGCCTGTCCCACGCCGATCGGAGATTGCCAGCCGTAGGCGGCGATGAACGCTTCCGGCATGGTACCGAAGACGTAGATCGGCACCAGGAACTTGAGCGCATTCATCAGATACGCCACCAACAGGATGAACACGCCGCGCTCGAAGGCGCGGCTCAACCGGCGATCCGGCGTCACCATGAACGAAAACCCCATGGTGATCAGAAAGGCGCTGGCGCCCTGCCCCATGAGATGAACCCAGTGGCCGAAGCCGGTTTCGGTCTGCAGGTGATGGCTGCCGAGCATCCACAGGGTGTGCACGCCGATCATGAAAAACACCGCCAGGCCGCGTGCGAGGTCGATGATGAACACGCGCGGCTTCGCCGGCGTGTGCTCGTGAATCATGGGTTCCAGATACAAATTAGACATCAGTGCGGCCTCCTGCCGGGACGATGACGCGCGATGGGATTGACCAGCTCGCCGGCGAATGCCAAAGCTTCGAATGGATCGGCCAGATCGATCAGTTGCTGGTTGTTCTTGAGTTGCAGCCGATTCAGGCAGGACAGCGCGAAACGCTCCACGAACAGATCCCGCGCGGCAAATCGGGGGGCGAGATGGGGATTGGCCTGCTGATAAGCCGTCACGCAATCGGCCACAAGCGCCCAGAACCGCGCCGGCGGATAATCCACCTGCTCATAGAGCAAGGCACTGAGATAGCGGAAGAAGCAGTCGAATACGTCGGTGAAGATGGAAAGCGTTTCCTTGTCTTCCGGCATCCTGACTGCTACCCGGGCGATCCTCGCCGGCACAGGGGTGATCCCGTTGAGCACGCCGATCTCCTCGCCGATGTCCTTCATCAGCGCGCGCACCGGCACGTCGTTCTCCAGCACCAGGATCAGATTCTCGCCGTGCGGCATGAACACCAGTCCATGGGCGTAGTAGCAATGCAGCAGTGGCGCAAGATAAACCTCGAAATAGCGTCGCAGCCATTCATCGAACGACAGCCCAGAACGCCGGATCAGCGCCGGCAAGAGCGCATGGCCGCTCGCATCCACGTGCAGCAGCGCCGCCATGCTCATCAGCCGCTGACGGTTGCCTAGCAGGCCGATCGGGCTTTCGCGCCACAAGGCCGCCAGCGTCTTGCCGAGATGCCCACGGCGCAGCGATTCCTCGCCGTACAGCGGATGCCGATAACCAACGCCGGCCACCTCGCGAAGGATGTAAAACCCCTGCCCTTGCAGATAGCGATCGGCAGCGACCAGATCGCCCACCCACTCGCTGACGGCTGGATTGCTGCAGGCATATGCTGGAGACAGCCCCCGCGTGAAGCCCATGTTCAAGACCGACAGCGCAGTCTTCACATAGCGCTTGTGCGGATGGGTCACATTGAACAGCGTCCGGATCGACTGTTGGGCGAGATACAGATCCTCGCCCGGACCCAAGTCGACCAACCGCCGCGCGGCCAACTCCCCCGCATACAGATGCGACAGTTTGTTCACCCATTGCCACGGGTGCACCGGGATCAGCAGATAGTCCGCGGGCGCGAGCCCCTGTTCGGACAGCCGGCGCTCGAACGCCTGCCGCAGGGTGAGATCAAGCTCCTCGTCCATGAGCCGGTCGAAATCCAGGTTCCGGCTGCCGGCGAAATGCGCGCGGCTGCGATGTGCGGCCAGCCACACGAGTTGCAGTGGCGCAGCCGCCTCGGGAGCGAAGCAACGCATGTCCTGCGCGTCGAATCCGATGCGTCCGCTGTTGGCGATGAAAGCCGGGTGGCCCTCGGTCATCGCGGTCTCGATGGTCTGGAAATCGGCGCCAGCGAGTTGCTCCGACACCGCTGGATCGGCCTGATACTTGCGAGCACGAGCGGCAGCAGTGGCCGTCACCTCTTCGACGTAGACCGGAAGATTCTGCGGCGCGATGCCGAGGGTCTCGGCAAACTCGACGACAAACGCCGCCGCGTCGAGCGCTTGCGGCGCGCCGCGTGTCTGTCGCACAATGGACCGAGGATCGACATCCCAGTGGTCCAGAGGCAAAAGTCGGGCGCAGAACCGGTAGCGCGTCTCACCGCTTGGTGCCTCGAGCTCATACAGGCTCCAATCGCCGCCGGCGCTCCCAATCCGGATCGGCTCAAGAATGCGTTCATGGGCGAATTCGGCTAGAGCCTTGCGCACCAGAGCGCGATTGACGGCCTCCCAGCAGCCTGCTTCCGGTGTTCTAACGGCGAACTTGACGTCGCCTGATGCGACAGTCGCAGAGCACTCGAGCCGCCAGCGCACGGCTGCGGCGTATTGTTCGCGCCTGCAGAACGCCAGGCAAGCCGTCTTCGCGCCGATGCGGATCAAGCGTTCATGCACGAAACCGACTCGACGGTTGAGGGCGTGAATCCTGTGGTTGCGCCAATCCGGCTCGACCACGACGCGGTCTGTCGTGATCTCGCTGAACAGGTATTCCATGACCGTACGCATGACGGCGAGGCTGAAACCGTGCATCGGCGTCTGGGGTGGCGCGATCAGCAGATGCATGCCGACGTCGCCCGACTGAACTCGGTAGCAACCGCCCACTGGATCGTCCGCCGGATCGTAACGTTCCATCAGGAAACAGGGTGCGCCGTTGCACAGGCCGAGAAAGGCGGCACGGCCCGGCATGGCATTCAAACGGCCGTAGCTGGCGGCGACATCCGCCACCGAGGCGTCCAGCATGCCCCAGTAGCGCGCATAGGGCTGGACCAACCAGCGATGGATCTCGGGCGCGTCAGTTTCCGGTACGAGCCGGCGCAGGGCAAACTCGCCGAGCGGGTCGGTGCGTCGAAACAAAACCGGGCGATTCAGGTCGAAGGCATGCGTGCGAGTGATGGCCACAGGCGACTCCCGAACATCATGAGGAATACGAGCAAGGTCACGGCAAATCCTGCCAGCGCCGCCATGAACGGCATCTTCAGGTCGAACGCGGAGACCAAGGATCCGACCGCAAAGGACGCCAGCAGCACGCCCACGTTCTGGTAGATGTGGATACGACTGAAATCCATCGCGTAGTGGCGTCGGCTGCTGTGCTCGAAGACCAGTACCTCCAGCCGCACCGTGCCCTGGAACAGAGCCCACCCGTAAAGGATGCGACCCAGGACGACGGCCACCGGATGACCGATTCCCTGCACGGCGGCGCCGAACATCGCAAAGATCAGCGCCTTCAGAACGGCGGCATAGCTGCTCCGTTCCTTGCCGCCGCGGCGGTTCAACCACAGTCCGGCCAGCGCAACCCAGGCCGGAATGGCATACACCGCGCCCGCCAGCAGTTCGCTGTCATTGCCCGAAACCATGGTCCAGTAAGGCGAAAAGAAGGGCCGCATCAGGAATGCGCTCAGATAGAACAACAGGCTGACGATACCGAGCTGAACGATGAGTGGATTGCCGCGTGACTCGGCCTCGGGGACACGATCCGCGTCAAGGGCGGGCACCGCACTCTGGCGAAACGCCACTTTGTGACGGCGAATGATGAACACACACACCGCGGCCTGCAGCACGTCGGTCCCGGCCATGAAGAGATAGATGCTGCGCGGATCGGCGAACTCGAGCAACCAACCGCCCAGCAGGGCGCCGCCGATAGCGCCGAAATGGATCAGCACCGAGAACAGTCCCGCCACGCCCGGATGCCGCTCCTTCTCTTCCAGGCGCATGACGAAGGGATAGATCAGCAGGTAGCTGGCCTTGAACGCCAGCATGGCCTGTGTGATGCCCCAGAAACCCACCAATGAATCGACGTGCCAAGCAGCGATGGCCAGCGTGCCCGCGGCGAGCTGGGTCATCACCCAGAGCGGAAATTCGTTCACGCGCCTCGCCACCTTCGCCCACAGCGGCAAGGCGACCATCACCGTGAAGCAGCAAGCCGCAATGTACAGACCCACATGCTCGGGGCTGGTGTTGCCGAATTCCTCGGCGAAGAACTGGGGGTAGAACGGCAGCAGCATGGTATCGGCCACCACCGACACCAGTGTCTGAAAGATCAGTGCCTGCTTGAGGCTCATGAGGCCACCTGCTGACGAGCCGTCAAGTCCGTCGCAAGGTCGGGCGGCACACCGAACTCCTGAAAGGCGATGCGCGTCTCGATGGGATAGTGATCGACACCGGTGATTGCCCTGAGGATGTGCGCGTTGCGATAGCAGGCCATCCCCAGATCCGGGGTCACGAAGCCGTGCGTGTGCAATTCGGCGTTCTGCACGAAGATCTCGCGCCCGGTCCGATCGATGCTGTAGTTGTGCGCCACGTCGAAGCGCCCCTTGCCGTCTAGGCGGAGCCTGTGAGCGATGGGCAGAAGAAAGGCGGGCGGCGCGTAACGGTAACCGGTTGCGAGAACGATCCCTGCCGCATGCAGCGCGTACCCACGCCCTTGTTCCTGGTGATGCAACACGAGTCGCAGGCCATCGCCGGCGCGACCAAGGTCGCACAGCTCGCTATTGGTAAACATTCGCACGCGCCGATGGATGTCCTTGCCCTGCGCTTGCAGCGCCAGACGTTTCTGGTACAGCAACTCGTGGATGTCGTTGATGAGCGAACCATTGATGCCCTTGTAAAGAGAGCCCTGCCGGGCGATCAATGTGTCGCGCACAGGCGGCGGCAAATCATGGAAATAGCGCACGTACTCGGGCGAGGTCATCTCCAACGTCAGCTTGGTGTACTCCAGCGGCACGAAGCGCGGCGAACGCGTCACCCAATACAGTGTGTAATCGTGCTGATCGATGTCCTGCAGCAAATCGACGAAGATTTCCGCCGCACTTTGCCCACCACCTACCAGCGCTACAGACGGAAGCCGCTTGAGGGACTCGCGATGATCGAGATATCGGCTCGCGTGATGAACGCTGTCGAAACCTGCCACCGCGGCATCGCAGCAGTTCGGCCACCAGGGTGCGGGACCAGTCCCGAGGACCAGATGCCGGGCGCGATCGGTGCGAGTCATGCCCGAAAGTGTGTCGCGCGAGCGCACGAGATAGCAGTTCAGTAATGGATCGTGTCGGATTTCCTCCACGCGGCTGTTCCACCGGATACCATCGATCTGGGCTGCCGCCCACTGGCAATACTGGTTGTATTCGCGCCGCAGGAGAAAAAAGTTTTCCCGAATGTAGAAGGCGTAGATACGGCCCTGCTGCTTGAGGTAATTCAAGAAACTCAAGGGGTGGGTTGGATCGGCCAGCGTGACGAGATCCGACAGGAAGGGGGTTTGCAGATGTGCGTCGTCGAACATCAGACCCGGATGCCAATCAAAGCCGGCCTTCTGATCGAGGAACAGGCCATCCAGGCCTTCAATGGCCGAAGCCAGGCAGGCCAGGCCCAGGTTGAAGGGACCCACGCCCACGGCGATGAAATCGTGAATCCGTGCCGGTTCGCTCATGGCGCACATCCAGGTGCGCACGCGGCACCTGATTGCAACCAGGCCTCCCCGTGGCATCGCAACAGATCCAGCGTCTTCTGAATGTCCGCCAGCGTGGTGGCGGGATTGAGCAGCGTAATCTTCAGATAGCAGCGTCCCGCTTCCCGCGTGGAGGCGACCAGCGCCCGACCCTCTCTCATCAAGGCCTTGCGCATGGCCGTATTGAGCGCATCAAGCCGCTCGGGGTCGTCGACGCCAGGCGGCTGATAGCGAAACAGCAAGGTGCTGAGCATGGGCACATGCAGGACTTCGAAATCGCGATCCCGATCGATCAGGCCATGCGCCGCACGCGCCAGATCGACAACCGTGTCGAACGCTTCTCCCAGCGCTTCCGGTCCCACCGCGCGCAGGCTCATCCACAACTTGAGCGCATCGAAGCGGCGTGTCGTCTGCAGGCTCTTGCAGACGAGATTGGGGATGTTGTCCCGGGTCTGACTGATTGGATTGAGATAGTCGGCGTGATGGGTCAGGCAGGACAGGTGCGCACGATCCTTCACCACGAACGCGCTGCAGGCGACGGGCTGCAGAAAGGATTTGTGGAAATCGATTGTCACTGAATCGGCTTGCTCGATCCCGGCCAATCGATCGCGAAAACGGTGCGAGATCAGCAGCCCACAGCCGTACGCAGCATCGGCGTGCAGCCACAAGCCCTCCTCGCGGCAGATCGGTGCCATTTCGGCGATGGGGTCGATGCTGCCGAAATCGGTGGTGCCTAAAGTGGCCACCACGGCGATGGGAATCTGCCCATCGCGCCTGCAGGCCGCGATGCTGGCGCGGAGCGCTGCGGGTGACAGTCGGTAATGGCCATCGCAATCGACGGGAACGACGGCATTGGCGCCGAGCCCCAAAACGGCCGCCGCTTTTTGCAGGCTGAAATGCGCCAGGCGGGAGGCCAGAATGCGAAAACGGTGCGCTTGTGCCGGCAAGCCATCGCGCTGGATGCTGTGGCCGCCCAGATGCGCGAGACAATGGTTGTCGCGCGCCAACAGCAAGGCCATCAGATTCGATTGCGTTCCCCCGCTGGTGAAGACGCCATCGGCTCGGGAGAGCGCAAAACCGATGCGGCTCGCCGTCCAATCGATCAGGCGCTGCTCGATCAGTGTGGCGCCCGCGCTCTGATCCCACGTATCTACCGAGGAATTTACGGCGGCCGCAACGAGTTCGGCCACCACAGCCGGGTAGACGACGGGACAGTTCAGGTGGGCCAGGTAGCGAGGATGATGAAAGTAAACGGCATCATGTAGATATAGTCGGTCGATCTCGGCGAGCGTTTCCGCAAATGAGCCCAGCGGCCGGTCAAGAACCACGCCGTCAAAGGCCTGTGCAAGCTCGGCTGGCTGGATCCCCGTGAAGGGGTGTTCGACATCTCCCCATCGCTTACCCAACCAGCGGGCTGTTTCGGTCGCGACCTGAACGAAAGCATCGGCGTTATGCTCATCGAGCAATTGAGTGCGTACGCTGGCCGTGACCTCGTCCGGGTTAGTCGGCGTCATGGCACGGACGGCTTTTGCACTCGACATCTTCCCTTCACCCCGCCAGATTTCTTTTTTTCGAACTAAAATGATAATGATTCTCATTTGAATTGCAAGCCGATTGGGGCGCCGGCTGCAGCGCCCGGGTACACTGTCGTTTTTCGAGCACTCCGTGATGCTGCTGTCCCTGAACGATGTCGACCTGCGCCTCGGCGGCCCCATGCTGCTGGAGCGTGCTGCGCTCACCGTGGAGCCCGGCGAGCGGCTGGCGCTGCTCGGCCGCAACGGCGCCGGCAAATCCTCCCTGTTGCGGCTGATCGCCGGCGAGCTCATACCCGATGCGGGGCAACTGCGGCTGGAACCGGGCATCCGCATCGCGCTTCTGCCGCAGGAGATTCCGACCCACTGGACCGGTACGGCGGCCGGGATCGCGCGTCATCAGGACCCGGCCGGCGAACACGAGACGCCGGCCTGGCAAACCGAGCGCTGGCTCACCGAACTCGGCGTCGATCCGGCGACCGACTTCGCCACCCTCTCGGGCGGCATGAAGCGCCGTGTGCTGCTGGCGCATGCCCTGGCGCGCGAGCCCGACCTGTTGCTTCTGGACGAGCCGACCAACCACCTCGATCCGACCCAGATCGAGTGGCTCGAGGACCTGCTGCTGCAGCGCTTCAAGGGCAGCCTGATCTTCATCTCGCACGATCGGCGCTTCATCCGCCGGCTGGCCGGGGGCATCCTGCAACTGGATCGCGGACGGCTGACGCGCTGGCCCGGCGATCTCGACCGCTATCTGGAGCAGCGCGACGTGGCGCTCGAGGTCGAAGCGCGCCACGAGGCCCTGTTCGACAAGCATCTGGCGGCGGAGGAAAGCTGGATCCAGCAAGGCGTCAAGGCGCGCCGCACCCGCAACGAGGGCCGCGTCCGCGCGCTCGAGGCGCTGCGCCGCGATCGGGCCGCACGACGCCATGGGCCGGGCCAGGCGCGCATCGCGGTGGAATCGGCCGCGCCTTCCGGCCGGCTGGTGGTCGAACTGGACGCCATCAGCCACGGTTTCGACGAGCAGCACCCGCTGATCGCGAATTTCTCCACCACCCTCATGCGCGGCGACAAGGTCGGCATCGTGGGGCCCAACGGCTGCGGCAAGACCACGTTACTGCGCATCCTCCTCGGCGAACTCGCCCCACAACACGGCCGGGTTCGCCTGGGGACGCGGCTCGAGGTTGCCTACTTCGATCAGTTGCGCGCGGTGCTGAGCGATGAGGATCGCCCGGTCGACATCATCGGCGGCGGCAAGGAGACGGTGACGCTGAACGGGCGCTCGCGCCACGTCATCGGCTACCTGCAAGATTTCCTGTTTACGCCCGAGCAGTCCCGCGCGCCCATCGCCAAGCTCTCGGGCGGCGAACGCAACCGTCTGCTGCTGGCCCAGCTCTTCGTCCGACCGGCCAATCTGCTGGTGCTCGACGAGCCGACCAACGATCTCGACGTGGAGACCTTGGAGCTTCTGGAAGAACGGCTGGTGGCCTTCGACGGCACCCTGCTCATCGTGAGCCACGACCGCGAGTTTCTGGATCGCGTGGTCGGCAGCTGCATCGTGTTCGAAGGCGCGGGCCGGGTAGGCGAATACGTCGGCGGCTACAGCGACGCCCTGCGGCAAAGCCAAGGTGCGCGGGAGAAGAACATCACTACGGCGTCGCGTACCGCAGCGCCCAGCGTGACATCCGCCGCGGCCGCGCCGCCACCGACCGCGACGGGCAAGCGCAAGCTCAGCTACAAGGACGAACGCGAGCGGCTGGCGCTGCCCAAGCGCATCGAGCAACTGGAGCAGGAACTGGCCGCGCGCAGCGCGCACATGGCCGAGCCGAACTTCTACCGCCGCGCTGCTGCCGAGATCGCCGCCGATCAGCAGGCACTGCGGGATCTCGAGGCCGCGCTGGCCACCGCTTACGCCCGCTGGGAGTCGCTCGAGGAACAGGCGGCCCAAGCGGCCGGCTCAGGAACCTGAGCGGCGCAGCAGCACATAGACCGCGCCGGTGCCGCCGTCGGCGGGTGGCGCGGAGCAAAAGGCGAGCACCTGATCGCAGCGCACCAGCCAGCGGTTGACGGCTGCCTTGAGCACGCCACGTCCTTGCGGTGAACCCCGACCCTTGCCGTGCACGATGCGCACGCAGCGCAGATCGCGCTGACGGCATTCCCGCAGAAAACCGTTGAGCGCCTCATGCGCCTGCGGCTGGTTCAGCCCGTGCAGATCGAGCCCGGCCTGGATCGCGTAGCGACCGCGTCGCAGCCGGCGCAGCAACTGCTCGCTGGCACCCGCGCGCAGATAGCGCAGTTCCTCGCCGGTCTCGAGATCGGGGTCGATCGGGCTGAATCGCGACTCCTGCAAGGCCGCGGCCTCGTCGACCCGACGAAAGTGGGCCACAGCGGGCTTTCGCGCGGGCGTCGCGGCGGGAGAATTCGACCGCAACGGCGCGACGCCCG
>DATLZY010000002.1:0-19684 GCA_035573755.1 Candidatus Acidiferrales bacterium
ATCGACCGCCAGCGGGCGAATGATCGGCCAAACAACCCGCAATCGAGCCGAAAATCAGCCCGAATCGCTCGCGGATCGCTTCGCAGCGAGTTCGGTCACCGACAGGCCCATTGCCTTGCGATATTGATGTTCAGTGTGTCCTTAGGTGAAGTCCGAGACCCATAGCTGCTTAGGCCGCTCGGCGCGGAACTGCTGCTTGACCCGGTCCAGCGCGCATGGCGCCTTGCCTCGGCGCACGCCCTGCGACCCTGCTCGCATCAAGCGCTCGGCGGTGCAGCGGGCCAACAGCACGCCTTCGCGGTTGAGCTGACGCCAGGACCTTGTCTGCGCCGTTGATCTGCATGTTGGCTTGCCACACGCGCTGGACCTCGGGCACCAGGCTGGCATCGCGCCGCGCGACGCGAGCACAGCGCCGGGTTGCGCTGACGGGCGGCATGGCGCCAGTACGCCGAAGAGGCGATCTGCAAGACGCGGCAGATCGACTCGACCCCAAGCCGCTGGCGATGCAGGTCGACGAAGCCCTTCAGCACCTGATGCGGCGGTCGAGCTGCGCCTGGGCGAAAAACGCGCTGCGCTGGGCCTCGGCCGTCTAGACGCCTTCGCGATGACCGGCATCGACTTCGTGCTCCTTGACCCAAGTGTGCAGCGTCTGCGGCACACAGCCAATCTTGGACGCGATGGACTCGATGGCCGCCCACAGCGACGGGTACCCCCCTCTGTGCTCCTGCACCATCCTCACCGCCCGCTCACAAACCTCGGGCGAGAACTTGTTCAACTTGCTCATGGCTCAATCCTCTCAGAGTGTTGAGCCTCATCAAAAACCAGGGCGGTTCACCGCGAATCCAAGGCTGGGCAATTCACTACGCCACCAAAGGCCGTTCTCCAGTAATCGGTATTCCGATGAAACCAGCGGGTCAGGGCTGCCGGTCATGTCGGCAACCCTGAGTTAAACGCTCAACCCGCGAGACGCACCGCCAGCTCCGCCACGCGGCGGCCTTGGTAACGAGCCACCGTGGCTTCCTTCTCGGAGATCTGCCGGCTGCCATCACCGCCGGCCAAGGTCGCCGCACCATAGGGCGAGCCCGCGGTGACCTCAGAGAGGTCGGACAGGATCTGCCCAGCGACATCCCCATAGCCCAGCGGTACGATCAGCATGCCGTGATGGGCCAGCGTGTGCCAGAAGGACACGACGGTGGTTTCCTGGCCGCCTCCCGTGCCGGTGCTCGTGAACACGCTGGCCAGCTTGCCGTTCAGCGCACCCTTGGCCCATAGGCCGCCAGTCTGGTCGAGGAAACTGCGCATTTGTCCGCTCATGTTACCGAAGCGGGTGGGAGAACCGAACAGAATGGCATCGTAATCGGCCAGTTCGTCCGGCGTGGCGACAGGGGCGGCCTGATCGAGCTTGGCGCCGAACTGGCGCGCCTGTTCCTCGGGGATGGTTTCTGGCACCCGCTTGACGGTGACCTCGGCGCCAGCGACCGATCGGGCCCCTTCAGCCACGAGTTGCGCCATGGCTTCGACGTGGCCGTACATGGAGTAATAGAGCACGAGAATCTTGGCCATGAATGAAGTACTCCTTAAGTTATGACAGGACAGGATGAATCGCCCTGGGTATCGAGGAGGCTGGTTGGTTTAAGTTGAGACGGTGGTCTCAGCCTTCTCGGCGAGTTGCCGGAAGTAGTTTGCCTCAGCTTCGGCCGGTGGAATATATCCAATGGGCTCCAGCAGTCGGATGTGGTTGAACCAGTGCACCCATTGCAGGGTGGCCAGTTCCACGGATTCCCTGGTCTTCCAGGGGCCCCGGCGGTGGATCAGCTCGGTCTTGTACAACCCGTTGATGGTCTCAGCCAGCGCGTTGTCGTAGCTGTCGCCGCGGCTGCCCACAGAGGGCTCGATCCCGGCCTCGGCCAGCCGCTCGGTGTAGCGAATCGAAACGTACTGGCTGCCCCTATCGCTGTGGTGGATCAGTGCGTCCGGTGCGGGCTGGCGTTCGTACAAGGCCTGCTCCAGCGCATCGAGCACGAAGTCGGTCTGCATGGTGCGACTGACCCGCCAACCCACGATCCGGCGGGCGTACACGTCGATGACCAAGGCCACGTACAGCCAGCCCTGCCAAGTCGAGACGTAGGTGAAGTCCGACACCCAGAGCTGATTGGGACGCTCGGCCTTGAACACCCGGTTGACCCGATCCAGCGGGCATGGCGCCGAGGCGTTTGGCACGGTGGTTCGCACCTTCTTGCCCCGGCGTGCGCCTTGCAGGCCCAGGCGCTTCATGAGTCGCTCGACGGTGCAGCGCGCCACCCGGATGCCCTCGCGGTTCATCTGCAGCCAGACCTTGTCGGCGCCGTAGACCTGCCAGTTGGCGTGCCACACCCGCTGGACGTCGGCCGTCAGTCCACCGGCGCGCTGGGCGCGGGCACTGCGCAGCTGTGGGTTGCGCTGGCGCGCAGCGTGGCGCCAGTAACACGACGGGGCCATCTGCAGCACCTGGCAGATGGGCTCGACCCCGAACGAGTCACGGTACTGGTCGATAAAGCGTTTCAGCTCTTCAATCGGCGGTCGAGCGCCGCCTGGGCGAAAAACGCGCTGGCGGCCTTGAGGATGTCGTTGGCCCGGCGCAGTTCCTTGTTCTCGCGTTCCAGTTGCTTGAGGCGCTCGCGCTCGCTGGTCGTCAGCCCATCGCGCTGACCCGCATCGACTGCCTCGCGCTTGACCCATTCATGCAAGGTCTGCGGCACGCAGCCCATCTTGGGCGCTATCGATTCAATGGCCGCCCACAGCGACGGGTACTCGCCTCGATGCTCCTGCACCATGCGCACGGCGCGTTCCCGCACCTCGGGGGAAAACTTGGTTGACTTGTTCATGGCTCCATTCCCTTAAGAGTTGGAGCCTCCTCAAAACCCGGGGCGATTCACGAGTCCGCCAGGCCGTGGTTCAACTTAAGCAGTGGAGTGGTACGCCGTCGCGGACGACGAGGTACTACGCACGAACGCAGCCTTGCTGCTCCAGCAGCGTCGCCAGCCGCTACCGCAGGTCTGCCATCGGCGCGCTGGTCAAGCCGGCTCGCCGACCATTTTCGGGCATGCGTTTTCCGACACCCTCCCCGATGTTGTCGACGAGCCGAAGCGATGATCGGAGTTGCTTTGCTGCGAGGCGTAGGCGACGCAACGTGTTCCGCCCATGGCCTTCTTTGGGACTCATCGCCGATAGGGCTGCGTTTGGAGGACGAAGCTTGCGGGCCCCGCAGGGGTTCAGGCGAACGGCTTGTGTGGCAGCGCCCCTGGCAGGGAACGGGCTCAGGCCGATTTCAGCAGGGCAGGGTCGATGGGCAGGCGGCGGATGCGCACGCCGGTGGCGGCGAAGATCGCGTTGCAGACCGCCGGCGCGATCGGCGGCGTGCCCGGTTCACCCACGCCGCCCGGCGCCGCGCCGCTCTCCACGATGTGGACCTCGACCCGCGGCATCTCGTTCATGCGCAACACCCGGTAGCCGTCGAAGTTGCCTTCGACCACGGCGCCGTCCCGGAGGGTGATGGCCCCGAACAGCGCGGCGCTGAGGCCATAGGCCATGCCGCCCTCCATCTGTGCGCGCACCGTGAGCGGGTTGACGACCTGACCGCAGTCGATGGCGATCACCACGCGCTGGACATGCACCTGTCCGTCCGGCGCCACCGCGACCTCGGCAACCTCGCCGACGATGCTGCCGAAGGACTCGTGCAGCGCGATGCCGCGTCCTTGCCGGGGCGGCAGCGGCGCGCCCCAGTCGCCGGCCTGAGCCACGCGCTCCAGGACCGCGAGGTGACGGGGATGATTGCCGAGCAGGCTGCGCCGAAACGCGACCGGATCTTCTCCGCACTGCGCGGCCAACTCGTCGATGAAACTTTCCACCGCAAAGGCGCTGTGGGAATGCCCCACCGAGCGCCAGAAGCCGAGCGGCACCGCGTAGGGGCGCAGGGTAGCGAACTCGACCCGCAGGTTGGGGATGGCGTAGGGATTCTCGCGGGCACCTTCGAAACCCACGAAATCGGGGATCATGCCGGTAGCCAGCGCGACGCCTTGGGCCACCGCATTCTTGACCCGTCGCGGCGCGCGATTGGGCAGCGCCGCCGGCACCAGATCCGGCACAGCCCGAGCGATGATCGAGGGACCGGCCACCCGGTGCTGCCAGGCGAGCAGCTGACCGTGCTGATCGAGGCCGGCGGTGAGGTGGTGGATGATCGGTGGGCGGTAGAAATCGTGCCGCGTGTCGTCTTCGCGCGTCCAGATCACCTTGACCGGGTGCGGCGTCTTCAGCGCGCAGGCGACCGCTTCGGCGATGAAGTCGTTGGCCACGCGTCGGCCGAATCCGCCGCCCAGGTGGGTGGTGTGCACGGTGACGTCGGCCACGGCCAAGCCGGTCAGCGCCGCCGCGGTGTCGCGCGCGCCGCCCTGATTCTGCGTCGGCGCCCACACCTCGCAGCGGCCGTCGTGCACCCAGGCGGTGGCGTTCATCGGCTCCATGGTCGCATGCGCCAGCAGTGGCACTTCGTAGTGTGCCTCCAAGGTTTGGGGCGCTTGCGCCAGCACGGCCAACGGATCGCCATCCTGGCGGACGCGCAGGCCGGGTCGGGCCACCAGGGCCCGCAGCGCGGCGCTGACCTCGTGGCTGTCGGCAGCCGGGGCGGTTGGCGGCGCCCATTGGATGACCAGCGCATCGCGACCGGTGCGCGCCGCCCAGTAGCCATCGGCCAGCACGGCGACCCCTGCCGGAATGGCGAACACCTCCCGGACCCCCGGCACGGCCAATGCAGCAGTCGCGTCGAATTCCTGCAGGCGGGCGCCGAAGGCCGGCGGACGGGCGATGCAGGCGACGAGCAGATCCGGCAAGTGGACATCCATGCCGAACCCGGCGCGACCGGTGACCTTGTCCAGCGCATCGAGCCGGCGCTGGTCGCGGCCGATGAGGCGGAATTGATCCGGCGCTTTCAAGGCGACCTTGCGTGGCACAGGCTGGCGCGCGGCATCCGCGGCGAGTGCGCCGTATCGGGCCTTGCGGCCGCTGGCGTCGTGATGGATCGCGCCGGCCTCGGCGCGGCATTCCGTCACTGGCACCTGCCAGCGTGTCGCGGCAGCGGCCCGCAGCATCTCCCGGGCCGTGGCCCCGGCCTGCCGCAACGGCTCCCACGCGGTCATGACCGAGGTGCTGCCGCCGGTCGCCTGAATGAACATCCGGGGGTTGTCGTAGGCGCGATCGGCCGGCGCAAAGGCAACGGTGACTGCCGCGAGGTCGACTTCCAGTTCCTCCGCGATCAGCATGGGCAGCGCGGTCAGCACCCCTTGGCCCATTTCCGAGCGCCCCACCAGCAAAGTGACGGTGTCGTCCGGGTCGATGCGGATCCAGGCATTGGGCACGAAGCGGCCCTGGGCATCGACCGGGGGTTCCGGGCCGCAGCCGGCGAGTTGCAGACCCAGCACCAGCGCGCCGGTGCTTGCAGCCGTGAGTTGCAGAAACTGGCGGCGATCGAGGTCCATCGGCGTGTTCACGGCTCAGCCCTCTTGCATCAGGGCAGCGGCCCGATGGATGGCCTGGCGGATGCGGTGGTAGGTGCCGCAACGGCAGATGTTGCCGGACATGGCCTGATCGATCTCGGCGTCGCTGGGATTCGGATTGCCGGCGAGCAGGGCCGCCGCCGACATGATCTGCCCCGATTGGCAGTAGCCGCACTGTGGCACGTCCAGCTCCAGCCAGACGCGCTGGACAGGATGCAATTCGGCGCCGGCCAGCCCCTCGACAGTCGTTATCTTTTGTCCGGCAACGGCAGAGAGCGGCGTGACGCAGGAACGGATGGGCGTTCCGTTCAGATGCACGGTACACGCGCCGCACAGGGCCATGCCGCAACCGAACTTGGTACCCGTCAAACCCAAGTTTTCACGGATCGTCCAAAGCAGCGGCTTCTGCGGATCTGCAGCGATTTCCACGAGTTTGCCGTTGAGTTCAAAAGCAATCATGGCGGACCTGGCGTGGGCGGTAGCTCCAATACACTGCTAAAGTAGCACGATAAAAATAAGCCGGCGGGCAACGCCGCACGGAGGCGGCGACACATGACCAACAGCGATCTTATGGCCCAAAAAGCCCAGCGCCTGCGCATCCAGCGATTCTCGCTGGCGGCGGCCTCCTACATCGTCGGCGGCGGATTGTTGCTGGCCGTGAGCATGTTGGGCAGCGACCAGATCCCCATCACATCGACTGTCGCGTCCGTTTTCATGGCCTTGGTGATCGCTGCCAACTTAGGGTTCTACCTGCTGTTCCGCAGCGGTCTCAACCAACGCTTTGGCGATCCTAGCCTGACCATCCCGCAGATGGCCACCGGCATCCTGCTCATCACTTATCTGATCTATTTCGCCGGAGCCTATCGGGGCCTGCTGTCGATTTTCTATCTCGCCGTCATGACCTTCGGCCTGTTCCATCTGAATACCCGCCAGTTGCTCGGCATGAGCGCGTTTACGCTGGTGTCCTTTGCGTTCATGGCGGTGCTGCTCGAATTCAATCATCCTGACGCAGCATCCTTCATGGATTTGTTCGCCCAATTGGCGGTCATCGGCGGCCTGCTGCCCTGGTTCGCCGTGCTGGGCGGACATATCAGTACCCTGCGTCGGCGGCTCGTCGAGGGCAATCGGCGACTGGAGCAGGCCCTGGCGCAGATCCGGGAGATCGCCATTCGCGACGATCTCACCGGTACTTTCAACCGCCGGCATCTGATGGACCTGATCATGCACCAAAAAGCGGTGGCGGATCGCGGCAGCTATCGCTTCAGCCTGTGCATACTCGATCTGGATCATTTCAAGCGCATCAATGACGAGTACGGTCATCTGATCGGCGATCGCGCCCTGCAGGCGGTGGCCGAGATCCTCGGCCAGCAGGTGCGGGTGGGTGACATCGTGGGCCGTTTCGGCGGCGAGGAGTTCGTGATCCTGTTGAGCGAGACCCCGTTGCAAGCCGCTGCCGAGACAGCCGAACGCCTGCGTCAACAGATCGAGGAGCATGCGGCAACCGCGATGCCGGAAGGCGTGACGGTTACGGCCTCGATCGGCGTCACGGAATACCTCGCGGGTGAACCCATCGAAGCCGCGCTCGCGCGCGCCGATCGGGCGCTCTATCGCGCCAAGGCGGCTGGCCGCAATTGCGTGCGGATCGAAATGCCTCCTGACCGCGACCCGACGCGTCGGGCGATCGGCGCTGCGTGACTCGGGGGCCCAACACTGGCCGCGCCTTGACGCCGTTGCCTCTCACCTCCAACGATGAGGTGGCCGGCGAGCCGGCGATGTCGCGTTTCGGGTGCTGCTTGATCGGCGCGATGAAAGAACGTGGATGCAAGCAAGCCAGCGGTATGCGGCTCGAGCGAAGATCACCCCTCCCACTGATCATCCGGGCGCTGCGCTCATGAACTGGCACACCCTGCGCGAGATCGACGAAGGCCTCGGTCTGCCCAAGGGCAGCGCCTTCCGGGCCTTCAAGTCCCTCGCGCTGGTCGAGGAAGCGGATTTTCGCGTCCTGCATCCGGACCGCGAGCCGATCGCGTTTCAGGCCTTGCACCGCGCCGGTCGGATCTATCCGGGAACGCAGCGCGCCATCCTGCTCGGCGACACTGCGCGCAGGCAGGTCGAAGCGATTCTGATGGCTGGTCCGGCAGAGACGTAGCCGACGGTCAGCCACAGGATCAGGCGCCGCAGCATGCCCATCCGGTCAATCAGCACGATCAAGATCGGAACAGGCGGCAGTGCTGTGTTTCGTGGTGCGCGCCGGCCAGCGCAAGACCGGGGAGGCTGATCCCGAGATCGGCATCGGACCATGCCGCCGCGCTGCAAATGCCTTCGCGGATGGCCGCGTGCAAACCGCCCAGCAGCCGCTGCGCCCCGGTCTGACCGAGGACGCCGAGTTTGATCAGCGCTGCTGCCTGATTCTCGCAGTAGGCCCAGAGATAGCCCAGCGCGGCCGTACGCGCCGGCAGCGCCAAGTGCACGGCAGCAAGCGCGAAGGCAGCGGCGTAGCTAAGGGGCGCCCGGTCGTGATGGCGCTGCCAGTCCGTCATCACCGGCGCCTCCAGACTGGTCAACAAGCGACCCAGTGCCCCGCCGATGTGGGTGTCCTCCTCCCACAGCTCGCGGGTCTCGCGGCACGCGAGCAGCCAGCGGTTCCACGCCCCGGCCCGGTCGAACGCACGCGCACCAAGCTGCGTGTGCAGGCGCAGCAGGATCGGAAGATCCAGGCGTGCCAGGCCGTGGGTCACCACGCCCTCGACCCAGCGCAAGGCATCGGCTTGCCCCGTGATCCAGCCTTTATCCACGGCCGCTTCGAGTCCCTGCGACCAGGCAAATGCGCCGATCGGCAAGCTGGGACTCGCGAACTGCAGCAGGCGCAGCAGCCCGGTCTCGTCCAGGTCGTCAGCCGTCATGCCGCGCCGGGATGGGCATGGCCGCCGTGGCCACCGTGACCGTCATGCGCATAAGCGCCCGGCTCCGGCTCGAAAGGCGCCTGCTCGCAACTGACTGACAGGCCCAGCCCCTCGACCATGGCATCCAGGACATGGTCATGGCGATAGCGCAAGCTGTCGATATCGATCTGCAATGGGACATGGCGATTGCCCAGGTGATAGGCAGCGCGCACGAGCAGATGGCGATCGGTGGTGCGCGCAACGGAAACCGTTTCCGGCGCGGCGCGCACACGGATGATCGCTCCCTCGGTGTCACGGAGCCGGTCGCCGTCCCGCAGCGTCGTGCCGCGCGGCAGGAGCAGCGCCCGCTCGCTGCCGTCTTCCAACACCACGCGCTGCCGGCAGCGTTGCCGCGCCTCGAAGGCCAAGGTGAGCACGATCTCCGCGGAACTGGCGTGGTCCGCATCCGTGCGAGGCAATCGCTCGTGAATTTCCAGCATGGCAGGGCTCCGCTTGGGTCAGACTCGCTTCGACAGGGCTTTGCGGCCCCGTCATGCCGGCGAATTATCCCATCAGACGCAAAACAATCACCCTGTCGTGTGCTTGAACGATCGCATCGCCCAGTCCATACGCCTGTGCGTTGACGGCTTCAGGCGAATTGGTCAAACTGCCTAATCCTCACCCAATCTTTCGATTGCTAGGTCATGTCCGCCCGCACTGCCCGCATCGAGCGCGCCACGCTCGAAACCCGCATCAGCGTCGAGCTGAACCTGGACGGCAGCGGCGTGTCACGCCTCGCCACCGGCTTGGCCTTTTTCGACCACATGCTCGACCAGATCGCCCGTCACGGAGCGGTCGATCTCGCCATCGCGGCGCAGGGGGACTTGGCGGTCGACGCCCACCACACGGTGGAGGACGTTGGGATCGCGCTGGGCCAGGCGCTGGCGCAGGCGCTGGGCGACAAGAAGGGCATCTCCCGCTACGGCCACGCCTATGTGCCATTGGATGAGGCGCTCAGCCGGGTGGTGATCGATTTTTCCGGCCGGCCGGGACTGGAATACGCCGTGGATTATCCCCGCGCGCGCATCGGCGATTTCGATGTCGACCTGATCCGGGAGTTTTTCCAGGGCCTCGTGAACCATGCCCAGGCGACGGTCCACATCGACAACCTGAAAGGCCGCAACGCGCATCACATCGCCGAGACCGTCTTCAAGGCCTTCGGCCGCGCCTTGCGCCACGCCGCCGCGTTCGACGAAAGGCAGGCCCAGGTGATCCCCTCGACCAAGGGCAGTCTCTAACGCCATCGGATGACCGCGATGCCGACTCTCGCGATCCTGGATTACGGCATGGGCAACCTGCATTCCATGGCCAAGGCACTGGAGCGGGTCGCGCCCGAAAGCCGGATCTGCATCACCCAGTCCGCCGCGGAACTGCGCGCGGCTGACCGCATCGTCTTTCCCGGTCAGGGCGCCATCGGCCATTGCCGCACGGAGCTCGCGCAGCGCGACCTGCTCGGCCTGCTGCCCGAACTGGCCCGCGAGAAACCCATGCTGGGCGTCTGCCTGGGCCTGCAGGTCGCGCTCGCCTACAGCGAGGAAAACGGCGGCACGCCGGGTCTGGGGCTCTTTCCCGGGCGGGTGCAGCGGTTTGCCGCCGGGACTCCCGAGGCACCGGGGCTGCCGCCCATCCGCATCCCGCACATGGGCTGGAATCGCGTCGAGCCGACGCGGGCACATCCCTTGTTCGAGGGCATCGTCCCCGGCAGCCGGTTCTATTTCGTCCACAGTTACTACGCGCCCGTCGAAGGCCCGGACGTCACCGCCGTGTGCCATTACGGCCTGCCCTTCGCGGCCGCCATGGGGCGCGAAAATTTTTTTGCGGTACAGTTTCATCCCGAGAAGAGCCAGCACGCCGGTTTGCGGCTGCTCGCCAACTTCAGCCGCTGGGACGGCTCTTGCCCGGCGCCCGTTTTCGGAGTCTGAGGTCCGTCATGCTGCTCATCCCCGCCATCGACATCAAGGACGGTCAATGCGTGCGCCTGCGTCAAGGGCAGATGGACGAGGTGACGGTGTTTTCGGATGATCCGGTCGCCGTCGCCGATCGCTGGATCAAGGCCGGCGCCCGTCGGCTGCATCTGGTCGATCTCGATGGGGCCGTGCAGGGCCGGCCCGTCAATCGGGACATCGTGGAGCGCATCTGCGCTGCCCACCCCAATGTCCCGGTGCAGATCGGCGGCGGGATCCGTGATGAGGAAACGGTGCAGGGCTATCTCGAGGCCGGCGCGCGCTATGTGATCATCGGCACCAAAGCCGTGAACACGCCGCACTTCATCAATGACGTGTGCATGGAATACCCCAGCCACATCATCGTCGGCCTCGACGCCCGCGATGGCAAGGTGGCCATCGACGGTTGGTCCAAGCTGTCCCATCACGACGTCATCGATGTCGCCAAACGACTCGAAGACGACGGCGTCGAGGCCATCATCTACACCGACATCGGTCGCGACGGCATGATGGGCGGGGTGAACGTCGATGCCACGGTGGCGCTGGCCCGCAGTGTGCGCGTGCCCATCATCGCCTCGGGCGGCGTGCACGATCTCGACGACATCCGCGCGCTGTGCGCGGTCACCGACGAGGGCATTGTCGGCGCTGTGATCGGCCGCGCGCTCTACGAAGGGACACTCGATCTGGCCGCAGCGCAGCGGCTGGTCGATGGCCTGGGCGGCTGAAGTGGCCCTGGCCAAGCGCATCATTCCCTGCCTGGACGTCGACGGCGGCCGTGTGGTCAAGGGCGTTCGCTTCGAAGGGCTGCGCGATGCCGGTGATCCGGTCGAGGTCGCGCGCCGTTACGACGAGCAGGGCGCCGATGAACTCGCCTTCCTCGACATCACGGCCAGCCACCAGGAACGCGATACCCTGCTCCACATGGTCGAAGCCGTCGCGGCGCAGGTGTTCATTCCCCTGACGGTGGGCGGCGGCGTGCGCAGCTGCGCCGACATTCGCCGCCTGCTCAACGCCGGCGCCGACAAGGTCTCGATCAACAGCGCGGCGGTGACCCGGCCCGAGTTCATCGGCGAGGCCGCCGATCATTTCGGCTCGCAGTGCATCGTCGTCGCCATCGACGCCCGCCGCGTGCCGGGCACGGACACCGACCCGCGCTGGGAAATCTACACTCACGGCGGGCGCCGACCCACGGGCCTCGATGCCCTGGATTGGGCCGCACGCATGGCCGGGCTGGGCGCGGGCGAGCTGCTGGTGACCAGCATGGACCGCGACGGCACCGGCCTCGGTTTCGACAACGACCTCAACCGGGCCATCGCCGCGCGCGTCGAGGTCCCTATCATTGCCTCCGGTGGCGTGGGAGAACTCGCGCATCTGCGCGATGGGGTGCAGGTGGGGCACGCCGATGCGGTGCTCGCCGCCAGCATTTTTCATTTCGGCACACACAGCATCGCCGAGGCCAAGCGCTTTCTGGCCGCCTCGGGCATCGAGGTACGGCTCGATGCGAGCGCGGAGGCCGCATGACCGCGGCCATGGACGCCGTTGCCTGGAACGCCGACGGCCTGGTACCGGCCATCGCCCAGGATGCCGCGACCGGGCGGGTGTTGATGCTGGCCTGGATGAACCGCGATGCCCTGCGCGAGACGCTGACCCGCGGCGAGGCGGTCTACTGGTCGCGTTCGCGCCAGCGCCTGTGGCACAAGGGCGAGACCTCCGGCCACGTGCAACGGGTGCATGAGGTGCGCCTGGATTGCGACGGCGACGCCCTGCTGCTGGTCGTGACCCAAGCGGACGGCATCGCCTGTCATACGGGACGGGCAAGCTGCTTCTTCCGCACCTGGATGTCAGACCAAGGCTGGGTGGAGACCGATCCGGTCCTCAAGGACCCGGAGGACATCTATGGCGCCTGAAATCGCAATGCAGACCTACCGCGAACTGGTGGAAACCTTGCGGACACGCCGGAGTGCCAGTCCGGAAAGTTCCTATGTCGCGCGGCTCTACGACAAAGGGCTGGACGCGATTCTCAAGAAAATCGGCGAGGAAGCGACCGAAACCGTGATGGCAGCCAAGGACGGCGCGCCCGATGCCGTGGTTCGCGAAGTCGCGGATCTGTGGTTCCATAGTCTGGTGCTGTTGGTGCACCTGGATCTCGATCCCGATGCCGTGTGGGCCGAACTGGCCCGACGCGCCGGGGTCTCAGGGTTGGTGGAAAAGGCCGCGCGGGGCTCTTGAGCCCGGCGCAAGGAGTAAGACGATGTTGAGTGGCGTCAGTATTTGGCAGCTTCTGATCCTGCTGGTGATCGTGGTGCTGGTGTTCGGTACCCGCCGGTTGGGCAGCATGGGCGGGGACATCGGCGCAGCGATCCGCAATTTCCGCTCCGCGCTGTCCGATGAGGATGACGGCAAGGGGGGCAAAGCCGCGGAAAACCTGCCCCCATCCACCGCCGCAGGCAGCCCGGCGAGCGAAAAAACGCGCGAGGACACGCACGCCGGTTGAGCCCGGTCAGTCGTTTGCTCGCTTGGCGAGTCCTGCCGGCATCTCGGGGAGACAGCCATGTTCGATATCGGCTTCTGGGAGCTGGTGCTGGTGTCGGTGATCGCGTTGGTCGTGCTCGGTCCTGAGCGACTGCCCGGCGCGGCCCGTCAGGTCGGCCAGTGGGTGCGCCGCATCCGTGGCCTGGCCTATGTGGCGCAGCAGGAGCTGGAACGTGAACTCAAGATCAGCGAACTGCGCCAGCAGCTCAAGGAAAACCCCGAGGTACAGCAGCTGCGCGCCCTGCGCAGCGAATTGCAAAGCCTGAACGCGTTTTCCGCGCGATCCATCCAGCCGCCGGCGTCCCCGTCTGCGCCTGTCGAAACCACGGCTGACGCACCGCCTGCGCCCCAGACCCAGGATCCGCCCCGATGACACCGGATGAGCCCGAGGAGTTTGCCGAGCAGCCCTTTCTGAGCCACTTGATCGAGTTGCGCGCGCGCTTGCTGCGCTGCTTGTGGGCGATCGGCATCCTGCTCGTTCCGCTGTCGCTGTTTGCCAACCGGCTGTTTTCGGTGCTGGCGGCGCCCTTGCTGGCCAAGCTGCCGAGTGGCAACAGCCTGATCGCCACGCAGGTGGTGACGCCTTTCCTCACCCCCTTCAAGCTCGCGGCCGTGACGGCCGTCTTTCTGGCCATGCCCTACCTGCTCTGGCAGATCTGGTCCTTCGTCGCGCCGGGGCTGTATCAGCACGAGAAGCGTTTCGCCTATCCCATGCTGGTGATGAGCATCGGTCTGTTCTACCTGGGCGTCGCCTTCGCCTATTTTGTGGCGCTGCCCATTACCTTCGGCTTCATCACCAGCACGGCGCCGCAAGGCGTGGCCGTCATGACCGACATCGCGGCCTATCTCGATTTCACGCTGACGGTGTTCTTCGCCTTCGGATTGGCGTTCCAGATCCCGGTGCTGACGGTGCTGCTGGCCTGGGCCGGCATCACCACGCCGGAAGCCATGGCCAAGGCCCGGCCCTATGTGCTGGTCGGCGCCTTTACCGTCGGCATGCTGCTCACCCCGCCAGATGTGTTCTCGCAGACCCTGCTGGCACTGCCGGCCTATCTGCTCTATGAACTCGGCATCGTGCTGGCTCGCGTCATGGTTCCTGGCGCCCGCGAGGTGGACGCGCAACGCCAGGAATCCAAAAGCTCCTGACGCTCAGCGCACCGGTTGGCCGTCGGCGTCCACGACCTGCACCTCACCCCAGCCCAGGGCCCGCACCTCGGCCTCGATCTTCTTGAGATCGCCGACCACGACCCAGGTCAGCCGCTTGGGGTCGATCCAGGTGCGGGCCGTGGCTGTCGCCTGTTCTGGCGTGAGCGCACGGATGTCACGCACGAAGCGATCGTAGTAGTCCTCAGGCAGACCGTAGAGCGTGATGTTCTGGATGCCGCCAGCCACTTGGGCCGCGGTCTCGAACTGGCCCGGCAATTTCAGCGTCATGTTCTTCTGTGCCTTGTCCAGTTCCTCGGCTGTCACCGGCTTGGCGCCGATGATGCCGCTGATCTCGCCGGCCATCTCGCGCATCGCGGCCGCCGTCTTGTCGCGCTGGACGGGGGCGTAGAGCATCCACGGCCGCTGGCCCTTGGCATCGATCAGGGTCGAGCCGGCGCCGTAGGCCCAGCCTTTTTGCTCGCGCAGGTTGAAGTTGATGCGCGAGGTGAACATGCCTCCCAAGACCGCGTTCACGGCGCGGAACGACAGATCCTCGGGCGCGCCGGTGGCGGGGATCAGTTCACCCGCCATGATCATCGACTGCGCATAGTCCGGCCGATCGATGAGGAAGATGCGCGGTTTATCGGGCATGGGCGGGGTCGGCAGGGTCGGCGCCGTAACCGCATCGGCCGGCGCCTGCCAACTGCCCAGCACCCGTTCGATCTGTGCCTTCAAAGTCGGCAGGTCGATGTCGCCCACGGCCACCAGCACCGCGTCCCGGGGATGCACGTGACGCCGATAGAAGGTGCGCAGTTCATCGACGGTCGCCGCATTGATCACCGCCTCATAGCCGCTGCCCGTCAAGGGCTGGCCATAGGGATGGTCGGGGCCATAGAGCAGTGGCGGCAAGACCCGTTGCGCCATGCTGGAGGGCTTGGTCTTTTCCTGGGCAATGGCCGCCAGCCGTTGCTGCTTGAGCAGCGCCAAGCGATCCTCCGGGAAGGCGGGATCGCGCACGATCTCGGCAAAGAGCGCGAGCGAGGGTTCCAGGGTTTCACGCAGAGCAGACAGGCTGACCACGCCGGTGTCCAGCGCCGCAGCGACCCCGATTTCGGCGCCCAGACGTTCCTTTTCGGCCGCGATGGCCTGCGCGTCGCGCCGGCTGCTGCCCTCCTCGAGCATGTCCAGGGCAAGTCCCGCGAGACCCGAGCGGCGCGGCTCGTCGCTGGAAAACCCCGCCGGTACCAGGAGCGAGATCTCCACTGTCGGCGCATTCGGACGGCGCGCCAGAACGATATTCAGGCCGTTGTCGAGTCGGGCACGCTCCAGAGCCGGGAATTCGAGATCGGGCGGCGCTGCGATGGTCGGCAGGGCGCTGCGATCCACATCCTCTCCCTTTGCCGCGAGGGCCGGGTAGGGTTCCACGTCGATGGTCAGGCGATTCTCGCCAAGCCATTTCCGTGCCGCTTCCCGCAACTGTGCCGGGGTTGCCGTCTTCACCCGTTCGAGATTCTGCTTCCAGGCCTCCGGGTCGCCGCCCAGCGTCTGGCTTTCGGCGAGCACTTGCGCCTTGCCTGCGAACCCGCCCACCTTTTCGATGCCGCGCAAAAAGCTGGACAGCGCGCCCATGCGGGCCCGCTCCAGTTCATCTGCGGTCGGGCCTTCCTGCGCAAATCGTGCCAGCTCCTCATCGGCAACGGTCTCGATGCGGCCGAGATCGACCTCGGGGCGCGCAGTGATGGTAAGAAACACTTGCGAACCCAATTCGCCGGGGCCGACCCCGAAGCTCACATCAGTGGCCAGGTTTTCCTGCTCGACCAGCCGGCGGTAGAGCCGCGAGGTCTTGCCGGAACCGAGCACCGTGGTCGCCAGATCCAGAACCGGCAGTTCGGGGTGTCCCCACTCGGGCACATTCCAGACCGCGTACAGACGGCCTTGCGCGACTCGATCCTGCAGGCTCATGCGACGGGGCTGGCCGAGCGGCGCGAAGTCCTTGGCCGGCCGGGTGACTGGAGGGCCGGGCGGGATGCTGCCGAAGGCCTGGCGCGCCTTGGCCACCGCTGTCTCGTTGTCCACATCGCCGGCAATCACCAGCACGGCGTTGCTGGGGCCATAGTAGGTCTTGAACCATTCGTGCACATCCTCGACTGTGGCGCGATCGAGGTCTTCCATCGAGCCGATGGTCGTCCAGGAATACGGGTGCCCGGCAGGGTAGGTATTGCGCGCGATCGCTTCCCAGACCTTGCCATAGGGGGCGCTTTCGCGCTGACGCTTTTCGTTCTTGACCACCGCGCGCTGCTCATCGAGCTTGCCCTGGTCGATGGCGCCGAGCAGGTGACCCATGCGGTCGGACTCCATCCATAGGGCGAGATCCAGCGCCGGCGTGGGTACGTTCTGGAAATAGTTGGTGCGATCGCGGCTGGTGGTGCCATTCATCTCGGTTGCGCCGACCTGCTCGAGCGGACGGAAGTAGTCGTCGTCGTAGTGCTCCGTGCCGTTGAACATCAGGTGTTCGAACAGATGCGCAAAGCCGGTTTTGCCAGGTACCTCGTCTTTGGAACCGACGTGATACCACACCGTCACGTTGACGATAGGGGTCTTGTGATCTTCATGCACCAGGACGGTCAAGCCGTTTTCCAGCACCGTCTTGTGATAGGGAATGTCCACCTGCGCCATCTCCTGAGTCGGATTTGCGGCCGAGCTTTGCTCAGCCTGGATCGAGACCGCTTGCGGTGTAGGCGAAGGCGTTGGCGTTTCCCTCGAGCATCCTGCGACGCCCAGCGCCAGTGCCGCCAGCACTGCGGCTCTTTGCACCTGCCGATTTCTGTTCATGCGATCCGCTCCTGGTTGCGCTCATCGGTCCGCGCGACGATTCATGGGACAATCGCGCATCGTGTCCCACCCCGCGGCCAGAGGCGAAGCGAGGCGTTTTGGAAAGTCTGTTGTTCTACCTGGTGGCCGGCGCGATCGCCGGCGTCCTCGGTGGCCTGCTCGGCATCGGCGGCGGCATGATCCTGGTGCCGGTTCTCGTACACACGCTGCCGGCGCAGGGTGCCGATCCGGCCATCGTCATGCAGACCGCGCTTGGCACCTCACTCACCACGGTCAGCCTCACGGCCATCTCGTCGACGCGCGCGCATCATCGACGGGGCAGCGTGCCGTGGCGCGTGGTACGCCGGATGACCCCGGGTATTGTCATCGGGACGCTGTTCGCCGGCAGCCTGGCCGCCAAGCTGCCCGGCCCCCTGTTGCGGCAGGGCTTCGGCGTATTCCTGTTCTTCGTCGCACTGCGCAGCCTGCGTCCCCCACGGCCGGGCGCATGCCAACCGCCGCCAGGGACGTGGCGCCTAGTCGGGGCCGGGGCTGGCATCGGCCTGATCTCCGGCCTCACCGGCATTGGCGGCGGTTCACTCACCATGCCCTATCTCGCGCGACGCGGGCTCGACCTGCGCGCGGCTATCGGCGCTGCCGCCGCCTGCGGCCTGCCCATCGCGCTGGCCGGTAGCCTGGGCTACATCCTGGCCGGACGGCATGCCACAGGACTTGCGCCGCACAGCAGCGGCTTCGTCTATTGGCCCGCTGTGGCTGGCATGGGTTTCGCTACGCTGCTGTGCGCGCCCTACGGCGCCCGGCTGGCGCATCATTTGCCGGAACGCGCCGTGCGCCTCATCTTCGCCGCGTTTTGCACGCTGATCGGCCTGCGCATGGTGATTGTCTGAGCGTCAGGGACAGCGCGCACGGCGCTGCCTCCTGACCGCCACCGCAGCTGCCAGTCCGGCACGCCGAATTAAATTACTTGATCACCAGGAACAAGGAGCCCGGCCCACGTTTGATGGTGAGCAGGAGTGTTTCCTGGCCTTTCACCGCCCGCTGGAACTCCTCCACGTTGCGTACCGGCCGGCGATTGACGGCGGTGATCACGTCGCCGGGACGCAGACCGTTGCGCGAGGCCGGCGACTGCGGCTTGAGATCGCTGACCTCGACCCCGGAGCCTTCTTCAGCGGTCGCGAATTGCGCTCCCTCGAGTTTCGGATTCGCGACCGATGTGCTGGCGGCCTGTTGGGTCTCGATGGCTTCACCGACCGACGTATTGATGACCTGGCGCTTGCCGCCGCGCAGGATCTCCAGCGTGAGCTTGTCTCCGACCCTGAGCAGACCGATGGTGTTGCGCAGATCGCGATAGCTCTGCACGGCGCGGCCATTGACGCTGAGGATCACGTCCTCAGGCTTGATGCCAGCCTTGTCGGCGGCCGAGCCCGGCTGGACTTGCGCCACCAGCACTCCCGCATTGCTGGACAGGCCGAATGCCTTGGCCAGATCCGGCGTGATGTTCTGCACCACGACGCCCAAGCGTCCGCGCTTGACCGTGCCGTACTGGATGAGCTGCTGCATCACCTGGCGTGCGATGTTCGAGGGGATCGCAAAGCCGATGCCGATGTTGCCGCCGCTGCGCGACAGGATCGCCGAGTTCAACCCGATCAACTCGCCTTGAAAGTTCACCAGAGCGCCGCCGGAGTTGCCCGGATTGATGGATGCGTCGGTCTGGATGTAGTCCTGAAAGCTGTCCGGATCGCCGATGCCTGAGCGCCCCGTCGCGCTGACAATGCCGGAGGTCACGGTATGGCGCAGTCCGAAGGGGTTGCCGATGGCCACCACGAAGTCGCCGGGACGGGTCTTGTCCGAATCGGCCAGCGGCAGTTCGGTCAGATTCTTGGCGTCGATCTGAATCAGTGCGACGTCGGTCTCCTCGTCTGCGCCGATGACCTTGGCGGTGAACTCGCGTTCATCGATGAGGTTCACCTTGATTTCGTCGGCGCCCTTGATGACGTGGGCGTTGGTGAGGATGTAACCCTTGCGTGCGTCGACGATGACACCCGACCCCAGGCTCTGGGTTTGCTGCATCTGAGGTCCATCGGGCATACCGAAGAAGCGTCTGAAGAAAGGATCCTCGAACAGCGGGTGATCCATCAGCGGATTGCGCACCTCCGTCGTCCCCCGGGTGGATATGTTGACGACGGCGGGGTTGATTTTTTCGAGTAGCGGGGCAAGCGAGGTCACCGGCTGGCCATCGGCGGTTGGCCAAGGCAGCGCAGCCTGTGTGGTAACGGGTATCGTGCACAGCAGCCCCGCAGCGAATACGAAGCCCGAAAGTTGCCGAAACCCGCGCACTGCTTCAAAAGCCTGTTTCATCCCGATCATCTCCTTGGAGTCGTTTTATCGCCTGAACCTAGCCCCGACGGACGGAGGTGCGGCGAATGTGCATGGGACCGGAACCTCTGCTGTTCGTTCCCCGAAGTGCGAAGCATAGCCCAGCCGTTCGGCAGGCGGCAGCCTTTTGGAAGCTCTGAACAACCCACCGAATCTGCGTGATTTTGCGGTGTGAGGGCCGGCACCACTTGCTCCATCTGCGCTAGGGATTCTGTCCAAAACCCGTGCCCCGTCCGATGATACGGCGCAGTTGACCGATCGGAGCCCTGGGCATGAAGCAGCAGCCATTGGACGTTGACCTGACCTGCCGGCAGACGCGCAAGCGGGTGTTTCTGGCCGAGATGGAGCAGACCGTGCCGTGGGACGCGCTGTTGGCGCTGATCGC
>DATLZY010000003.1:0-8201 GCA_035573755.1 Candidatus Acidiferrales bacterium
CAGAACGTCTCGGCGAAGTGGAAAAGCCCACCCATCTACTGGCATGCTGCCAAGGCCCAGCTGGCCATCCAGTTCGAAGAGCGGTTCGTACTCAACAACTGATCAACCAACCGGCTCACACACAGAATTTATGACAGGCCCCCAAGCTGCCCCCGATCCAGGCAAAGCCTGCTGGCCCGCGCTACGAGCGCAGCAGCCCCGGCGAACTGCTGCACCTGGACACCAAGAAGCTCGGGTGCTTCCAGCGTCCAGGCCATCGCGTCACGGGCGACCGCACGCACTCCTCGCCCAACGCCGGCTGGCAGGCGCTACACGTGGCCATCGACGACCACTCCCGCGTCGGGTTCAGCCAGGTGCTGGCCGACGAGACCAGCCGCAGCGCCTGCGCCTTCGTGTTGGCTGCATTGCGCCATTACGCCAGCCTGGGCGTGCGCGTACAGGCCGTGATGACCGACAACGGATCGGCCTACATGTCCCGCCGCTTCGCCAAGCTGCTGCGCCGCCTGGGGCTCAAGCACCTGCGCACGCGGCCATACACCCCGCGCACCAACGGCAAGGCCGAGCGCTTCATCCAAACGCTGCTGCGCGAATGGGCCTATGCCTACACCTACTCATCGTCGCAGCACCGCGCCGATGAACTTCCCCACTGGATGCGACACTACACCACCGCCGGCAGCCCCCGTCACTCGCCTCGGCTTCGACGGGAACAACGGCTTGAGAAACTACACCTAGCGTATGCTGTCGTTGTGATGAAACGATGACAGCCGGCCATCCACCCATGCGGAAACGTCTGGCTTACTCCTAGCAAATACGCGGCGAGAGCGCATCATGCAAGCAAGTCCATCTGAGGCGAGCGCTGCCCCCATCGGCGTCCTGCTGACCAATCTGGGCAGTCCCGAGGCTCCCACGCCCGCAGCAGTGCGGCGATATTTGGCGGAATTTCTGAGCGATTCTCGCGTCGTCGAGGCGCCCCGCTGGATTTGGCAGCCTGTGCTGCACGGCGTGATCTTGCGCATTCGGCCCCGTCGCAGCGCAGCGGCTTACGCCAGCATTTGGTTGCCGGAGGGATCACCGCTCCTGGTGTATTCCCGGCGACAGGCGGATGCCCTGCAGCAGGACCTGGACCGGCGTTTCCCGGCGCAATACCGGGTGGCACTGGCCATGCGCTATGGTCAGCCCTCGGTCGTCTCGGGACTGGAGTGCCTGCGCGCGGCCGGGTGCAGGCGCATCCTGATCCTGCCGCTCTATCCGCAATATTCGGCCACAACGACCGCTTCGGTCATCGACGCGGTTGGAAGCTGGCTGGGTACGCAGCGGGTCATTCCGGAACTGCAGTGGGTCAATGAGTATGCCGAGGCGCCCGGCTATATCGTCGCGCTCGCTGGTCGTGTACGCGCTTACTGGGCGTCGAACGGCCGAGGCGAACGACTGCTCATGTCCTTTCATGGTCTTCCGCAGCGCTATGCCGATCTGGGTGATCCTTATCCGGCGCAGTGCCACGCCACTGCCCGTGCGCTGGCGAGCGCACTCGACCTTCCTGATGACCGCTGGGCGATGGCGTTCCAGTCTCGTTTCGGGCCGAGTCGCTGGCTGGGACCGTATGCCGACGATGTGCTCTCCCAATGGGCTCGGGCCGGCATCCGGACCGTCGATGCCATCTGTCCGGGATTTGCTGCGGATTGCCTGGAAACGCTGGAGGAGATCGCCGTGCGTTATGCCGAGGGATACGCGCAGCAGGGAGGCACGCTGCGCTACATCCCGGCGCTCAACGACGCGCCGGAACACATCGCGTTCCTTGCGGAGATGATCATTGACCGGACGCGTGGCTGGAGCGACTGAAGGATCTCAGTCGGCGGCGACGTGCGCGATGCGGGCGTGCAAGGGGCTGGAGCGGGGGAAATGGCTGCGCAGAAAGGCCATCTGGTCGGCCAGCACGCGCCGCCCCTGCAGATAGATGTACTCGGCGTGCGTCGGCGAAAACGGAACGGCGAGCAATTGCATGCCGGCCTGTTCCGGTGTGCGCCCGGCCTTGTGGTTGTTGCATCGCTTGCAGGCCGCGACCACGTTGGTCCAGAGATCCTTGCCGCCCTGACTGAGCGGCGTCACATGGTCGCGCGACAGCTCGGCCGCAGGGAACGAGCCGCCGCAATAGAGGCACAGGTGCCCGTCGCGGCGGAACAGAGTGCGATTGCTCAGGGGAGGCGTATAACGGTCCCACAGTTCGTGCAGCATGTGGTTGTGCCCGAACGTCGCCAGGATCGACTGGATCTCGATGACACTGCGTCGTCCGCTGCGCGCATTGATTCCGCCGCGAATCCGGTAGAGTGGCGATCCTAGGGAGTAGGCCACTTCGCCGAGATAATGCAACCGGGCGGCTTGCTGGTAGTCGATCCATTCCAGCGGCATGCCGCTTGCGTCGGTGCGAAGGACGTGTTGATTCAAGTTGTGCATGGGGTGTCCCGAACGGTTGACCCTTACTCTTCTTGAAGCCTACCCCTGTATGTCAGATCGGCATCGAAAATGCAACGGCCAAATTTCGCGCTGGCGGGGCAGCGTACCTCGGCAATCCGCATGAGGTTCCGCGCGTTGATGGTGGCACGCCGTTGTTGATCGTTTCTTTACTGGTCGCGTCCACGCATCGCGGTGATATGGTGCCCGGGGCCGGACTCGAACCGGCATGGGACAGGCCCGAGGGATTTTAAGTCCCTTGCGTCTACCGTTTCGCCACCCGGGCGCACGAAGCGACCATTGTAGCCGAGGCAGGGAACGGATTGCGTTTGAAAGTATTGTCCGCGCGAGACAAAAAATTGACAATTTGCGGCGGGCGTG
The DNA here is from genome assembly GCA_035573755.1 of Candidatus Acidiferrales bacterium. GTDB lineage: Bacteria > Pseudomonadota > Gammaproteobacteria > UBA5335 > UBA5335 > Macondimonas. The sequence continues at coordinate 2,830 of DATLZY010000003.1, forward strand.
GTGTAGATACCGAAAATTTCAAGAACAATCGATGCAATGCAGGGGCTCTGGAAGGACATGGCGCATGCCAAGATTCTGATTCTCAACGATGATGCACGCCAGGCCGAGTCTCTGAAAGCCATCTTCGACTTCATCGATGTCGAGGGCGAACAGGTCGCCGATCCGCAAACCTGGGACTGGTCGCAGTGGCGTGCCCGGGACTGGGCCGCGGTATGCGTGGGTCAGCTGGCTTCGGCCGCCGAACGGGATCGGTCGTTGTCCCGCCTGCACGCCGAAGCACCCCAACTCCCCATCCTGTGGCTCGATACGACGACTGCCGGTCCGCCGGATCACCCTATCTGGCCCCTGCAGCAGCCGATTCGCCACGAGCAATTGGTGGAGACGCTGCGGCAGGTCGATCTGTATCGGCAGAGCCTAGAACTGAAGGACCGACCGCGGAACGTGGAATTGTTTCGCAGCTTGGTGGGGAACTCCCGGGCCATACGCAACGTCCGCAAGCTGATCAGCCAGGTCGCCGGATCGGATGCCAATGTCCTGATTCTCGGCGAGTCTGGTACCGGAAAGGAGGTCGTGGCCCGCAACATCCACTACTACTCGAGGCGCCGCAATGGCCCTTTCGTAGCGGTCAACTGCGGCGCCATTCCGGGCGAGCTGCTGGAATCGGAATTATTTGGACACGAGAAAGGGGCGTTCACTGGCGCGGTGAGCAGCCGCCAGGGCCGTTTCGAGGCGGCGCAGGGTGGCACCCTGTTTCTCGACGAAATTGGCGACATGAGTCTGCCGATGCAGGTCAAGTTGCTTCGCGTGCTGCAGGAGCGGGTATTCGAGCGGGTGGGTAGCAACCGCAGTCTGCCAGCGGACGTGCGGATCGTCGCGGCGACCCATCGGGTGCTGGAGGAACAGATCGCAAAAGGCCAGTTTCGCGAAGACCTCTACTACCGACTGAATGTGTTTCCCATCGAAATGCCGCCGTTGCGCGAACGCATCGAAGACCTGCCGTTGCTGCTCGAGGAGATCGTCGCCCGGTTGGAGCACGAACGCGGGACGTCGGTCCGATTGACGCCGGCGGCGGTCATTGCGCTTTGCCAGTGGCGCTGGCCCGGAAACGTGCGGGAATTGGCCAATCTCATCGAGCGTCTGGCTATCCTGCATCCCTTCGGCAAGGTCGATCTGGTCGATTTGCCCGAGGCGTATCGACGGGCGGCGGGTGATGATGCAGGTCGCGGGCAGGGTACGGTTCATCCGGCGCTGGAGAGTCTGACGGGCGGGGAGGGGTCGGCCTTGCCGCGCTTGCCGCGCGAAGGCATTGATCTGAAACAGTACCTGGCCGATGTCGAGATCCATCTCATCCGGCAGGCGCTCGATGCCAGTGGCGGCGTCGTGTCACAGGCTGCCAAGCTGCTGCATGTAGGGAGGACGACACTGGTCGAGAAACTGCGCAAGTATGGCCTCATGCGTTCGGATACGCCTCTGGATTGAGCGGGCACGGTCGGGAGCCCACAGCGCTGCGAATGGGTGCGTTCGACACGCCTTGCAAACGCGTCCCGTCACGGCTTGACCTCGCGTCCTGATTTGGGCCTTCAGGCCGAATTTCCTCGATGCCGGGGCCGACACGACCTCCGTGGCGGCCGCACACGCGGTGCCAGCACGATCACCCAGCAGACCGTCAAGAATCTGTTTCTCTGGCCAGGGCGAAGCTGGCTGCGCAAGGACCTCGAAGCCTGGCTGGCGCTGTGGATGGATCTGTTGCTGCCCAAGTCGCGCATCCTCGAGATCTATCTGAACCTTGCGCAGTTTCGGCCCGAACGCCTACGGCGCTGAGGCCGCCGGGCGGCACTATTTCGGTGTTTCGGCCGCCCGCCTCGATGCCGGACAGGCCGCCCTGCTCGCCGCCGTACTGCCGAACCCGGTTCGCTATCGTGTGGACGCGCCCACCGCATACGTGCGAAACCGTCAAGCTTGGATCTTGGTGCAGATGCGCCATCTGGGTCCTGAGTCCCTGCGTGCGGTGCACGCTCGGTGAACTAAGCTGGTCCCTCGGGGGAGCGCAGACGCAGGAGGCGACATGCGTGAAGGAAAAGGAAGTTTCACATCGCGGGCGGTCATGTTTTTTCGGGCGTTGGCCGTGAGAGCCGCGATCCCGATTTTCCAGGACACCATCGCGGAGCAATTGTTGAACGCGCGCGGCCGGCGCATCCTCAATCGGCCGCGCACCTACTGGATCATGGCGCGGCTGTTCCGGCGTCAGCCGAAGCTCAAGAAGTTCCTGGCGGCGCTTCTGCTGCGCGCTCGGTTTGCCGAGGATGAACTGGTGCGCGCCATGGATCGGGAGGGCGTGCGCCAATACGTGATTCTGGGAGCAGGCTGGGACACGTTTGCCTGGCGCCGAACGGATCTCATGGCGCGGTTGCGGCTGTTCGAACTGGATCATCCCGACACCCAGGCGGCCAAGCGCGCGCGTCTGGACGAGCGCGGATTGGTTGCACATCCCAACCAGGTTTTCGTGCCCATCGACTTCACCACCCAATCTTTGAGCGAGCGCCTGCTGGCCGAAGGATTCGATCCGGCCGTACCGACGTTCGTCAACTGGATGGGCGTGACCTACTACCTGCCCAAGCTTGTCGTGGAGGGTGTTTTTCGGGAGTTGCAGGCGTTGTGCGCGGGTGGCGTGATGATCGCCTTCGACTACTCCGACACGAGCGTGCTGGAACTGGCGCGAACGCGTCCGAAAACCTTGGGGACGCGCCTGCGTCGTGCTGTGGCCGGCGCGGTGTGGCGACGGATCGGGGAACCTTTCCACACCTGGCTGGACCTCGATGAACTGCCCCAGTGGTTCGACGGCCTGGGTTACGACATCCAGATCAACCTGACCCGACGCGCCAAACGTACGTATCTGCCACCCGAGGAACTGGGCGGTTACGAGCCCGGCGGCGGCATGAACATCGCGCTGGTGCGCAGCCGGTCGATGCTTGCAGGAGCAGGGCCTTGCGAATCGGTCGATCAGCCATGCGATGTCGGCGCCGGAGCGCAGAAAGCGATCCCTCAGCGCACATAGACCACGGCGAATTCCAGGTCGACGGGGCGCCCCAGTGCTTGCTCGATGCGGTTTTTGTTCCGATTCATCACCTCGTCATTCCATTCCCGGCGCACCAGGACATCCATTCGGATCAATGGCTTGTTTTCCGACACGATCACTTCGCGCACGTGCAGGACGCCATCTTCGGGGTGATCTTCGGCTATCTGCGAAAGCGCGCGGTGTATCGCATTCTGCTCGACCATGCGGTCGAAGCGGACACCCAGAGGGATGGTGACGAGCACCACCAGCGCCAGACTCAGCCTCAGGGCCTTGCGTGCACGACTGATCGGAGCAAAACCCAATGTGATGAAGGTCAGACTGGAAGCCAGCATGATGCCGATCAGGTTGGTGATGAGCAGCAGGCTGGCCCCCAGCATCAGGTCAGGGTCCATCCATCCCGCACCGATGCCGACCACAGCCAAGGGTGGTACCAGTGCCACGGCGATCGCGACGCCCGCCAGGCTGCGGGTAATTTCTTCCCTGGCATGGGCATACGCGGCCGCGATGCCGGAGAGCAGCGCGACCATCAGATCCAACAGACTGGGATGCAGCCGACCCGCCATTTCGGGCGTCAACGTTCGCAGCGGCGTCAGCAAAGCGAAGATGGCTGCGCAGACCAGCCCGACCGTCAGTCCGATGGCCAGGCTTTTGAGGCTGGGCTGCACCAGCGAGTGGTCCGATCGGACGATGCCCATGGAGAGGGATATGATCGGTGACATCAGCGGCGCCAGGATCATGGCACCGATGATGACCGATGCCGAGTTGAGGAACAGCCCAGTACAGGCGAGCAGGGTGCTCAGGATCATCAGCAGGAGAAACGGCGCCGAGGGTTTAGCGTTGCCCCGCAGGGTCCGAAACAATTCGCGGAAGTCGGCTTCCGCAGCATGGCGCAGAAAAGGCAAGGGCCGGTCTCGAAGCATGCGGCTCGCCGCCAGATGGGGGAGATGGCTGGTGCGCAGTGAATCGCGGGTGTCGCGTTCCTCTTCGCTCGACTCGAGCCGCTTGTTGATGAACACCTTGGCGGCATCTTTGCGGACTTCGACGTGCCACTCGCTGGCGGTTGTTTTTTCACCGTCGAGAATCGCTTCCAGTGGTTTCGGACTGGTCACCGTGACGGATTGGCTGCGGATGAAGCCCACGCTGTCGGGCAGTTGACGCAGCGAGAACGAGCGCTGGAATCGCAGTTTGAACAGGAACCACAAATGGCTCAGGATGCTCGTCGGCGACAGGATCAAGGCATTGAGTTTGCCGTCATTCGGCGTGAGCGCTTGATTGATGGCCGTCGTGGGCAGACTGGTGACATTGTGGCCGAACACCATGACGCCCATTGCGGCGAGATCCTGGCTCTGACCTTTTCCGGTGGTAATGGAAAGCGATTGCAGGTGCAGGTTGCGCAGTTGCCCCAAAGTGACGATCAAGTTGCGCCACAGGTGCTGTTGGGTCAGCGGCTCGTTCAAGCCCCAGACATCGCCAATGACCAAGGTGCCGAGCATGATTTGGCCATTGCAGGTCAACAGATCAATCTCTGTCGGATTTTCCATTTCCAGTGCGCCCTTGAGCGCCTGGGATAGATTTGCCGGCACACCGAAGCTGATCTGTGCGCCGCGGTTCGTTTTTATCGGCAACACCGCGATCTGCCACTCGCCTACGCGCGCGTCGGCCAGCAATCGGCGCAGCTCCGCATCGGACAGCAGGCACACCAGCCGTGTCTCTGATCGCGGATTCTCGAGCCATTCGTCGAGTGTGCGACGTTCGAGGAGCAATGGCTCCATCCGGGCCAGCAGCGCCTCGATGGCGGAAATCGTTTCCGCATCGGCTTGCGCGGAAATGAGCAAAACCGGTACTGGGGTTGACGCGTTCACGGCGGTCCTGTCAGAAGTGGGAGAAGGCCGCTTTCTCGCAGCCTTCAGTATTCAATCGTTTATCAAGGGTGTGCAGCGGGCGTCCCGCTGCAAAGCAACGAAAATGATAACTTTCGATCCGATTCCCGGGGGCGTCGTCGGGCCACGCGGACCGGTGGGTGCTCGGCGGCGCACGCCTTGGGCGCGCGCCGAGCTCGAAGCGCTATACGTTGCACACCTGGCGCAGCACGGGGGCCGTGACAGTCCTTGTTCGCTCGGTGATGTGTCCGAGTGGACGCCATTCGTTTAACAGACCGTTGAAAAAATCTCCCGCAAGCTGGTCTGCGGCAGTTACGATGCGAGCTACCGAAACCCAGACGCAAACGACACCCAAGATTCGAGGCACACAGAACGTTCAGGGGGCGATGTTCAGCACCATCAGCCTGGAAGAGGGG
>DATLZY010000004.1:0-20633 GCA_035573755.1 Candidatus Acidiferrales bacterium
GGGGCAGCCAGAGGCTGCGGCGCAGGTGCACGACGACGGCTTCCTGTGCGGGCGTCAAGGTGGTTTGCAGGCGGTGTGGGAGCGATCGACGCAGGTGTCGCGCTTTTTCCACTTGTAGACGGTGGCCTCGGTGACACCGTAGCGCTTGGCAAGCACCCGTGCACTCTCCTTGCTGGCGGCCATCTCGGCGCGTATCGCCGGGGTGGTGCGGGCGTTCTTGTGCAAGGCAATCATCATGGTGTGCGGGCTCCTGGGCTGGCTTGCGCCTGTTCCTGAATCAGGGCCTGCAGAACGGCACGGGCCATGAACAGGGGGTAGCGGCGAGAGTCTGTGTAATCGTCAGGGATGCGACAGCTATCCCGTGATGAACCTGATCGCGCGGCCCGCCGGCGGCATCCTGAGCGATCGCATCGGCCGGCGCCGGAGCCTGCTGCTGTGCTCTTCACGGGCATCACCGGCAGCTTTCTGCTGCTGGGCCAGGTGAATCAGGGCTGGCCAGTGGCGCTGGTGGTGGTCAACACCCTGCTCTGCGGCCTGTTCGCCAAGGGTGGTTCGGGCGCCGTATTCGCCATGGTGCCGCTGATCCAGCGCCGCATGACCGGCCAGATCGCCGGCATGGCGGGGGCCTACGGCAACGTCGGGGGGCTGGTGTTCCTGACGGTGCTGTCCTTCGTCTCGCCGCAGATCTTCTTCATGGTGATCGGCGGCTCGGCGCTGGCGGTGCTGGCGCTGATCGCGCTGCTGCTGGCCGAGCCGCGCGGGGAAACGGCGGAAATCCTGCCCGATGGCACCGTGCAGATGATCAAGGTCGGCTGAATGGTCCGAGGCTTGACCCGGACGGCGACCGCGCACAGGATGCGCCGCCGATGACAGCCGCGGCGCGGGTGTCGGTCGGCCAATATTCCGACCGGGGCGTGAAGGCCGAGAACCAGGACAGTTTTGGCGTCCTGATTCCCGAGTCGCCCCTGCTCGAGAGCAAGGGTATCGTCGCCGTGCTGGCCGACGGTGTGAGCGGCAGCGCGGCCGGGCGCGTCGCCAGCGAAACCAGCGTCAAGAGCCTGCTCCACGACTATTTCTGCACCGCCGAATCCTGGACGGTGAAGACCTCGGTGGAAAAGGTGCTGCTGGCCACCAACCGCTGGCTGTGCGGCCAGGGCGCGGACAGCGCGCGGCGCAGTTGCGCCACGACCTTGAGCGCGCTGGTGGTGAAATCCACCACGGCGCATCTGTTCCACGTCGGCGACACGCGTGTCTATCGGCTGCGCCAGGGCGAGCTCACCCAACTCACCCAGGACCATCGCGTGTGGATGTCGGAGGACCGGAATTTCCTCACCCGCGCACTCGGCATCGACCTGCGCCTCGACATCGACTACCGCTCTTTGCCGGTCGAGGCCGGTGATGTGTTCCTGTTCACCACCGACGGCGTGCACGAGTATCTCAGCGATCAAGCGATGATCGCGGCGATTCAGGCCCACGCCGATCATCTCGATCGGGCGGCGCGGGAAATCGCCACCGGCGCCTTGCGCGCCGGCAGTCCCGATAACGTGACCTGCCAGATCGTGCGCTTTGACGCGCTGCCCCAGATCGACGCCGCCGGCTGGCTCGAGCAGCTCACCGAAAAGCCGTTTCCGCCGGAGCTCGATCCCGGAATGCGCATCGACGGCTACCGGATCGTCCGCGCCCTGCACGCCAGCGCGCGCAGCCAGGTCTATCTGGCGGTGGATGAGGACAGCGGCGTTCAGGTCGCGCTCAAGACCCCGTCGGCCAACTATCAGGACGATCCGGTCTATCTGGACCTGTTCACGCACGAGGAATGGGTCGGCAAGCGCCTGCACAGCCCGCACGTGCTGCGCGTCGTCGAGCCCAACCGGCCACGTCAGTTTCTCTATACCGTCACCGAATACGTCGCGGGCGATACCCTGCGGCAATGGATGCACAGCCATCCGCAGCCGGACCTGCATCGGGTGCGCGACCTCGTCGGCCAGATCGCGCGCGGCCTCATGGCCTTCCACCGGCTGGAGATGATCCATCAGGACCTGAAGCCCGAGAACATCCTCATCGACGCCGAAGGCACGGCCCGGATCATCGACTTCGGCTCGACCAAGATCGCCGGGGTGGAGGAAATCACGACGCCGATCCAGCGCCTGAGCCTGCTCGGCACGCGGCTCTACACGGCACCCGAATACCTGCTGGGCGAACCCTGCAGCGCGCGTTCCGATCTCTTCTCGCTGGCGGTCATCACCTATGAACTCCTGACCGGCCATCTGCCTTACGGCGAGCGCTACGATGAAACCACCATCCGTCGTCTCGCCTACACCCCGGCGCGGCAGTGGGCGCCGGACCTGCCGCTGTGGGTGGACTGGGCGCTGGAAAAGGCGCTGCAGCGCAACCCCGCGCTGCGTCAGGCGGAGCTGTCCGAATTCATCCATGACCTCGCCGAGCCCAACCCCGACTTCGTCGCTGCGCGCCGGCCGCCCATTCTCGCCCGCGACCCGGTCGCCACCTGGCGCGGCCTGTTCATCGTCAGCGCGCTGGTGAATCTGATCCTGCTGTTCCTCCTGAGCCGGCTGTAGGGCGTTGGCACTCACCGCTGCGGCGCCGACCGGCGGGCGTCCGCGGATCCGTCGATCTCGGTCTGACACGAGCGCCGTTTCAGGCCACAATCCGAACGAGATCATCGCCAGGAGGGACACCGGACATGCCGATCGGACGGGATGAGCTGCGGACGCGTCTGCGCCGGATCGTGTTCGGCACCGACACGCGGGCCGGCCAGGCCTTCGATGAAATCCTCATCGTGGCCATTCTGGCCAGCGTGGTCGCCGTCATGCTCGACAGTGTGCAATCAATCCATGCGCGCTATGGCGCCGCGCTGTACGTCGCGGAGTGGGCGTTCACGGTCCTGTTCACACTGGAATACCTGCTGCGTCTGTGGGTGAGCGAACGGCCGCTGCGCTACGCCCGCAGCTTCTACGGCCTCGTCGATCTCGCCGCCGTGCTGCCGACCTATCTCAGCCTGCTCGTCCCCGGCGCCCACTACCTGCTCAGCATCCGCCTCCTGCGCGCGCTGCGCATCTTTCGCGTGCTGCGGCTGCTGAACTTCTTGCGCGAGGCCAATTTCCTGATCACAGCGCTGGTGCAGGCGCGGCGCAAGATTGGTGTGTTCCTGTTCACCGTGCTCATCCTGATGGTGATCTTCGGCACCCTGATGTATGTGGTGGAGGGGCCGGAGAACGGCTTTACCAGCATCCCGGTGAGCGTCTACTGGGCCATCGTCACGGTCACCACTGTCGGCTACGGCGACATCTCGCCGGTCACGGCCCTGGGACGCGCCATCGCTTCGGTCGCCATGCTGACCGGCTACGCCATCATCGCGGTGCCGACCGGCATCGTCACCGCCGAAATGACGACCCTGATCCAGCGCGAGCGTCATCGGCGCGCCTGTGCGCGATGCGGTCTGGGCGAGCACGAGGCGGACGCCCGCTACTGCCGGCGGTGCGGCACGGCGCTCTGAATCGCCGACACGCAGCGTTCGGGAAGCCGCACTAGAAGCGAATCGGTACGGATTTCGGGTCGTCGTAACGCGACGCGCCGGGAACCCGACGCGTCGCGGAGCGGTCTTCACAGGCATCCCTCAACGCCGGCCTTGAGCCGGCTGCCGCATCCTTGGAGCGTAAACCCATGCCATGGAACGAGATCGACTGGACCGAATCGGGCCTTGCGGCCTGGCTGCAGCTAGAACTGTGGGGCAATTCGCTGGGCCGCTGGCTCATTGCGCTGGGGCTCGTGATGCTGGTCGGCATGGTCGTGCCCGCCATCCGGGCGCGGCTCGAACGGCGATTGCGCGCCGGCGCGACCGGACACTCCCTGCTCGGCTATGGCGCCGAGATTCTCGCCGGGACGCGGCGCAGCGTCCTGCTGCTGCTCGCGCTGTTCATCGGCGCCCGCGCGGTCGAGTTGCCGGCCAAGGTGGATGCCGCGCTGACCACACTCACCGCGGTCGCCTTGCTGCTTCAGGTCACACTGTGGGCGCAGCGCGTCTTCAACGTCTGGTTGAGCCGTTACGAGCAGCGCGCCCGCCATGGCGACGGCGGCGACGCGACCATCGTCGGGCTCATCGGCTTCGTCGGGCGCACCGCGATCTGGGCCATCGCGGTCTTGATGATCCTCGACAACCTGGGCTTCAACATCACGACGCTGGTCGCCAGCCTCGGCATCGGCGGCGTCGCCATCGCGCTGGCTGTGCAGAACGTGCTCGCCGACCTGTTCGCCTCGCTCTCGATCGGCCTCGACAAGCCGTTCGTCGTGGGTGATTTCATCATCGTCGACGACCTCATGGGCACGGTCGAACACGTGGGCCTCAAGACCACGCGCCTGCGCAGCCTGTCCGGCGAGCAACTGGTCTTTTCCAACGGCGATCTGCTGAAAAGCCGCATCCGCAACTACAAGCGCATGTACGAGCGGCGCATCGTCTTCACCTTCGGTGTGGTCTACGACACACCCCGCGAGACGCTGGCCCGCCTCGCAGGCGAGGTGCGCGCCATCATCGAGGCGCAGCCGAAAACCCGTTTCGACCGCGCGCATTTCTTCCGCTTCGGGGAGTTTTCGCTCGACTTCGAGGTGGTCTATTTCGTCCTCGATCCCGACTACAACCTCTACATGGACATCCAGCAGGCCATCAATCTGGCCATCATGGCGCGCTTCGAGGCTCTGGAAGTGGGCTTTGCCTTCCCGACCAGCACGCTGCGCGTGGAGTCGCTGCCGACCGTCAAGCTGGCCCGGGGCCGAAGCGCCGCCGGTGGCGCGGGATGAGCGGATGAACGGGCGGGCGGCCGTTGCTGCCCGGCCCGCATCCGGCCATGATGGCGCGACATCGCCGCAGAGGGAGACGCAGGCATGACGCAGGACGCGGAACAGAACAGCGCCGTTGAGGCGTCGGCAACCGACTGGGCGGCGCTCGCCAAGGCGTTTCGCGCGCGCGAGGTGCAGGATCTGGGGCCGTTGGTGCGGCGCGTCACGGCCCGCAACGCCGGCGTGATGACCGGCCCCGGCACCAACAGCTATCTCATCGGTCGGCGCGAGGTCGTCGTGATCGATCCCGGCCCCGCCGATGCGACGCATGTGCAGCGCATCATGGACACCGCGCCCGGCCCCATCCGCCAGATCCTGCTCACGCACCGCCACCCCGACCACGCGCCCGGGGCGGCGCTGCTCGCCGAGCGCAGCGGTGCGCCGATCCGCGTTTTTCCGAGCGGCCCGCATGGGCTGCGTCACCCGGCCGGGACGTCACTCGCGGACGGCGAGGTGATCGAGACGGCGGAGTTTCGCCTGCGCGCCGTCCACACGCCCGGCCACGCCGCCGATCATGTGTGCTTTCTGCTCGAAAACGAGCGTTTATTGTTCGCCGGCGATCAGGTGATGGAGGGTGCCACCGTCGTCATCGCGCCACCGGATGGGCACATGGGGCAATACCTGGACGCGCTCGCGCGGTTGCAGGGGCTCGATCTCGCCGCCATCGCGCCGGCGCATGGCCGCGTGCTCTGCGAACCCGGCCGGCTGTTGGCTGCCATCGTCACCCATCGGCGCCAGCGCGAGGCCAAGGTGCTCGTCGCGCTGCAACGCGCGGGGCAGGGCACGCCGGAAACGCTCGTCGCCGAGGTCTACGCCGACACGCCGGCCTTCCTGCATCTCGCCGCCCGCCTGTCGCTGCAGGCCCACCTCATCCATCTGGTCGAAAACGGACAGGCGAGGTTCGAGAACGGTGTCTGGTACGCGCTTGCGGAGCCATGACCGCTGCGTCTCCGCATCCGTCCGACCTCCCCCCGCTTTTAGCGGCCTGTTAACACTAACATTTTTCGGGCATGGACGGGCATGGAGATTACCCCAGCCCAATACGAGCAAATCGCGAGCTGCCTGCCTCGCCAGAGAGGCCATGTCAGCCTATCCAACCTGCAGGTTTTGAATGCGATCCTGTATGTGGCCGAGCACGGCTGCAGGTGGCGGGGGCTGCCCGAGCGCTTTGGCAACTGGCACACGATCTACACCCGCAGAGGCGCTGGTCCAAGCGGGGCGTGCTGGATCGGGTGTTCGAGGCGTTGCAGCAGGCCCAGATCGTGCGCATCAAGATTGAATCGGTGGTACTGGACAGCACTGTTGTGAAGGTGCATCCGGATGGCACCGGGGCGCTCAAAAAAAACGGCCCACAATCGATTGGCAAGTCCCGCAGCGGCTGGACCACCAAGATTCATCTGGTTGCCGCGCATGATCGAACGGCCCTAGCGTTTTCGCTGTCCCCGGGGCAGGCACACGATGCCCTGAGGGTCGCAAGCTGCTGACCGCGCTGGGCGGTCCGAACCGGCCCCTGCACCTGAGCATGGACCGGGCCTACGCGGGTGACCAGACGCGGCAACTGGCCTTCGACCTGGGCTTCATCCCGGTGCTGCCACCCAAGTCGAATCGCCTCACCGCTTGGCACTACAGCAAGGCCATCGACAAGCGGCGCAACGCGAGCGATTGTTCCGTCGCCTGAAGGGCTTCCGCCGCATCTTCTCCCGCTTCGAGAAGCTCGACGTGATGTTCACCGCGTTTATCCATTTCGCCCTGATCGCCAATGCGCTCAGATAGCGTTGACCCTAGCCGGCCTTGCAAAATGGCCACACCCGATACACAGAAACTCGAGCGCTTGAATCCTGGCCAAGGCGGTGAGAAAGCCCCGGGCCTCGGCGCAGATTGACTCCGACCACCAGCGATCGTTCTCAAACAAGGCTGCGATATCTGTCCGCATCCCATGGGGAAACACATCATGCATGAGTCGACCACATCCTGCGACTAGAGGTCGCCGCACGCAAAAAAAAGCCGGGCGCTTGCCCGGCGATTTCAAACGATGCCACCTCACTCCGTGTCCTGAGAAGACGTTGCATCAGGCCGGTCGACCAATTCGACCACCGCCATGGGTGCATTGTCACCCGCACGAAAACCGTTCTTGAGTATGCGCAGATAACCCCCGGGTCGTTGCTTGTAACGCGGACCAAGCTCGTTGAACAGCTTGGTCACCACGTCGCGGTCGCGCAAGCGATTGAATGCAAGCCGGCGCCGAGACACGCCGTCTTCCTTGCCAAGTGTAATCATCGGCTCGGCAAAGCGACGGAGCTCCTTAGCCTTGGGCAGGGTCGTCTGGATCAGTTCATGCTTGAGCAGCGACACGGTCATGTTACGCATCAGCGCCTTGCGATGCGAGCTGTTCCGGCTGAGCTGGCGGCCGGTGTTGCGATGTCTCATGGTCAAATTCCGTTAAAGAATACCCGCGCACGGGCGAGGTCATCGATTCAGGTGTCGGCTTCTGATCCGCGGCTTCTGAGCTGGAGATCCGCCGGTGGCCACTGATCCAGCCGCATTCCCAATGACAGGTCATGGGACGCCAGCGCTTGCTTGATCTCCGTCAGAGACTTCTTGCCGAGGTTCGGGGCCTTCAGCAGTTCCACTTCACTGCGCTGGATAAGGTCTCCGATGTAGAAAATATTCTCGGCTTTCAGGCAGTTGGCCGAACGCACCGTCAACTCCAAATCGTCGATCGGTCGCAGCAGGATGGGATTGAGATCGCCCACCCGCATATGCCGATCCTCGATCTGCTCGGAGCGCAAATCCACGAATGACGCCAACTGATCACTGAGAATCGTCGCCGCTTGCCGAATCGCTTCCTCAGGGTCCAACACCCCGTTCGTCTCAAGTTCGATCACCAACTTGTCAAGATTCGTCCGTTGCTCGACACGAGCATTTTCAACCGTGTAAGACACACGGCGTACCGGACTATAGGAAGCGTCCAGGTGCAACACACCGATCGGGCGCGCATCGTCTTCCATGAGCATACCAAGGCGAGCTTGCGCAGGCTCATAGCCGCGCCCTCTACGCACCTTCAATCGCGCCTTGAGGCGTGCGCCTTCGGTCAGATGCGCAATCACATGATCCGGGTTGGCGATCTCAACCTGATGATTGAGCTGTATGTCGGCAGCCGTAACCGGACCCGACGTCTCCTTGATCAGCATGAGATTCACTTCCGTCACCGACGGATCGGTGATGCGGAACGCTACTCCCTTCAGGTTCAGCAGGATGTCGATGACGTCTTCCTGGACGCCCTCAATGGTGCTGTACTCATGGAGAACACCATCGATTTCCGCCTCGACCACCGCCGCACCCGTCATTGAAGACAGCAGGATCCGGCGCAGCGCATTTCCTAGCGTATGACCGAAGCCACGCTCAAGTGGTTCGAGCACGATGCGGGAATGAGTCGACGAAAGCCGCTGGACATCTACCAAGCGGGGTTTCAAAAAACTGGAACCGGGTCCCTGCATTCTGAAAATCTCCCTTACTTGGAGTACAACTCGACAACGAGATTTTCATTGACATCAGGGGACAGATCGGAACGATCGGGAACCATTTTGTAGGTACCTTGCAGCTCCTTCTCATCCACCTCCACCCACGACGGCAAGCCGATCTCAAGCGCAACCGCCAAAGCGCTACGAATCCGATCTTGGCCGCGCGCGCGCGCCGAAACGCGAATCACATCACCGGGGTGAATCTGCATCGAGGGAATGTTGGAAATTCGTCCGTTCACCTCGAAGGCCTTGTGCCCAACCATCTGCCGCGCTTCGGCACGGGTCGAAGCAAATCCCATCCGATACACGACATTATCGAGCCGATTTTCGAGCAATTGGAGCATGGTTTCGCCGGTGTTCCCACGTGTACGGGCCGCATCTTCGTAGTAGCGCCGAAACTGACCTTCGAGGACGCCGTACATCCGACGCAGCTTCTGCTTCTCGCGCAACTGCAAACCGTAGTCGGACAGCCGCCCACGGCGCTGCCCATGCTGACCCGGCGCTGACTCGCTACGGCACTTCTTTTCGTAGGAACTGCCCCGCGCCTTGAGGAACAAATCCGTCCCTTCCCGACGGGATAGTTTGCATTTGGGGCCGATATACTTTGCCATGCATCTCTCTCGTGCTGTCGCAACGAATTGTTTTCAGACGCGCCGACGCTTCGGAGGCCGGCAGCCGTTATGCGGAATTGGTGTCACGTCCGTGATACTCAACACCTTGAAGCCCACGTTGTGAAGCGCGCGGACGGCCGCTTCACGGCCGGGCCCGGGACCCCTGACCAGCACGTCGAGATTCCGAACACCGTGTTCCTGAGCAGCGTTTCCGGCCTTCTCCGCTGCGACTTGCGCCGCAAAAGGCGTGCTCTTGCGTGAACCACGGAACCCCGAGCCACCCGAAGTCGCCCAGCACAGCGCATTCCCCTGGCGATCCGTGATGGTGATGATGGTGTTGTTGAACGAGGCGTGCACATGCGCCACCGCATCGGTGACATGCTTGCGGACTCGCTTGCGTGGTGCTGTCTTAGCCATGGACACTCGCCGAGAAAAATGAGGATAGGAAATAGACGTGTGCTATCGGTTTACTTGCGAATCGCCCGACGGGGCCCCTTGCGCGTACGCGCATTGGTGCGAGTCCGCTGACCACGCACAGGAAGACCGCGCCTATGGCGAAGCCCCCGATAACACCCCAAGTCCATGAGGCGTTTGATGTTCATCGAGACCTCACGCCGCAGATCGCCCTCAACGGTGAATTTCGCGACCGCCTGGCGCAGCGACTCCAACTCACCCTCGGTCAGATCTTTGATCAGGGCGGCCGGGTTGACCCCCGTCGCCTGACAGATCAACTTCGCGCGATTGCGCCCAATGCCATAAATGGACGTCAGCGCGATCACCGCATGCTTTTGATCTGGAATATTGACACCGGCGATACGCGCCATATTCACTGCTCTCCTGACGAATCATCCGCTACCCTACCGCACGGCAGGGTAGCCAGTAAGAATAGCCGATAACCTTCCGATTGACAACCTGCAGATCACCCCTGGCGCTGTTTATGACGGCCGTCTACGCAGATGACGCGGATATGACCGTGGCGCTTGATAACCTTGCAATTGCGACAGATGCGCTTGACAGAGGCGCGTACTTTCATAACTCATGACTCCAGATTGGTATCGACGGCAGCAACTACCCGACTCTGCCAAACGACTTCAAGTTGCTCTTCTTTAGCAGCCCTTCATACTGGTGCGACATCAAGTGCGCCTGCACCTGGGCCATGAAATCCATTACGACTACGACGATGATCAGAAGCGACGTCCCGCCGAAATGGAATGGTACATTGAAAGACAAAATCAGAAATTCCGGCATCAGGCATACAGCGGTGATGTACATCGCACCCACAACGGTCAGACGCGTCAGCACACCATCGATGTAATTTGCGGTGTTTTGTCCCGGTCGAATGCCAGGGATGAACGCTCCGGACCGCTTCAGATTGTCTGCCGTCTCGCGAGCGTTAAAAACCAGAGCCGTATAAAAAAAACAAAAGAAAATGATCAAAGCGGCATACAGCAGGATGTAGACCGGCTGTCCCGGCGACATGGCAGCCGTAATCCGCTGCATCACCGATGCAGCCCACCCATCACCGACGGCGCCGCCCAGCCAGCCTCCCAAGGTCACCGGAAACAGGATCAGACTGGACGCAAAGATCGGCGGAATGACACCGGCCATGTTTAGCTTGAGTGGCAAATGCGTCGTCTGCGCCGCGAACAGCCTACGACCCTGCTGCCGCTTGGCATAATGCACGGGTATCCGTCGCTGTCCACGTTCCACGAAGACCACACCGGCGATTACTGCGAAAGCCAAGCCCAGAATGACCACCGCGAACAGGGGGTTCATTTCCCCATTGCGCACCAGTTGCAAGGTCCCGCCGACCGCCGACGGCAAACCCGCAACGATGCCGGCAAAAATGATCATGGATATTCCGTTACCGATGCCCCGTTCGGTGACCTGCTCACCCAGCCACACTAGAAACATCGTCCCAGCCACCAGGCTGGTTGCCGCGAGAACCACGAACAGCGGCCCCTGGATGGCGTTCACACCCTGATTCTGCAAGGCTATCGACGCGCCGACAGCCTGGAATGTTGCCAGTGCGACACTCCCGTAGCGGGTGTACTGCGTCAGCTTTCGCCGACCGCTTTCACCTTCCTTCTTGAGCTCTTCAAAAGCGGGAACAACGGAGGTCATCAACTGAACGATAATGGACGCCGAGATATACGGCATGACGCCCAGCGCAAACAAACTCAGACGAGAAAGCGCTCCGCCCGAGAACATGTTGAACATGTCAAGAATCGTACCGCTGGTGCGCTCAAACATACGGGCGACCGCGATCGGATCCACTCCCGGAACGGGTATGAATGTACCGATGCGGAACACGACCAACGCACCCAGAAGAAACAGGACGCGCTGGCGCAGTTCGGAAAGCTTGCCCATGTCTGGCAGCGGGCGGTTGGCAGCCACGAATCAGGATTCCTTGATAATGCCGCCCAGCGCCTCGATCGCCGCGCGTGCACCCGCTGTGACTGCCACACCTTCCAGCGTAACGGGGTGACTCAGCGTGCCGGAGAGAATGACCTTCGCCTTCTCCGTGCCTTGCGGCACGACACCTGCTGCGATGAGGCTGAGCAAGGTCACCGGGCTTTCGAGGCCGTTGAGTTCGTTCAGCCGCACTTCACAATTGACCTTGGCCATGCGCGAGCGGAACCCCCGCTTGGGAATGCGACGCTGCAGCGGCATCTGGCCACCTTCGAACCCCACTTTGTGAAATCCACCAGCCCGAGCTTTTTGGCCCTTGTGACCTTTCCCGCTCGTTTTACCCAAGCCTGAACCAATGCCGCGTCCGAGACGCCGCTTGTGCTTCCGGCTGCCCTCTGCAGGCTGAAGCGAGTTCAAACGCATCTCAAAGCTCCTCAACCGACAGCAGATAGGACACCTTGTTGATCATCCCGCGGTTTTCCGGGGTCCCCGCCACCACAACCGAATGGTGCATTCGGCGCAGTCCCAACCCCCGCACGCACGCCTGATGATTCTTGAGCCGACCTGCGACGCTGCGCACCAGCGTCAGGCGATATTGCTTGACTGATTCCGTCATTTCATTCACCCAGAATTTCCTCGACCGACTTGCCGCGTTTGGCAGCGACGAACTTCGGGTCGTGCAGATCATGGAGTCCATTGATGGTCGCCCGCACCACATTGAGAGGATTGCGCGATCCAAGACATTTCGCGCGGACGTTGTGGACGCCAGCCACCTCAAACACCGCACGCATGGCGCCTCCTGCAATCAAGCCGGTGCCCTGGCTAGCAGGCTTCATGATGACTCGAGTCGCCCCGTGAGAGGCGACGGTCGGGTGCTGCAGGGTTCCATCGGTGATATGAACCCGCTGCATCGACTTGCGGGCGCGATCCATAGCCTTTTGGATAGCCTGCGGCACTTCTCTCGCCTTCCCGTAACCAAATCCGACGCGGCCGTTCCCGTCGCCAACCACGGTCAAGGCAGTGAACCCGAACTGGCGGCCGCCCTTGACCACTTTGGCAACGCGATTCACCGCGACGAGCTTCTCGAGCAGGCCATCGCCACTGGTTTGCAACCCGGTATTGGACATGTCGAAAATCCTTTAGAACTCAAGACCGCCCGCACGGGCAGCATCGGCCAAGGCCTTAACCCGGCCATGATATTGAAAGCCGGAGCGATCAAAGGCAACGCGGGTCACGCCGACTTCGCGACCACGCTCGGCGATCAGCCGACCAACCACAGCTGCTGCTTCGACATTCCCTGTTGCCTTGACCTGATCGCGGACTTCCTTGAGTAATGACGAAGCCGATGCCAAAACCGACGCGCCATCGGCGGCGATGAGCTGCGCATAGATATGGCGCGGCGTGCGATGGACGCACAGACGCGTGATGCCCAGTTCGCGCATTTTGGCTCGACCGCGGCGCGCGCGGCGCAGGCGTGCGGTTTTCTTTTCCATGACTATTACCTACTTACTTTTTCTTGGTCTCTTTGAGAACCACCTGCTCGCCCATGTAGCGCACTCCCTTACCCTTGTAAGGCTCCGGCGAGCGATACGAGCGGATATCCGCTGCGACCTGCCCGACGCGCTGCTTGTCCGCGCCCTTGATCACGATTTCAGTCTGACTCGGGGTCTCAATGGAAATGCCTTGCGGGACCGGATAATTCACTGGGTGGGAAAACCCCAATGACAGGTTCAGGTTCGAGCCCTGCATCTGCGCGCGATAACCGACGCCGATCAGCTGCAGCCGCTGTACGAAACCTTCGTGCACGCCCTTGATCATGTTCTGACACAAGGCGCGCATCGTCCCCGCCATCTTGTCGGCCGAGGGCCGCGTCGGGGCAAAATGCAATTGGTTGTTCTGATAAGTCACGGTCACATCAGGATGAAGCGACAGACTCAATGAGCCATTCCTTCCCTTAGCAGACAACTGTCTGCCGGAGTGGACCACATCGACGCCGGCGGGAACCGCCACCGGATTTTTCGCTACGCGAGACATCCCAAAACCCTCAGAAAACGGTGCAGATCACTTCGCCACCAATACCTGCAGCACGTGCAGCGCGATCAGTCATCAAGCCCCGCGAAGTGGACACGACCGCTATCCCCAGTCCGCCCAGGACGGTAGGCAACTCATGGGCGCCGCGATAGATTCGCAGCCCGGGCCTGCTGACACGCGCGAGGTGCTCGATAACGGGCTGCCCCTCGAAATACTTGAGCGTTACCGTCAAGATCCCTTTGCCGCCTTCATCGGCGACACGGACGTCGGCTACATAACCTTCGTCCAGTAGGATTTTGGCAACGGCATGCTTGAGCCTCGACATCGGCATGCTGACCTCAGCCTTACCCGCCTTTTGCGCATTCCGGATACGGGTCAACATGTCCGCGATGGGATCTGTCATGCTCATGATCTGTTGCTCTCGTCTTTCATTACCAGCTAGCCTTCACCAGACCTGGAATCTCCCCGAACATCGCCGCTTCGCGGAGCTTGTTCCGACTCAACCCAAACTTGCGATAGTAGCCGTGCGTACGGCCGGTGCGACGACACCTATTGCGCTGGCGCACTGGGCTCGAATCGCGGGGCAGCTTAGCCAAGGCATCCACGGCTGCGAACCGCGTCTCGTCATCTAAACTCATGTCAAGGATGGTCGCCTTGAGAGCCTTTCGCTTTGCCGCGTACCGCGCTACTGTTCTCGCACGCCGCTTTTCCCGCTCCACCATGCTGCGCTTTGCCATTCTGTATACCTCAGTTGCGGAATGGGAAACCAAAACCCTCCAGCAGGGCCTTGCCTTCCTCATTGGACCGCGCCGTCGTGGTAATGGTGATATCCATTCCGCGCAGGGCATCGATCTTGTCGTAGTCAATCTCGGGGAAAATGATCTGCTCTGAGATCCCCATGCTGAAGTTTCCCCTACCATCAAAACCGCGACCGTTGACGCCGCGAAAATCCCGCACGCGTGGCAGGGCCACTGTGATCAACCGGTCGAGAAACTCGTACATCCGCTCACGGCGCAGCGTGACCTTGCAGCCAATCGGCCAGCCCTCCCGAATCTTGAAACCAGCGATGGACTTTCGAGCCCTGGTCACCACAGGCTTCTGGCCTGCGATCTGGGCCATGTCACGAAGAGCGTGTTCGATCACCTTCTTATCGGCAACCGCCTCACCCAGCCCCATGTTGAGGGAGATCTTGACGATACGCGGCACTTCCATCACGTTCCGATATGCGAACCGGGACATGAGTTCGGGTACTACTTTTTCCTGATAAGTCTGCTGTAATCTCGCCACCGTCGCGCGCCTCAAACGTCGAGAATTTCGCTGTTGGACTTCATGAAGCGCACCTTACGCCCGTCCGCGAGCAACTTGTAACCAATGCGCTCCGGCTTGCCCGACTGGGGATTCCGGATCATGACATTGGAAATATGAATGGAACGCTCCTGCTCAAGGATCCCCCCAGCCCGCCCGGTGGCAGGGTTCCCTCGAGTGTGACGCTTCACGACGTTGACGTTCTCAACCACCACCCGATCATTCTCGAGAACGCGCAGGACGCGTCCGTGGCGACCCTTGTCCTTGCCAGCAATGACGACGACTTCGTCACCCGTCTTGATTCGTTTCATCACAATCTACCTTGACCGTCGGTCAGAGAACTTCAGGAGCCAGCGAAATGATCTTCATGAACCGCTCCGAGCGCAGCTCGCGCGTCACAGGCCCGAAAATGCGCGTTCCGATCGGCTGCAGCTGATTGTTCAGCAGAACGGCGGCGTTGCCATCGAAGCGGATGAGCGAGCCATCAGGGCGACGCACGCCCTTGCGGGTTCGCACCACTACTGCATTGTAGACGTCGCCCTTCTTGACCTTCCCGTGCGGGATGGCATCCTTGATAGATACCTTGATGACATCGCCGATGCCCGCATAGCGGCGCTTGGAACCGCCAAGCACCTTGATGCACATCACCCGCTTTGCCCCGCTGTTGTCGGCAACTGCCAACTCGGACTGCATCTGGATCATCGTTCAATCTGCCTCGAAATACCTACAGGAAAGCCAGCTCAATCCCGGCGTCGCTCGACGACTTCTACCAGTCGCCATGTCTTGCTCTTTGAAATGGGACGCGACTCGGCCACCCGCACCAAATCCCCTTCCTGGCACACATTCTCTTCGTCGTGCGCATGCAGTTTGCTGGTGCGCGTGACGTACTTGCCATAAAGAGGATGCTTGATACGCCGCTCGATCGCGACCGTGATCGTCTTATCCATCTTGTCACTGACGACCCGCCCGACCAGCGTCCGGCTCAGCTTGCTTTCATCATTCATCGCGTAGGTTCCTGGTTACGCTTTGCGCTCATCGCCGTCTTGACGCGCGCGATGTCGCGGCGCACCTTCGAAAACAGGTGGAACTGGGCCAGCTGCCCAGCGCTGCGCTGCATGCGCAGATCGAACTGCTCGCGACGCAGCTTCAGCAGCGCATCTTGGAGCTGCTGCATGCTCATGGCCTTGATTTCGGTTCCCGTCATCACATTACCGTCCGCGCCACAAAGGCGGTCTTGATCGGCAGCTTGGCGGAAGCCAGCTTGAACGCTTCACGCGCGATGTCTTCCGTCACGCCTTCCATTTCATACATAACGAAGCCCGGCTGGACTTTCGCCACCCAATACTCGACATTGCCCTTACCCTTGCCCATGCGCACTTCGATGGGCTTCTTGGTGACGGGAACGTCGGGGAAAATCCGGATCCAAATCTTTCCGCCACGCTTGACATGGCGCGTGATCGCGCGTCGTGCCGACTCGATCTGTCGCGCCGTCAGGCGACCGCGTTCGACCGCTTTGAGTCCGTATTCGCCGAAGCTGACGCGCTCACCGCCTTTGGCCAGACCCTGGTTGCGGCCTTTCTGTTGCTTGCGATACTTGGTTCGCTTTGGCTGACGCATGCGATAAACCTCTTATCCTTTCGACTTTTCGCTGGTTTGGTCAGCAACCGCACCGTCGCCGTGGAAAATCTCACCCTTAAAAATCCACACCTTGACACCGATGACACCATAGGTAGTACGCGCCTCGGCCAAGGCGTAATCAATGTCCGCCCGCAGTGTATGCAAGGGCACCCGACCTTCGCGATACCATTCCGTTCGGGCAATTTCCGCGCCGTTCAGACGGCCAGATACTTGGATCTTGATGCCCTGAGCGCCCAAGCGCATGGCATTGGCTACGGCGCGCTTCATGGCGCGGCGGAACATGATACGCTTTTCCAGCTGCTGTGCCACACTTTCCGCAACCAATTGCGCGTCGAGCTCTGGCTTGCGAATTTCCTCGACATTGATGCTCGATGGGACGCCAACCAAGGCACCGAGCTCAGCGCGCAGTCGCTCAATGTCCTCGCCACGCTTGCCGATCACGATGCCGGGCCGCGCAGTATAAACCGTTACCTGGACGGACCGGGCCGGGCGTGCAATGCGGATCTGGCTGACCGAGGCATTGGCCAGCCGGCGACGCAAGAAATCGCGGATCTGCATGTCTTGATCCAGAAAATGTGCGAAATCACCTTTCTCGGCGTACCACGTCGACGACCAGTCGCGCACCACACCCAAGCGAATGCCGATTGGATTGACCTTCTGCCCCATTGCCTACGCTCCGCTTACTTCCGATCGCCAACCAGCACCGTAATATGGCTGGTCCGCTTGTGAATCCGAGTGCCCCGACCGCGGGCACGGGCATGAAAGCGTTTCATGGTCGGCCCTTCGTCCACCCACACCCCGCTGACGCGCAGATCATCGACATCTGCCCCTTCGTTGTGCTCGGCGTTCGCGATCGCTGATTCCAGCACCTTGCGTATCAGTCCGGCAGCGCGCTTTGGGCTGAACGTCAGAACCTGAAGCGCCCGATCAACGGGCAGACCGCGAATCTGATCTGCCACCAGCCGTGCTTTCTGCGCGGAGATGTGGATATTTCTCAATTTCGCTGAAACTTGCATGTCGCTACCCCTTCTTACCGCGCCTTACGGTCGGCGACATGGCCCTTGTAGGTGCGGGTGGGCGAAAACTCGCCCAGCTTGTGCCCGACCATGTTTTCGGAAACGAGTATGGGCACGTGCTGCCGCCCGTTATGTACGGCAATGGTCAGTCCGACCATCTCGGGAATAATCATGGAGCGACGTGACCAAGTCTTGATGGGGCGCTTGGTTCGTGATTCCTGAGTCTCGAGAACCTTTTTCACCAAATGGTGATCGACAAAGGGACCCTTGCGAATTGAACGCGGCATGTCAAACCCTCTTACTTGGCACTGCGACGACGAACGATCATCTTGTCCGTGCGCTTGTTGCTGCGGGTCTTGTAGCCCTTGGTGGGGACACCCCAGGGCGTCACGGGATGACGCCCACCGGAGGTGCGTCCTTCACCGCCTCCATGCGGGTGATCCACAGGATTCATCGCCACACCGCGAACCGTCGGCCGGATACCCCGCCAGCGCTTGGCACCCGCCTTTCCCAGAGACCGCAGATTGTGTTCCGCATTGCCGACTTCGCCAACCGTGGCGCGACATTCTAGATGGATCTTGCGCATCTCGCCCGAACGCAGCCGCAACGTGGCAAACCCACCTTCCCGGGCCACGATCTGCGCATAGGCGCCGGCACTGCGTGCTAGTTGCGCCCCCTTGCCCGGCTTGAGCTCGATGGCATGGACGCTCGTACCGAGCGGGATGTTCCGCAATGGCAGCGTGTTGCCGGCCTTGATCGGGGCGGAAACGCCAGACTGCAGGTTCGCTCCCGCCTTGACGCCCTTGGGCGCGAGAATGTAACGCCGTTCACCATCCACATAACACAACAACGCAATGTGGGCGCTGCGATTGGGGTCGTATTCCAGACGCTCAACTACAGCAGGAATGCCGTCCTTGTCGCGACGGAAATCGATAAGCCGGTACCGCTGCTTGTGCCCACCACCCTGGTGACGCACGGTCACCCGGCCGACGTTGTTGCGTCCGCCGCGGCTAGACTGACGCTCCACCAGTGCCTCATACGGGCCACCCTTATGCAGATCGGGCGTCTTCACCTGAACTGCGAAGCGCCTGCCGGCGGATGTCGGTTTGGACTTAACCAGTGCCATGATCGATCTCGCTGTTTACGTTCAGTCCACCGATCCCATCAGGGATTCACGGTCAATTCGATGCGACTGTCATCGGACAGCCGCACATAAGCCTTGCGGACACCACTGCGCTTACCCACGAAGCGCCCATGGCGTTTGGTCTTTCCTTTCAGGTTGACCACGTTCACGCCCAGAACGCGCACGCTGAACAAGGATTCCACCGCCGTTTTGATCTCTGCCTTGGTCGCATCGCGGCATACTTTGAACACCGCCTGGTTTCTGGCATCCGCAACCTGAGTGGACTTCTCGGTCACCACAGGTTCCAGCAGAATCTGCAAAAGACGCTCTTGGTTCATTGCAACCACCCTTCAATCGCGGCCAACGCACCACGCTCGATGATCACGCAGTCGGCACCGACCAGGCTGACCGGGTCAACCCGCGTCGCCTGGCAAATTTGCACATGGCGAAGATTGCGTGTCGCCAGGACCAGCACATCCGAGACCGTCTCGACGACCAAGAGCACATGGCTTTCAACGCCGAGCCCCCACCGGGACAACTGATCCGTGATGAGCCGCGTACGCGGTTCGGCAATCACAATGGACTCCACGACCCGGAGCCGCTCCTGACGGACCAGCTCGCTTAGAATGGCGCGCATGCCCGCCCGATACATCTTGCGATTGATCTTCTGCGTATAATCCTGTGGCCGGGCCGCAAAAGTCACGCCGCCATGGCGCCACAGCGGGCTGCGAATGGTTCCGGCGCGGGCACGGCCGCTACCTTTCTGCTTCCAGGGCTTTGCGCCACCGCCACGGACGTCGGAACGGCTCTTCTGGGCGCGCGTACCCGCCCGTCCGGCCGCCAAATAGGCAGTGACCAGTTGATGCACCAGCGTTTCGTTGAAAGGAGCCGAAAAAACCCCCTCTGCGAGGCTCACCTGCGAGCCGCCATCGAGTGATGTAAGTACCATCGATTAATCCTTCGTGCCGGTAGCCGGATGGACCAGAACGTCGCCGCCCTTGGATCCTGGAACAGAGCCGCTGACAAGCAACAAATTCCGCCTTTCATCCACCTGAACGACCCGCAGGTTGCGCACGGTCGCGCGGACGCTACCCATGTGACCCGCCATCTTCTTGCCGGGAAACACACGCCCTGGCGTCTGACGCTGCCCGATCGAGCCTGGGGCCCGGTGGGACAGTGAGTTGCCGTGCGTAGCGTCCTGCATGGAAAAGTGATGCCGCTTCACCGCGCCCTGAAAACCTTTGCCTACAGTGGTGCCGGTGACATTAACCATCTGACCTGCGGAGAACTGTCCCACAGTGACCTCATGACCCACCGGATAAGCTGCCGCAGACTCGACGTCAAGGCGGAACTCCCACAGACCTCGACCAGCAGCAACTCCAGCCTTCGCGAAATGGCCGGCCAGCGGCTTCTTCACCCGAATCGGTCGCCGCTCGCCCGTTGTCACTTGCACGGCAGAATATCCATCCGTTTCCAGCGTACGGACCTGTGTGACCCGATTTGGCTGCACCTCGATGACACTGACGGGAATCGAGGCCCCTTCCGGGGTGAAGATCCGCGTCATGCCGAGCTTGCGCCCCACCACTCCGATCGCCATGATTTCACCTTAACACTACGTATTTCTGTTACCGGCCCGCTCACGAACCATCGATGAAGACGCTTGCCGGCGCTCAGTACAACTTCAACTGCACGTGGACTCCGGCAGCCAAGTCCAACTTCATCAGCGCATCTACCGTCTTTTCACTAGGATCGATGATCTCCATCACTCGCTTGTGCGTCCGGATCTCATACTGATCGCGCGCGTCCTTGTTCACGTGCGGCGACACCAGCACAGTGAACCGCTCCCTGTCTGTTGGCAGTGGAATGGGGCCCTTTACCTGGGCGCCACTACGCTTGGCGGTGTCCAGAATCTCGCGCGCCGACCGATCCACCAAGCGGTGGTCGAACCCCTTCAAACGAATGCGAATACGCTGCTGACTGGCCATGACTTATTTCAACACCTTGGATACGACACCAGCGCCGACGGTACGACCGCCTTCGCGAATCGCGAAGCGCAGCCCTTCTTCCATCGCAATCGGACTGATCAACTGCACCGTCACCTTGACGTTATCCCCCGGCATCACCATCT
>DATLZY010000005.1:0-99803 GCA_035573755.1 Candidatus Acidiferrales bacterium
GCACCGGCGTGAGCGCACGTACGCCGAGCGCTGGGAGCGCTACAAGGCCCGCGTGCGCGCCAAGGTCGAGCACCCGTTCCGGGTCATCCAGCAGCCGCTGGGCTACGTGAGGGTGCGCTACCACGGCATCGCGAAGAACGCGGCACAGGTGCTGAGGCTGTTCGCGTTGTCGAATTCGTGGATGGCGCGCCGGCATTTGATGCCGGCGACAGGGTAAGTACGTCCGCTGGACGGAGAAACATCTCCGACGGTGCGCAAAGACCTCGAATCCCGACCAGATCGATGTGATTGCCCATCACACCGCAAAATCACGCAGATTCGGCGGTTGTTCAGACTTTCCCAAATCTTTTCCTAAAGGTCGGTCGACTGGGGATATCAGTGTGCAAGCTCAGGCATCGCCATGCGGCCGACACGCCCCTTCAAAATGCGACGGCTATGCAATAATGCAGGCCCTACGCGCGGTTGAGTCACAGAGCCGACCGCCGCAACGGGCCTGCCTTGAAACGTCCACGATTGAAAATGGCTTTGCGCGGATATATCCCGCCTGACCTGTCCATCCGCCCGAGACTCCGCCATGATGGCACAGATGACCGATTCCGCTGCAAACCCGGCCTCGCTCGACCACGCCATGCCCTTCGAGCGCCGCATCCTGGTCCACTATGGCGAAATCGCCCTCAAGGGCCGTAACCGCATCCGCTTCGAGCAAGCCTTGCAGCGCAGCTTGACTCACCGCCTGCGCGCGAGCGGTGTCAAAGCGACCGTGGAGCTGCGCTACGATCGGCTGTGTGTGCGACTCGGTGCCGACGACGTCATGCCGATCGGGAATATCGAGGCACTGGTACGGGAGGTACCGGGCATCGTCAACTTTGCCTCCACCCTCCATGCAGGGCCTGAGACACTCGTGCCGGAGGTTGCGCGCGACTGGCTCGGGCGAGCAATGCTCGCCCTGGCGGCCGATCCACCCCCACCTCATGCGCGGTTCGCGGTACGGGTCAAGCGAGCCTACAAGCGGTTCCCGGTGCCCTCGACACTGCTCGAGCGGGAGCTGGGCAGCCACATCGCCACCCACAGCGCTTGGCGACAGGTGGATCTGGTCCGACCGACGCGAACCTTCCATGTCGACATCCTGCGTGACGGACTCTATTGCCATACCGGCCCACAACCCGGGCTCGGCGGGCTCCCGCTCGGAAGTGCCGGCCACGTGCTGGCCCTGCTGTCGGGTGGCATCGACTCACCAGTCGCGGCCTGCCTCATGGCCAAGCGCGGCTGCACGCTTGATCTCCTGCACATGACGCCGAGCCATCTGGTTCAGCAGCAGATTGAACAGACGCCCGTTGCCGCCTTGGCTCGACAAATCAGCCGCTACGCGCAGCGTTGCCGGCTGTTCGTGCTGCCCTATACGCATTTCGATCTCGCCGTTGCCGGTGACGCGGACGGCTATGGCCTGCTGCTGTTCCGCCGTTTCCTCGCCCGCGTGGGCGCCGCGCTGGCCTGGCAAATTCGGGCGCGGGCCTTGGTGTCCGGCGATAGTCTGGGGCAGGTCGCTTCCCAGACTCTGGAGAATCTGGTGAGCACCTCGCAGGCCACGGACATGCCCATCCTGCGGCCCCTGATCGCCTATGACAAACAGGACATCATCGATTGGGCGCGGCGCCTCGGCACCTATGATCTATCACTGGCGCCCTACAAGGACTGCTGCGCCCTGTTGAGCCGCAATCCACGCACGCGGTCCCGCTCGGCTCATCTGGCGGCGCTGGAACGAGAGCTCATCGCGGATTATCCGGCGCTCATCCAGCGCACGCTGGATGAGCAGACCGTGCTGACCTACGACTGCGGCGAACGCATCGATTCGATGGATGATGCCCCATAGAGACCGACCGCTGCTCGTCGACCGCACCACGGCCCCACGACTTCCGTCTTCAAGACATCAACGCCCTTGCACCGTATAGACCTCGATCCGACCGGCGGGGCCGACATACCAAGAGGCCATCCAGCTCACCAGACTCACCACCAGCGACGCCAACAGAGCAGAAAAAAAGCCGCTGATGGCAAAACTGTCCATCATGGCCGCCACCAGCCCCAGCATGGCGGCGTTGATCACCCACAGAAACAAACCCAGCGTCAGCAAGGTGATCGGGAAGGTCAGGATGACCAGAACCGGGCGGATGATGGCATTGACCAAACCCAGCAGAAATGCAGCGCCCAGCAGCGCCCAGAATCCGCTGATCTCGATGCCGGGTACGATCGCCGAGGCAATTCCCAGCGCCAGCGCAGTGACGAACAATCGAATCAGAAAGCCAGGCATATCGGCAACTCCTTGATAGGGACGAGTCAGACTTATGATGGACTTTGAACGCCGTCGGACCGGATCGTTCCGCGCCAGCATGGCAGCCAAAGATGGCATTTCGTGACGCGACGCACCGGTTCTCGAAAGAGGTTTCAGACAGATGAACCGGCGCGGATCGGCGATGCCCCGCGGATCGACACGCCCTCGCCGAGCGGCGCGGGGCCGCCCTTGCCACCGGCCAGCCTGTCCGCCAGGCGAGTTGGCTCTGGCAAGCGGTAGCCGCGCAGACAGGATTGCACGAACGCAACCGATTCCTGCAGCCCCACACGATGCCCCGGCGAGACGATGAGCGGACGCGCGTTGCGGCGACTCCGCAGCACAGACCCGATCACCGCGCCCCGATCGAGCAAGGGTGATTGATGGCCAGCCTCCAGGCCCGGTTCGGCATACTGGCCGCAGAGGACCGACTTGGCGACACCGATGGTCGGCCGGTCCAGCACAACGCCCAGATGGCTGGCCACACCCAAGCGCCGCGGGTGCGCAATGCCCTGACCATCGACCAGGATAACGTCAGGTGTTTCCGGCAGGCCGTCGAGCGCCGCCAACAACGCCGGCAGCTCGCGAAACGACAACAGCCCCGGCACGTAGGGAAACCGGGTCGGCAGTTCAGCGATGCTCCCAGCCACCGGCGTAAGGTCCGGATAGCGAAACAAAACGGCGGCGCCTCGCGACACGCTCCCCTGAGCCGGAAACGCCACGTCCACGCCTGCGATCCAGCGCACATTACCGACAGGCCCGCTCGGCTGAACCCTGTCGCGCCACTCCAGTTGGAGGGCGCGCGCAGCTGCGGGCGTGAGGTCATCCGGCCACGGTAATGCGACACGCAAAACGGACACCACGCCTTACTGGGCCAGAATACGGATGATCTCGTACTCTCTCGCGGGCGCCGGCTTGTTGTGCCCCACCACCTCGGACAGGGGAACGGCGACCAGTTCGGCGCCCTGCAGGCCCACCATGGTGCCGGTCTGTCCGGCGCGCAGGCATTCCACGGCCTTGACGCCCAGCCGGCTGGCCAGCAGGCGATCGAAATGGGTTGGGCGACCACCACGCTGCACATGGCCAAGCTGTGTCACGCGGCACTCGAAACCGCGGTGCTTCTCCTCGATGTAGGCGGCGATTTGATGCACCGAATGCGTCGCGCCTTCGGCAACCATCACGATGACGTGTGCTTTTTCTCGGATCCAGGCCTGCTCGACGGTGGCAAGAATCTCGTCCAGTTCCAGTGGCAATTCGGGAATGTGGATCACCTCCGCGCCCCCGGTATAGCCCGCCATGAGGGCCAGATAGCCGCAATGCCGCCCCATGGCCTCGACGATGAAGATGCGCCCGTGGCTGCTGGCCGTGTCGCGCAAACGGTCCATGGCATCGAGGATGGTGTTCAAGGCCGTGTCCATGCCGATGGTGGCGTCGGTGCCGACGATGTCGTTGTCGATGCTGGCTGGGATGCCGACAACGGGCAAGCCGTGCTGGTGCAAAGCCATCGCCCCGGCAAGGGAGCCATCACCGCCGATCACCACCAGCCCGCCGATGCGCCGCCGCGCCAGCACATCCAGCGCTCGCTGCTGAACCTCAGGTTGCTTGAACTCAGGCAGGCGCGCGCTGCGCAGAAAAGTCCCGCCCTCCTGAATCTTGCCGCCCACCTCGCGCGGCCCCAGAGCGATCAGGTCATCATTCACCAGGCCGAAGTAGCCCCGCTGGATGCCCATCACCTCGATGCCGTGGTAGAGGGCGTAGCGGACAACGGCGCGGATGGCAGCATTCATGCCCGGCGAGTCGCCACCACTGGTCATCACCGCGATGCGCTGGATCGGCTTGGCCTCGGAATTCACGCTCATGACAAAGTCTCCGTTACGGCTGTAGATGAGGCCAGTGCAAACTAGGCATTGCGGTCGATAACCACCGCAACTGTGTCTTCGGCCAGCAGAATCAATGCCAATTCAAAATCCACCGTTCTTGCGCTGGCTCAGCCTGGTCAGGGTCGTTTGCCTATTGTTTTCATGATTTTCATCAATAACGCCAGACTGCACTTTCCTCACAATGGCATCCAAGCCGCCAAAAGAGCGGATCCGCCTGATAAAGGCAACCTTGAGGCTCGTTCGTGCACTTGGAGAATATGCCATGTTCAAGTACTTACGATACACGCTAATGCATTTGGCCCTGCTCGCGGTCATCGCCTCCATCTTCGCCGGAGGGCCGTGGATCCTGATCACAGGCGCCATCATGGGTGCTTTTTTATTTCTCGGCGATCATTTCATGGGCGATTACCTCGATGAACCACACTACGCCCACCCCGGCATCCTGAACTTCCTCCTCTACCTGATCCTGCCGCTGCTGGCCATGGCCAGTCTGGCCCAGGCGTGGATGCTCGGCACGGGTGATTTTCTCGGCATCGGTGCAGCCATCCAGGCCGTGACGGGCTTCGATGTCTTCGCCGCCCGCGAGCAAACCGGTATGGTCAGCATCCTCGGTACCATGGTCGTTTTGGGAATCTTGATCGCTGCCGCCGGCACCAATGTGGGTCATGAGCTCACGCACCGGACCTGGAGCCGGCGCGACATGATCTTGGGCCGCTGGATGCTCGCTTTCAGCGCCAACCCGGACTTCGCCGTGGAGCATGTCTACAACCATCACGCCCGTGTCGCCACCATCGGCGATCCGGCCACGGCCCGGCGCAAGGACACCAACTTCTGGCTGTGGGTCCCCGGCGCCATCTGGCATGAGCATCTGGCCGCCTGGCGTTTCGAAATCGACCGCCTGCGCAAGATCGGTAAACCGGTGCTGTCCATCGACAATTCGATGCTGCGCGGCTACGCCATGGTGCTCGCGCTGGCCGGCGTCTTCTTCGCTTCGGCGGGCTGGCTCGGCGTCGCCGTGTTCCTTGTCACCGCCTTGATCGGCAAGCTTACACTGGAAGTGGCCAACTACATGGAACACTTCGGACTGGTGCGAGTCCCTGGCGAGCCTGTGCAACCGCGGCATTCCTGGAACACCAACAAGCGCATGTCGAGCTTCGTGCTCTACTCATTGACCCGGCATTCGGCGCACCATGAGCAAGGCGACCTGCCCTTCTGGGAGCTCAAGCCCTATCCGGACGCGCCCGAAATGCCCCACGGCTACGCCGGGACCTTCCTCGCCGCGTTGTGCCCCCCGCTGTGGCGCCGGGTGATCACGCCGCTGCTGCTGGAATGGGATGCCAAGCAGGCCTCTCCTGCGGAGCGGGAAATCGCCCGATCGGAAAATGCGCTCAGCAGCATCCCGGAGCTGCGCCGCACCTCCCTCGTGACTAGCTGAGCACGGCCCCAGACGGAAGCGGCGGATGGGCCATGGATGGCCCATTTTTTCAGGTGAGCAAGAGATGCGCCTATCCTTTGCGCCGCCATGCGCGCAAAGGGCGAGCCGATATGGTCCGACTGAGGCCCACGCCCTTACTCACTGGCTTCGATCCGGCGCAACAAGCTCTCTGCTCGCTGCTGCCACGGTCCTTCCCGTGACGCAATATCCCGCGCCGCGAACTGCGCCTCCTCCCGTTTCCCAAGGGTCAGCAGGATTCCCGCTTGGTTGAGCCGAAGCGCCTCACTGTTCGGGTTGCGGCTCAGCCCCTGGTTGAGCACTTCCAGCGCGTCACGCGCAGCGGTCGGGCCCTGCGTCTGAAGGAGCAGATTCGACCAAGCCAGCCACGCGAGGTCTTGATCAGGCCAGTGGCGCGCTGCGGTCTGATAGGCGCTGAGCGCCGCGGCTGGCTGGTCGACCGATTCCAGATCCAGGGCAGAAGACAGATAGCGGCGGAATTCCGCTGACGCGGGCAGCCGGTCGGGCGGAAGAATCACTTGGGCCCACGCCCCTCCCCACTGCCATGTACGCAGGAAAGTCGTTTCGTTGAGCACGAGACGGCGCGTCGTCCCCGACCGCAAGATCACCTCGCGCCCGGGATTCCATCCGACAACGACTGCGTAGTGCCAGCGGGGATACTGAGGCAATCCGAGATTCTGGAAGACCAACACCGGCGTACCGTTGCGCAACTGCGCCTGGATTTCCTCGGGCGTCTGCACGGGATAGACCATGCGACCGTGCGAGCGGGCCGCAGCGATCATTTCTGCCTGGAGACTGCCTTGCCGGGCCGGCACGTAGACGGCATCAACCAAGTCCTCGGGTGAGCGCGCGATCCCGCTGTAAGTCAGGACCGAGGCAAGAGCCGCGGGCCCGCACTGATAGGCGTCCTGGGGGTAAAAGGGCACTTCGGACAGTTCCTGTATCGAAGCGCCGATGCTCGAGGTGCCCGGCACCGTCGGAACGGCGCTGCATCCACTGAGCAACACGAGTGTTGCCAGTGCAACCCGCCACGCCATTGCCTTTCCGTTGCCGGGCACGGCAGCTCCGTTCCGATTACAGTAGATCATGGACTTTTCCATCAAGGCTCCGGCTCCGGGTCGCCCACAGACTGGCCAACACGGACGAGACGATCAGGACGGCGACCACCATCAGCGACCAGGAGACGGGGATCTTGTAGACGTCGAGCAGCATCATCTTGGCGCCGATGAAGATCAGCACAGCCGCGAGACCATACTTCAACAGGCTGAACCGACTCGCAAAATCGGCGAGGAGAAAGTACATCGCACGCAGCCCCAGGATGGCGAAGATGTTCGAGGTCAGCACGATGAAGGGATCGGAGGTCACCGCGAAAATCGCCGGAATGCTGTCGACAGCGAAGATGAGATCGGTGATTTCGACCAGGATCAGCACCACGAACAAGGGCGTAAACCAGCGCACACCGTTCTTGACCACCCAGAACCACTCACCCTCCAGTTTGTCCGTGATCCGCAAATGCCGGCGCATCCAGCGGAGCACGGGATTCTTCTCGAGATTGGGCTCGTGATCGGCAAAAAACGCCATCTTGAAGCCGGTGAACAGGAGAAACACACCGAAAACATAGAGAATCCAATGGAACTGTGCGATCAACCATGCGCCGATGAGAATCATCACCGTTCGCATGACAATCGCCCCCAGAACGCCGTAGATCAAGACGCGGCGCTGATACTCGGCAGGAATGGCGAAGTAACTGAACAGCATGAGCCAGACAAAAATGTTGTCGACGGCCAGTGATTTTTCAATGAGGTAGCCCGTAAGGAATTCGGTGGCCTTCTGGTTCGCGACCTCGCGCCCCATGGCACCGTCCAGATACCACCAAAAGCCGGCGCAGAACAGGAGCGCCAGACAGATCCAGACGACAGACCATGCCCCCGCCTCGCGCAGCGAAACCTTATGCGCCTTGCGTCCACCCAACAGAAACAGGTCCACGGCGATCATGGTCAGGGCGAATGCGAAAAACCCCAGCCATAGCCACATGTTTCCAACGCTTTCCATTACCTTGCACTCCCCGTCGAACCATAAAAAAACCCCGATCCGGTCAGGATCGGGGTCCATGATTCGACATGGGGAGCCTTCGCCTGACAGGCGAAGGTCTCGCTTGCAACGTGAGTTGCCCAAGATACCGGATGAGTCATCGTAATGACGGCACCTTGGCGAAAAGCTACTCCCCTTCCACTTCGAAGCTATCGAACTGCACTTCACGTGTCAACTTGCGCTCGGCGCATAGGCAAGTCGAGACGTGTCAGCGCATGGAGCGAGTAAACGGGAATACCTTCGTGAATCCCAGAATATCGGTGACGAGCAACAGGACAAAGATGAATACCAATGCGCCGAGCACCGAGCTGCCGCCGGCCGGAAGCTGCTCGATGTGATGGTCGAGTTGCGCTACCTCCGCGTCAGTCAGCGCATCCACGCGCGCCTGTGCCGCAGCGGGATCGACCCCCAAGCGCGCCAACTGATGAGCCACGTCTTCGCGAGCCAAAAAGGCCTGCACACGCTCCCGTTCGCCTGACAATGCGGCAGCGCGAGACTGTGCAATGGCCTCGTCGGTACTGATCACGGCCGTGGCCTGCACGGCAGGCATGGCAAGCGTCACCGTTGAGAACGGCACCAGCACTCCCATGGCCATCACTCTAAGCATCTTCGAAGTCATCTTCATTCCCCTTCGTTCAGACAACGACCCACCGAGAGCGGGCCCCGATATCGACCACAAGGTCCGATCAACGCGCGGACTGCAGGAAATTGGGCTCGCCCAATTCATCCATCAGGCGCAACTGCGTTTCCAGCCAGTCGATGTGCGCTTCCTCGCTCTCGAGGATGTCCTCCAGCACTTGCCGGCTGATGTAGTCGCCAATCGATTCCATGAAGGCGATGGCTTCCTTGAGCGCGGGATGCGCGATCCGTTCCAGTTCCAGATCGCAACGCAGCACTTCACGCACTGATTCGCCGATCATGAGCTTGCCGAGGGATTGCAGATTGGGCAAGCCTTCCAAGAACAGAATCCGCTCGATGAGCACGTCGGCGTGCTTCATTTCATCGATGGATTCGGAATAGATTTTCTTGGCGAGACTTTCATAGCCCCAGTTCTTGCACATGCGGGCGTGCAGGAAATACTGGTTGATGGCGGTGAGTTCATTTTCGAGGATGCGGTTGAGCCACTCGATGGCTTGCGGATGACCTTTCATGACACGCTCCGATGGGATCGATGAAACGATCTTAATCGAAGCAGGTAGTCGTCGATAGGCTAGCGGGCCATCAGACCCGTGGCTGAGTGACGAGCGATGATGTCGAGCCGGCGAGAGCGGCTTCGGCCGTTTCGTCTTGCAGCATGCGACAAACGTGGTTGCGACACCGGCCGCAACCGGTCGCCACACCAAGCGTGGCCTGCAGCGCCGGAAGGCTCTGATGCCCTTGGGCAATCGCCTGATTCACATCCCGGTCGGTGACTGCGCGACACAGGCAAACATACATGGCAGCGTCTCCGATCGCTGTCGAGTAGCGAAGGATGATGCCAATATGGCGCGAATAAGAATGATTGTCAAACGCAACCGGGATGACGAAAGGATTTCAAGCGAGTGATCTCGCTCACCGCCCGGCAGCCACCCGTCGTTGCAGCGCCGCTAAACCATGTTCCTGGCCACGGCCGACGGCCAGCATGCGTTCGACGGCGCGGCGCGCGCCAATGGCGATCTCCGCATCCACCTCAACGGCGGGCGACAAGGTCTGCAGCGCGTGCAATACCTTGGGCAGCGTGATGCGCTTCATGTGCGGGCACAGATTACAGGGTCGAATGAACTCCACCTGGGGGAACTGGACGGCGACGTTGTCGCTCATGGAACATTCGGTGACCATGACGACGCGCGAGGCGCCGGACTCCTTGATATGGCGCACCATGCCCGTGGTGGAACCGACGTAATCGGCTTCCTCAAGCACATCCGGGGGGCATTCCGGATGCGCAATGATGTGGATTCCGGCATGGCGCTGGCGATACTCGCGCAGCTGCGCGCCCGTGAACCGTTCATGGACCTCGCAAGCGCCATGCCACAGGATGATCTCCACCCGGGTCTTGGAGGCGACCCAACGCCCCAGATATTGGTCGGGCAGGAAGATGACCTTATCGGTCCCAAGCGATTCCACGATCTCCAGCGCGTTGGCCGAGGTGCAGCAAATGTCGGAGGCCGCCTTGACCGCGGCCGAGGTGTTGACATAGGTGACCACCGGCACGCCGGGATATCGCTGCCGCAGCAGGGCGATGTCCGCAGGGGTGATGGCGTCGGCCAGGGAACAGCCGGCTTCGGTATCCGGAATCAGGACCGTCTTGTGCGGGCTGAGCACCTTAGAGGTCTCGGCCATGAAATGCACACCGCACTGGACGATCACCTCCGCTTCGGTCGCCGCGGCCTGCTGCGCCAAGCCCAGGGAATCGCCGGTGTAGTCGGCAATGCCATAGAAAATCTCGGGCGTCTGGTAATTGTGCGCCAGAACGACGGCGTTGCGCTCGCGCTTCAGCTCATTGATCGCGGCGACATAAGGCGCATGAACAGCCCATTCGACCGCGGGAACGACATGGCGCATACGCGCGTAAATGGGTTCCAGCGCGTCGCGCTCTGACTTGCCGAGTGCGGCCGGATGAGGCGTGAGTGCGCCAGTGTGCATATTCATGAAATCCCTCGCCGAAAGCAGGCCATGGGATGCTGCTTTCATGTGACGTATCGATGGTCACTTATACTAGGGTTGAGCATAAAGGGTGTCAACTGTCACGAACCCCGCTTGGCAATCCCACGCCCGGCGCCGGACGTTCACGCAAGACCCGGCGGCGGAAGCGAAAGAGCTGCGCCGGCCGACCGCCGGTGTCGTAGGCAAACGCTCCCGTACTGGCCACCAGCCCGCCCTGCTCCACCAGCCGCCGGAAGTTCTGCTTGTGCAGGCTCATGCCGGTGAGGGCCTCGGCCACTTGCTGCAATTGCCAGAGTGTGAATCGAGGAGGCAAGAGCTCGAAGACGACCGGCCGGTACTTGATCTTGCCTCGCAGACGACTCAGCGCCGTGGCGACCACGCGTCGATGATTCAGCGCCATGGCCTGCCCGAAGGCCGGGTGCGGCGCGGCGCCCGCTTCCGGTATCAGGCCTGCCTGATAAAGCAGTTCATAACGATCCAATACCCGCTCCGGCACCCAAGGCACACCATTGACGCCGAAGTGGATCTCCACCCGCTCTCGTTCCTGTTCCGCCTGTTGGCAGTCGGACAGTCGAGCCAGCCAGGTATTCAATGCCGGAAGGATGGCATGGTCGATGACGGGTGGTCGCCCCTCGCGCCAGTCCTCCCAGGGAAAGAAGGCGTAGACATTACGCCAGCCGGCGCCAGCTTGGGAAACGGCCTGTTCCTGCACCAGCGCCAGATAGGTCACGCTGATCCGGCGCAGTCCTTCGCCGGCGCGCCCCTCGTCAAAGGTATAGAGCTGTTCGACATACCCGAGAGACAAGCGGGACTGGCGCGCCACCCAGCTGCGCAGCGTGCGCTCGAGCGTCCGGTCGGTTCGTGGATCCAGCGGGCCCCACGGCAGTGTATCGGCGACAGTCGCTCTCGCATCGGTTGGGCGAATGGTGAGTATGCGCGGCGTTCCATCGGTCACCGCGAGAATGATCGCGCACAGGTCGACCCGGAGCGCATCGACCAGATTGGGCACAGTTAGGGATCCTTCATCCACGAGCGTGCACCCCGCTGCGGATAGTCCTGTAGCGGCCGGCGACCGTCCCGGTCAAGCGCCCAGGCTGCTTCATCCAATCCCCTTGCCTCACCACGCGCCCGCACCGTTTCCCATGAGTGCCGTCACATCGATACATCCAGGCCCACCCGATCGGCGTACGCACCAGGCGACGACGGTAAGCATGGGGTGTCTGTTCGAAGCGGTCCAGACGACGCAGCAGCAGCGGCGACACTGCGTAACACTCACCCACGACCTTCCGCCGACCGGGGAACCAGACCACAGGATATTGCCCCCGACTCCTCATATCGTGTCGTGCCGCGAGCTCGAGTCGCGCGACGAAGCGGGCGGAGGCCATCAGACCCTGGGCGCTCGCCCCGCGGCGCAGGGTCCCGTAGACAAAGAGGAGCGGCCGGACCACAAAGCAAACGCCGACGCATGACCCTCGTTGCTAGGCGGAGGCCGTCCGGACGCCGGTCCAGGGGTCGATGATGCCGGACAACGCCTCGACGAAAGCGAGCGGTTCGTCGAGGAATAGATGATGACGCGCCTTAGGCAAACAAATGAAAGGGACATGGTCCGCATACCACTTGCGGGTATTCTCGAGCATGAACTTGCCGAACAGCACACTTTTCTCGCCATAGACCATGGCGGCCGGCACGGTCAGATTCTTGATTTCATGCGCCAAATTGTCGTAAATGGTTTTTTGCAGGAAGCGCATATCGAACTTCCAGGTCCACCCCCCCTCGACCGACATGAGCGAATGGCGCGCGATGTAATCGAGGATATAGCGATTGGCGCACGGCTGCGGCGGAACCAGCTTGAACCGCGATACGGCGGTTTCGAAGTCTGGATAGACAGTTTTCTTTTCCTTGAACGGCGAGGCCCGAAGATCGTTCCCGGGACTGAAACCGGGCGGAAAGATGGCCGAGTCGCAGATCACGATTCCTGTCAAGCGATCCGCGTAGTTCAGCCCGGCCTTCAGCGTGGCCAAGCCACCGAAACTGTGTCCCGCGATGACCGTGTTGGCGCCAAAGCCCGCGTCTTCGCACACGCTGATCAATTCCTTGGCAAACAGATCGCCGGAATACTGCTCGCGGTGGCCGCTGTCGCCCATGCCGCTGAGGTCGATGGCACAGACGGAGTAGCGATCGATGAAGAACGGGGCGATGAAATCCCACCAGTGTGCGTGCGCACCGCCGCCGTGGACGAGCAGCAAACCAGGCTTGCCGACATCCCCCCAAGCGAGATAATGGATGGGACACCCCTCCACCTCGATCTGCTTTTCGCGATACGGTGTCTCCAACGCCCGGAGGAACCAATCCGGCGCCTGCGTGATGTCCTGATCCATGCCAACAACCTCTACGATTCGGCCGAGAACACAACCGGGTCGAACGATCGACCGGAAAGCGGCCGATCATAGCGTTTCAGTGACATGACAGGTAGAGGATGGTAGAGCCGTACAGCCAGGCTCGGGCCTTGGCTGGGAAAAGAAAGATGGTCGGGGCGGCAGGATTTGAACCTGCGACCCCCAGCACCCCATGCTGGTGCGCTACCAAACTGCGCTACGCCCCGACTGATCGCGCGTCAAGAGGCCGCTTACGCGCCCTCGACTCCCGCGAGGCGGCAATCATACTCGCTATAGGGCCGACTGGGAAGATATGAGTGATCAACCGGTGCGCATGAAGCGCAGGACTTCTTCGATCTCGCGGCGCACCTGGCGGACGGCTTCCATCGATCGCGCAGGCTCCGGTTTGGTCACGGGTGCGGCAAGCTTCTGGCGGGCGCCGCTGATCGTGAAGCCCTGATGATAGAGCAGGTCGCGAATCTGGCGGATCAACAACACATCCGCCCGTTGGTAATAGCGACGATTGCCTCGCCTCTTCGAAGGGCTGAGAACCTCGAACTCCTGTTCCCAGTAGCGCAGGACGTGGGGTTTGACCGCACACAGCTCGCTCACCTCACCAATGGTGAAGTAACGCTTCGCAGGAATGGGCGGCAGTTCGTCGTTATTGCCGATTTCCAGCATACGCATGCACCCGTGCGCGGAGATTCTGTCCAGGTCGGAACGTGACGACTCGACGCGCCGAAATCGGGATTTCTTCGCCCGTCTTAGGGTTCCGCCCCGGGCGCTCCCCCTTGTCGCGAAGCTCGAAATTTCCAAATCCGGACAATTTGACTTGCTCTCCTTGTTCGAGTGCACGCCGGATCGTCTCGAAAAACAGGTCGACCAATTCTTTCGCCTCCCGTTTGTTGAGACCCAGATCGCCGAACAGCCGTTCTACCATCGCCGCTTTCGTCAATGCCATAGCTCTTACTCCCTGACCCTTGCGCCCGCGCGATCGGCAAGGTGCCGAACGATATTTTCGACCGCCCGATCCACGACTACATCTTCCAGAGTGCCCCCATCGTCTTGAAAAATCAAGCCAAATGCAATGCTTTTGCAACCCTCTCCGAGTCCTGGTCCGCGGTAGACATCGAATACGAGGCAGTCTCTCAAATACGCTCCGCCCGCGCCCTGAATGAGATCCAGAAGATCGCCGACAGGCGTTGCATCTGACACGACCAAAGCCAGGTCCCGCCGTATGGACGGAAAGCGCGAGAGCGCCGAGAATCCTGGCACCGCGACCGTCGGCGTGGCATCTAGATCCCATTCGAACACGATCACCCCTTGGGGCAGATCCAGTGCCGCCGCGACGCCGGGATGCAGCTCACCGAGCCAGCCGATCGCTGCTCCCGCCAGCGTGAGCCGTGCGGTTTTGCCCGGATGCAGTGCGGGGTGTGCCGCCGCCTGGGCCTGCAGCGCCGGCAAATGCATCATCACCGCAAGCGCAGCGAGATCGCCCTTGACCTCAAAGAAATCCGCAGGGGCGCCGGATCTGTCCCCTCGCCACTGCTCGGGCAGAGACGGCCCATGGACCAGACCTGCGAGCCGATTTTGCTGACGAATGCCGTCGGTATCGCGCGCAAAGACTGCGCCGATCTCGAACAGGCGTACCCGCTCCGCCTGGCGCTTCAGATTGCCCTGCAACGTCCGAATCAGGCCAGGCCACAGGCTGATGCGCATCTGGGAAAGGTCACTGGCGATCGGGTTCATCAGGTCGATTGGGGTTACACCATCCAGAAACGGCGCCTGCAGCGCCGGATCCACGAAACTGTAGGTGATCGCTTCGTGATAGCCGCGCTCGACCAGCAATTGGCGAATCCTGTTCGGCGATAGGTTCATTTCCGGCGCAGCCACAGGTTGAAGCGTAAGGCGCGGTCGACGCGCTTCCAGCGCCTCATAACCGCGCAGGCGGATCAAGTCTTCGATCAGATCCACTTCAATCCTGAGGTCGAATCGGTAGGCGGGCGGTCGCACGACCCAGCCCTCCTCCGTGCGTTTCCATCTCATGTGCAGTCGCGCTAACAAGTCCTCGGCCTCTTGGGCAGAAAAATCCCCCCCCAAGACCCGAACCAGCCGTGCATGGCGCAAGACGATCTCCGGCGCCTCGAAAGCCGACTCCGCAGCACTCACCACAGGGCCGGCGACCCCACCCGCGATCTGCAGCAGCAGCGCCGTCGCCCGCTCCAGCGCCTCACGCTGCATGGTTGGATCCACACCGCGCTCGTAACGCTGAGCT
This sequence comes from Candidatus Acidiferrales bacterium, assembly GCA_035573755.1. Lineage (GTDB taxonomy): Bacteria > Pseudomonadota > Gammaproteobacteria > UBA5335 > UBA5335 > Macondimonas. The sequence goes on from DATLZY010000005.1 coordinate 15,041, forward strand.
GCATCGGTGTGCAGGCCGTGCCGCCGTGCCCTTCCGGCAATGGCGCTCGGCGCAAAATATGCGCATTCCAGAAACACACGCCGCGTGGTCGGGCTCACCGCACTGCGCTGACCGCCCATGATTCCAGCCAATGCCACGGGACCCTGCGCATCGGCGATCACCAACTCATCGGCATCCAACGCAATGTCCTGACCGGTCAGGAGCTGCAGGCGCTCGCCGCTCATGGCCCAGCGCACCGCAAGACCCGCGTCGATGCGATCCAGATCGAAGGCGTGCAGCGGCTGGCCTAGTTCCAGCAGCACATAGTTGGTGACATCGACAACGGGCCCGAGACTGCGCAGGCCGGCGCGGCGCAAGCGCTCACGCATCCACAGCGGCGTCCTGACCTCGGGATCGAAGCCCTCGATCACACGCCCCAGATACACGGGACATGCGTCGGTCTCGCGCACAGAGGCAGCCAGCGTTGTCGAGCCGGTGGCGGGAACAGCGTCCCAAGATGGCTTCGTCAGCTCGGCGCCCGTCAACGCTGCCACTTCGCGAGCGATGCCGCGGACACTGAGGCAGTCACCGCGGTTGGGCGTCAGATCGATCTCCAGCACATGGTCGTCGAGTGACAGGTACGTCCGCAGATCCTGGCCGACGGGTGCATCGTCCGGCAACTCCAGCAAGCCCTCGGAGGTTTCGGCGAGGCCCAGCTCTTTGGCGGAGCACAGCATCCCGAAGGATTCCACACCCCGTAACTTTGCCGGCTTGATCTCGAGTCCATCCGGCAGTCGCGCGCCGATCCGCGCCAGCGGCGCGCACAGCCCCACCGCAGCGTTGGCGGCGCCGCAGACGATTTGCAGGCGTTCCGCGGCGCCAGCATCAACCTCACAGACCCGCAGGCGATCGGCCTGGGGATGCGGAGCAATCGCGACGATGCGCCCCACGACCACGCCCTGGAATGCAGGAGCTGCAGGCTCGATGCCGTCAACCTCCAGTCCGCCCATGGTGAGCCTGTGGGCCAATTCGGCAACCGGAGGCACGGGTTGGACCCATTCTTTCAGCCAGTCATCCGCCAAACGCATCGACCACCTGTCCGCAAAAATTGGCTCGAATCATGAGAACTGCCGCAAGAATCTCAAATCATTCTCGAAAAACAGGCGCAGATCGTTGATGCCATAACGCAGCATCGACAAGCGTTCGACGCCCATGCCGAAGGCATAGCCCGTATAGCGCTCGGCATCGATTCCGACGTGGCCGAACACGGCCGGATGCACCATACCGCAGCCCAACACCTCCAGCCATCCCGTCTGCTTGCACACCCTGCAACCCTGGCCGTCGCACATCACACAGGCGATGTCGACTTCCGCAGATGGCTCGGTAAACGGGAAATACGAGGGACGGAACCGGATCGACAGCGAGCGCTCGAAAAACGCCTGGAGAAAATCCTGCAGCACACCATACAACTCATTGAAACTTGCGTCTTCATGCACCACCAGACCTTCGACCTGATGGAACATCGGCGTGTGCGTGAGATCCGAATCGCAGCGATAGACCCGGCCCGGCGCAATCAAACGCAGCGGCGGCGTCTGCCGTTCCATGGCGCGGATCTGCACCGGGGAAGTGTGCGTGCGCAGCAGCAACCCTGCGTCGACATAGAAGGTGTCGTGCATTGCACGGGCCGGATGCTGTTCCGGAATGTTGAGGGCGGTGAAATTGTAGTGGTCGGTCTCGATCTCCGGGCCCTCGGCCACGGTGAAACCCATCGATCCGAACAGCGACGCGATGCGCTCCAGCGTGCGGGTGACGGGATGCAAGCTGCCCCGCGGCATGCCCACCCCTGGGAGGGTGACATCGATGCGCTCGGCGGCCAGACGGCGCGCCAACTCATCCTGCTCCAGAGACTCCCGGCGCAGTCGATAGGCTTCCTGAAAGCGGTCCTTGGCGGCATTGATCTCCTGGCCGGCAGCGGCACGCTGCTCGGGAGGCAAATCTCCCAGCGCCTTCAGTTGAGCGGTCAATTCGCCCTTGCGCCCGAGGAGGCGCACCCGGATCTGCTCGAGTTCAGCAAGGTCCCGCGCTGACTGCAGCTCAGTCAGTGCCAATTCCACTAAGGCGTTCAGCTCGCCCACAACCACCTCATCTGGCCTATGCCATGCACAGGAACGACGAGGGGGAAAGCCAGAACCGCTTTCCCCCTCCACGATCAGCCTGAAGGGCTTCACGCCCTATCAAGATTCAAGCCGCCAGACCGGCCTTCGCCTGCTCGGCCAGCCTCGCAAAGCCGGGCTTGTCGTTCACCGCCAGATCGGCGAGCACCTTGCGATCGACTTGGATCCCGGCTGTATGCAGGCCATGAATCATCCGACTGTAGGACAGCCCACATTCACGAGCCGCGGCATTGATGCGCACGATCCACAGACTGCGAAAATCACGCTTGCGCACCCGCCGGTCGCGGTAGGCATACTGACCGGCCTTGATGACTGCCTGTTTGGCTACCCGGTAGACGCGACTGCGCGCGCCATAATAACCCTTGGCCTTGTCGAGCACCTTGCGGTGCCGGGCGCTGGCCGTGACGCCCCGCTTGACTCTTGGCATTTCACGATCCTCCGATCAAAGATAAGGCAGCAAGCGATTCAGCGCATTGACATCCTGCGCCGCCACCTGGACATGGGGACGCAGATCACGTTTGCGCTTGCGCGATTTCTTGGTGAGGATGTGGTTCTTGTAGGCGTGGCCTCGTTTGAAGCCGCCGCCGCCGGTGCGGGCAAATCGCTTGGCCGCGCCGCGGTTGGTTTTGAGCTTAGGCATGATTACTCCGCGATTGGTGATGCGCTGATGCGCCGTCTGCGTTACTTCTTCTTCGGGGCCAGCATCATCACCATGAGACGACCTTCGAGTCGTGCATCCTGTTCCACCACGGCGTATTCGGCCAGATCGGTGCGGAGCCGGTCGAGCAATTCGCGACCCAAGTCTTGATGCTGCATTTCCCGACCCCGAAAACGCAGGGTCACTTTGGCTTTATCGCCATCATTCAGGAACCGGATCAGGTTGCGCAGCTTGACCTGATAGTCCCCATCGTCCGTTCCCGGACGGAATTTGATTTCCTTGATCTGGGTTAGCTTCTGCTTGCGCCTGGCCGCCTGCTGAGATTTGTTTTTTTCAAAAGCAAACTTGCCGTAATCCATGATCCGGCACACAGGTGGCTCGGCGTTTGGCGACACCTCGACCAGATCCAGGCCGCTTTCCCGAGCAAGCTGGATGGCTTCGCGACGATACAGGATCCCGATTTGTTCCCCGGCGTCGTTGATGACGCGAACCCGCGGCGCCGATATCTCATCATTGCGCCGAGCTACTTTTTCCGCAGCGATCTCTTAGTCCTCCCGTTACACTGCCAACACCGCCGGCCTGCCCGGAACAAGGCTGGAGAACTCAGCAAGCGTCATTGCCCCTAAGTCTTCGCCCGCCAAGTTCCTTACGGCCACGGTCCCGGACTCCATTTCCCGATCGCCCACAACGAGCAGAAAAGGCACCTTCTGGAGCGTGTGTTCGCGGATTTTAAAGCCTATTTTCTCATTCCTCAAGTCGGCCACAGCGCGAACACCCTGATTTGACAGGCTTTGCGCGATCTTGGCGGCATAGTCCTGCGTGCGATCGGTGATATTCATGACCACCACTTGCACTGGCGCGAGCCACACCGGCAACACGCCCGCGTGATGCTCGATCAGAATACCGATGAAGCGCTCGAGCGAACCCAGGATGGCGCGGTGCAGCATGACCGGGACGCGGCGTGTGTTGTCCTCTGCAACATACTCGGCACCAAGGCGCTCCGGCATCGAAAAATCGAGCTGGATGGTGCCCAGCTGCCAGACCCGTCCGAGACAATCCTTGAGGGAAAACTCGATCTTGGGCCCGTAGAACGCGCCTTCTCCAGGCTGCAGCCGATAATCGAGGCCCTTGGCCGACAAGGCATTGGCCAAAGCCGCCTCGGCGCGATCCCACTGCGCATCACTGCCGACACGCGCCTCGGGCCGGGTGGACAGCGCGATGCTGATGTCCTCGAAACCGAACGCGCCATAGACTTGGAACACCAGATCGATGAAAGCCGCCACCTCGTCCTGGATCTGCTCTTCGGTGCAGAAGATGTGCGCGTCGTCCTGCACGAAATGACGTACACGCATCAGTCCATGCAGTGAGCCTGAAGGTTCGTTGCGGTGACAGGAGCCGAATTCAGCCATCCGCAAGGGCAGTTCCCGGTAGCTGCGCAGACCATGATTGAAGATCTGCACGTGGCAGGGGCAGTTCATGGGCTTGACGGCGTATTCACGCTCCTCGGAGAGGGTGGTGAACATCGCGTCCTTGAATTTTTCCCAATGCCCGGAACGCTCCCAGAGGCTGCGGTCCACGACCTGAGGGGTGTTGACTTCCTGGTAGCCGTTGCGGCGCAACAGCTCGCGGATGTAGTCTTGGATCAGGGTATAGATGCGCCAGCCCTTGTCGTGCCAGAACACCATGCCGGGCGCTTCTTCCTGCAGATGGAACAGATCCAGCGCCTTGCCGATGCGGCGATGATCGCGCTTTTCGGCTTCCTCCAGACGCTTCAGGTAAAGCTCCAGCGATTTTCGGTCCGGCCAGGACGTGCCGTAGATGCGCTGCAACTGACGGTTGCGGGCATCGCCGCGCCAGTAGGCGCCGGCGAGCTTGGTCAGCTTGAAGGCGCGCAAAAAGCCGATATTGGGCACATGCGGCCCGCGGCACATGTCGATGTATTCTTCGTGAATGTACAGCGCGACGTGTTCATCCGCCGGAATCGCTTCGAGAATCTCGACCTTGTAGGGCTCGCCTCGCTCCTCGAACACCCGGATCGCCTCATCACGCGGCACCGGTTTGCGGATCACATCATAGCGGTGCTCCGCGAGTTCGAGCATGCGCGCTTCGATGCGTTGCAGGTCCTCGGGCGTAAAGGGCCGCACATAATCGATGTCGTAGTAGAACCCGTCCTCGACGACCGGCCCAATCGCCATCTTGGCCTCGGGATAGAGTTGCTTGACGGCTTGGCCGAGCAGGTGAGCGCAGGAATGGCGCACCACATCGATGCCTGCGGGGTCCTTGTCGGTGATGATCTCGACCCGGGCGTCATGGTCGACGGTCACGCACAGATCGACTTCGCGCCCGTCGATGCGACCGGCGACAGCCGCCTTGGCCAAGCCCGGACCGATGTCGGCGGCGATGCGGGCAAGTGAGGGCGGTGCGTCGTAGTGGCGCTGACTGCCGTCGGGAAGGGTGATCGTGGGCATGTGCCGCCTGTACGCAGTGGTGACCGACACGAAGGGCCACATGTGCGGAAGGAAATTCCGAAAAATGGTAGGCGCGATTGGACTCGAACCAACGACCCCCACCATGTCAAGGTGGTGCTCTAACCAACTGAGCTACGCGCCTGTCCTAAAGGAGGCGGATTGTAGCGACCCTTGCACCATCTGACAAGCTGCTGTATGCGTCCACCCCCTTTGGCACTCGGTCTGATGAAGTTGACCCTTTTCGGTAGGTAATCCCTAGGGATCGTGTCCAAAACGGCCAGTGGTGAGAGTGCCCGATGAATCGGCGCCAGCGGGACGATCGGATAGGGGGGTAACGCGCGCTGTCGGCGGTGTCGTCAGGCGAGAACGGCCACGCTGCGGGCCGCTCGACAGCCGTTTTCCGGCTACTGGACGGATTTATCCTGCGCTGGCCGCGGCCAGTCGCTTGCGGCACAGCCACCGGTTGCCGAGCGCAAACAGCGTGATCAGCTGCGCGGTGTTCTTCGCCAAACCCCGGTAACGGACTTGGGTGTAGCCAAACTGCCGCTCGATGATCCGAAACGGGTGCTCCACCTTGGCGCGGATGCTCGCCTTGATCCGCTCGATCCACGCCTGCAGGCTGCCCGTGTCGGTGTCCGGCAGCGCCCGTCGGCGCCCCGGGCGCATCGCCACGCGCCAGGTGACGGGCCGGCCCCGGTGCTTCGCGCGCCGCGCCACGCCCGGGTAGCCGGCGTCGGCAGACCCCCGGCACTCGCCTCGGCCTCGACGGGAACAACGTCTCGAGAAACTACAGCTAGCTCGTACTCACTGGCCGAGGACTGCTGGATGGCCGCGCGCACGGCCGGCGTGGTGGTGGCGTTCTTGTGCAAGGTGATCAGCAGGCTACCCCTGCCGGACGGATGATCCTGCCAGCACGGCCCGCAGCACCTCGCGGCCCATCAGCAGGCCTCGTCGATTGCACAGCAGCCAATCACCCGGGACACGACAGCTAGTTGTCGATCAGAGTGACGGCAGGCCGAGCATGTGACGCCTACGCCTATCGAGCCCCATTTTTCCGAGCGGTGGGAGCGCGCGACTCATCGGCGCTATAGTGAAAATTCATCTGTTGGGGTAACGCGCCGTGGCGGCGCCGGTGGTTCTGGATCACATGGCTTCATCTCCCGGCATCCGTTTTCAGAGCCTCGATGCGCTGCGTCTGTCGGCCGGCTTCACCCGGCTGCCGGCGGCGTTTTACACCCGTCTACCGCCGACGCCTTTGCCGGAACCCTATCTCGTCGCCGGCAGCTTTGACGCCGCCGCCTTGCTGGGCCTGGATCCGGCGTTGATCGATCACCCCGATTTCCCGACCCTGTTCGCCGGCAATCGCCTGCCCAAGGGGGCCGAGCCCTTGGCGGCGGTCTATTCCGGGCATCAGTTCGGCGTCTGGGCCGGGCAGCTCGGCGACGGCCGCGCGCATCTGCTGGGCGAGGTCGAGACCGAGGAAGGGCCCCTCGAAGTCCAGCTCAAGGGCGCCGGCCCCACGCCCTATTCGCGCTTTGCCGACGGCCGCGCCGTGCTGCGCTCCTCGATCCGCGAGTTTCTCGCTTCCGAGGCCATGGCCGCGCTGGGGGTGCCCACCACGCGCGCCCTGTGCGTGATCGGCTCGTCTGAGCCGGTGCAGCGCGAAAAGCAGGAGACTGCGGCGGTGGTGACGCGTCTTGCGCCGAGCTTCGTGCGCTTCGGCTCCTTCGAGCACTGGCACGCGCAGGGCCGGACGGCCGAGCTTCGCATCCTGGCCGATTACGTCATCGACCGTTACCGGCCGGCGCTGCGCGAGGACGCGCAGCCCTATGCCGCCCTGCTGAGCGATGTCGCGCGCCGCACCGGCGAGCTCATCGCGCATTGGCAGGCGGTGGGCTTCATGCACGGGGTGATGAACACCGACAACATGTCCATCCTCGGCCTGACGCTGGATTACGGTCCGTTCGGCTTCATGGAAGCCTTCGACGCCGGCCACATCTGCAACCATTCCGACCACACGGGCCGCTACCAGTACCGCGCCCAGCCGCGCGTGGCGTACTGGAATCTCTACGTCCTCGGCGATGCGCTGAGCGCGCTCATCGGTCCGCCGGAACAGGTCAAGGCAATCATCGACGAGGCGTTTCCGGCGGCGTTCGAGGCTCGGTTCCTGCAATTGATGCGCGCCAAGCTGGGTCTTGTCACCGCGCGGGAGGACGATGCCGCGCTCATCGACGCGCTCTTTGGTCTGCTGCAGGCGGGCCGGGCGGATTACCCTGTGTTCTTCCGGGAGCTCAGCCAGCTGCCGGGGATGGTCGAGACGGAGGCGCGCGGCCGCATCGATGCCCCGGTGCGCGATCTGTTTCTCGACCGGCCCCGTTGCGATGCATTTCTGGCGCGGTGGCGCGCACGCCTGGCGGCCGAGGGCTCGGTCGACGCCGAGCGCCAGAGGGCCATGCGTGCCGTGAATCCCAAGTATGTGCTGCGCAACTGGGTGGCCGAGGCGGCCATCCGGCGGGCGCGCGAGGGCGATTTTGGCGGTGTGGCCGAGGTGCTCACCTGTCTGCGCCGGCCGTTCGATGAACATCCCTCGCTTGCGCACTACGCCGCGCCGCCGCCGGATTGGGCGGCGGGTCTGACGGTGAGCTGTTCGAGCTGAGCAGACGGGAGGACGAGCACGATGCAGCGGGCGCAGGGTCGAGGGCCGGATTTCCGGGTCGGGCATGGGCGGCACGAGCAATGGCAGGAGGCCGTGGAGGCGGCGCTGCGCCAGATGGGCGATCCGCCGCCCGGCGCGAATCTGGGTTTCGTCTATGTGACCGACCATCTGGCGCCGGCGGGCCGTGCCATCGTCAGCTATCTGCAGCAGACCACAGGCGTGGAGGACTGGGTGGGCTCGGTCGGGGTCGGCATCCTCGGCACCGGCGTCGAATATCTCGACGAGCCGGCCGTGGTGGTGATGCTGGGCGGGCTGCCGGAAGGGGAATTTCAGGTGTTCTCGCCGGCCGCGGGTCTGCCGGCGTTGGGCAGTCGCACACCCGCGGGCTTTGACGCCGCCCACCTGGCCTTGGTGCACGCCGGTCCGCATGACGAGGCCCTGCCGGCGCAGTTGGCCGAGCTGTGCGCCGGACTCGCGAGCGGCTATCTGGTCGGCGGCATCACCAGCTCGCGCACCCGCGCCTATCATTTCGCCCGCACCGCCTTTGAAGACAAGCTGTCCGGCGTGGTGTTCTCCGATGCGGTGCCCCTCGCCGTGCGCCTCACCCAGGGCTGTTCGCCGCTCTGCCTGAACGCGCCGCGCCATGCGATCACGGCGGGCGAGGGCAACGTGATCGCCACGCTCGACCATCGCCCGGCGCTCGACGTGCTGTGCGAGGCGCTGGGGGTTACGGCGACCGACCCCGATCTGCGGGATCATCTGCAGGGCATACACCTCGGGCTGCCCGTGGCCGGCTCCGACACGGGCGATTATCTGGTCCGCAACCTGCTGGGCATCGACCGCAAGCAGGGGCGGTTGGTCATCGGCGAGCAGGTGCAGGTCGGGCAATGCGTTCTCTTCTGTCGGCGCGACGCCGAGAGCGCCCATCAGGATCTGCTGCGCATGCTGGATGAGATTCGCGCTGGGCTCAACGGCCCGCCGCGCGGGGGCCTGTATTTCTCCTGCCTCGGCCGCGGCGAACGCCTGTTCGGCCGCCGTTCGGCCGAGCTCGCCATCATCCAGGAACGGCTCGGGGAGGTGCCCTTGGCCGGCTTTTTCTGCAACGGCGAAATCGCCCACGATCGGCTCTACGGCTACACCGGCGTGCTGCTGCTGTTCGGCTGACTTGGAATGCCGGCTCCAAACGGTGGTGGGGCCCGGCGCCGTCAACGCCATGCATCCTGGCGCATCGATCCGTCGGGATGAGGAATGGAGATGCAGCCCGCAGGCGGTCGGTTGCAGCGACATCAAATGCAGATGGATACGAGCGGCATGGCCTGATATACAGGCTCCGCCAATCGTTCAAAAAGCTAGAAACAACAAGGGGATGGATGATGAAGAAGCGTAATCTCGCCGCCGCTAGGGCTGGTCTTGCCGCCATGACGATGCTGACGGCCTCAACAGCTGGCGCAGGACAGCCGATCGGAAAGGTCGGCACGTCTGAAAGCGTTCATGTCGAACGCGGGCGTTATCTGGTCAAGATTACGGGTGGCAACGATTACCATACCGCAAGATACACTCCGGGCGCGGGGTAGATCACCGAAAGGGACTGGCTGATGGTGTACGGGTTGAGGCACATGGGCCCGTGGGGAACTACCTCTCCCGGCAATCTGCGGAACTAAATGAACGGATGCTTGAGGCAGCGCTGTAACTGATCGGCTGAGCGTGATTGGGGGCGCTGCTCGCCAAAGAAGCTCGTGGCGGCGCTATGGCGCGATGCGTCGAGATGCCAGCCGCCCGAGGCAAGCGCAGGACCATGCACTCGAATGCCGTTTTTTCGCTCGCGACGTTTTGTCATGCTCGGCAAGGCATACTGGCGCGCGACGGCTACTGAAACTGTGTGACCTTCCAACCGGGGGTACAAGATGAGCGGGATCGAACCCTTGTCCGATGCCGGAAGACGGCGCTTTCTGGCCCAGACGCTGGCGGGCGCGGGGCTCGCAGTCGCGGGTTCCATCGCCGGCTGGCCACGGCTGGCGCAGGCGGCGCGCGCGTCTGGGGCGACCTTGTTGCAGCATCTGGGACCCTTGGGCGCGCCGGACGCTCTGGGCATCCGGCTGCCGGCCGGCCTCACATCCCGGCTGATCGCCCGCGCGGGGGAGCCGGTGATGCCGGGCGGAGGCTACCGCTGGCATCTTTTCCCGGATGGCGGGGCGACCTTTCCCACAGCGCGCGGTGGCTGGATCTATGTGTCTAACAGCGAGGTGCCGGCTGCGGGCGGTGTCGGCGCGGTGCGCTTCAATGCGCGCGGCGAAGTGGTCGGTGCGTCCATGCTGCTCAAGGGCACCTCATTGAATTGTGCCGGCGGCGCCACGCCCTGGGGCACCTGGCTGTCCTGCGAGGAGTGGAGCGGCGGCGCGGTGTGGGAATGCGACCCCGCGGGGCGGCGATTGCCCCGGCGGCTGCCAGCGCTGGGCATCTTCAAGCACGAAGCGGTTGCGGTCGACCCCGATCAGGGCCGGCTGTATCTGACCGAGGATGAGCCGGACGGTCGACTGTATCGGTTCACGCCCACGGCTTACCCCCGGTTGACCGATGGCGTGCTGGAGGTGGCGGAGGTCCAGGGCGATCCGCTCGCCGGACCGGCAGCGGTGATGTGGCATCCGCTGGCCGATCCCCAGCCCTTGATCGGCGGGCTCGGCAGCGCCACACCCACGCGCCTGCAGGTGCCGCTGAGCACACCGTTCCGCGGTGGCGAGGGGATCGCCTGGCACGGCGGCCATATCTATTTCACCACCAAGGGCGACGACACGGTCTGGCGTTACGAGCCGGGCGCCGCCGGTGGCGGCGTCCTGAGCGTGCTCTATCGCCGCGACCCGGCGCAGGCCGAGGACATTCTGTCGGGCGTGGACAACCTGACCGTGGCGACCGGCGGTGAGGTACTGGTGGCCGAGGACGGCGGCGACATGCAGGTGGTCGTGCTGGACGCGACCGGACGGGCAGCGCCGCTGCTGCAGGTCGTGGGGCAGGATCAGTCCGAGATCACCGGCATCGCCTTTTCGCCCGACGGCAGCCGCCTCTATTTCAGTTCGCAGCGCGGCCCGACTGGCAAAGGCCCGTTCGGCCTGACCTACGAAATTCGCGTCGCCTGAGGCGGGCCGCCCCGTCTTGAGGCCGCCGGACCGAAACGGTCGTGAAGGGGGGGGCACGCCGCCCCTTCTGCTGGGCGACTCAGGGCGGTGTGCCTTCGACCATGGCCACAGCCCGGAACAGCGCACGTCGTTTGTTGAGCGTTTCTTCCCACTCGGCGACCGGGTCCGAATCGGCGACCACGCCGCCACCGGCCTGCAGGTGCAACTGGCCGTCCTTGATCACGGCAGTGCGGATGGCGATCGCCGTGTCCATGTTGCCGTTCCAGCCGATGTAGCCGACCGCGCCGCCATAGATACCGCGTTTGACCGGTTCGAGTTCATCGATGATTTCCATGGCCCGTACCTTGGGCGCGCCGGTCAGTGTGCCTGCCGGAAACGTGGCGCGCAGGGCATCGATCGGACCCAGACCCGGGGACAGCCGGCCTTGCACGTTGGAGACGATGTGCATGACCTGTGAGTAGCGCTCGATCACCATCTGTTCGGTGACGGTCACGCTGCCGATGTCGCACACCCGGCCGACATCGTTGCGGCCCAGATCGATCAGCATTAGATGCTCGGCGATTTCCTTGGGGTCACCAAGCAACTCCTGTTCCAGTGCCTGATCCTCCGCGAGATCCCGACCGCGTGGCCGTGTCCCCGCGATGGGTCGCACCGTGAGGATGCCGTCCTCCAACCGCGCGAGCACCTCCGGGGATGCTCCGACGACCTGAAAATCGTCAAGGTCCAGATGGAACAGATACGGGGATGGGTTCAGGTGGCGCAGGGCGCGATACAGTTCGAGTGCACTGCCGCTGTAAGCCACCGACATGCGCTGCGACGGAACGACCTGCATCACGTCGCCCTCCAAAATGTAGCTCTGGATGCGGCGCACGGCGGCTTCGTAGCCTTCGCGGCTGAAGCTGGCGCGGAACACCTCATGGCCACCGCGGCCTGCGGCGGCGGGGCTGAGGTGGCGGCTGGCCGGTGCGGGATCGGACAGGCGCTGGACGAGTTCATCGAGCCGCGCCTCCGCCCTTCGGACATCGTTCGCATCCCCCGGATCGGCCAGCACGACCACGGTCAGTTCGCCGCTGAGATTGTCGAGGACCAGCACTTCCTCGGACACCATGAGCAGGATATCGGGCGTGCCCAGCGGATCCGGCTTGAGCATGCGCTGACCCAGACGCGGTTCGATGTAGCGCACGGTCTCGTAGCCGAAGTAGCCCACCAGGCCGCCGGTGAAGCGGGGCAGGCCGGGTACGGCGGCCACGCGAAAGCGCTGCTGAAAGGCCTCGATCCACGCCAGTGGATCCGGGCAGTCGGACAGGGTTTCGACGATCTGGCCGTCAGTTTCCCATTGCAGGTGGCGACCCCGAACCCGGATCACGCTCCGCGCCGGCAGGCCGATGAAGGAATAGCGTCCCCAGCGTTCGCCGCCCTGCACCGATTCGAGCAGATAGCTGTACGGGCGGCCGCGGGCGAGCTTCTGATAAAGCGAGAGCGGCGTCTCGAGGTCGGCGAGCACGCGGCGCACGAGCGGCAGGCGCTCGAACCGGTTACCGGCCGGTGGGAGACTGTCGGCATCGATCATGGGAACCCCGGTGGGATGGGTAAACGGGACGCAAAGGGCGCGACGGCAACCGCCGTCACATCATCTGGCGTCGGCTCCGCCATCGCTGGCGGCGCGTATTATACGGTTCCCTCATGCGCCCCGTTCCATCCGTCCAGTCGCTCAAGGCAGGCGGCGAGGTCCGTCATGCGATCGATGACTGCCGCCGCGCCCGCCTGCGCGAGATCCACGTCGTGGTTATAGCCGTAACTGACGCCGACCACAACACAGCCGGCGGCGCGCCCGGCCAGAACGTCGTTGATGGAGTCGCCGACCATGACGCACGCCGCATCCTGCGGCAATCCCAGTTGCCGCAGAGCTGCGCGAACCGGAGCCGGATCGGGCTTGCGTCGTGGCAGGCTGTCGCCGCCCACCAGCGCGCCAAACCGGCCGCCGATGCCCAGCCGATTGAGCAACGGCGCGATGAAGCGCGCCGGCTTGTTGGTCACCACGCCCATGTCGATGCCCGCGGCCTGCAGCTCCGACAGGGTGTCGGCAACCCCCGGGTAGAGCCGGCTGTGCACGCACAGATGGGCTTCGTAGCTGCGCATGAACGCAGGCCAAGTCTGGTCGACCTCCGGCATGGCGGGGTCGGCGTCGGTCCGCCGGGTGAACGCGCGAGCGAGCAGCAGGCGCGCTCCGTCGCCCACGTACTGCCGGATCTCGGCTTCCGTGAGAATGGGCCGTTCGAATTGCTTAAGCACCTCGTTCACGGCCGCGGCGAGATCGGGCACGCTGTCGACGAGGGTGCCGTCGAGATCGAACAGCACGCCCCGCCGACGGGTGCTCATCGGGCCTCGATGGCCGCGAGGCGGGCGCGCATCGCGCCGATGACCTCGCCATAGTCGGGTGCGCCGAAGATGGCGGAGCCGGCGACGAAGGTATCCGCTCCGGCGCGCGCGACCTCGGCGATGTTGTCGGTCTTGATGCCGCCGTCCACCTCCAGCCGAATCGCCCGCCCGGATGCGTCGATGCGCCGGCGCACGGCGGCGATCTTCTCGAGCGCGGCCGGAATGAAGCTTTGGCCACCGAAGCCCGGGTTCACCGACATGATCAGGATCAGGTCCAGCCGATCCATCACATGGTCGAGGTGGTGCAGCGGGGTCGCGGGGTTGAATACCAGCCCGGCCTGGCAGTCATGGTCGCGAATGAGTTGCAGGCTGCGGTCGATGTGCTCGCTGGCCTCGGGGTGGAAGCTGATCACGCTGGCACCCGCCGCGGCGAAGTCGCCGATCAGGCGATCCACCGGCTTGACCATGAGGTGCACGTCGATGGGGGCCGTGACGCCGTGGCGGCGCAGCGCCTCGCAGACCATGGGGCCGACGGTGAGGTTGGGGACGTAGTGGTTGTCCATCACGTCGAAATGCACCCAGTCCGCCCCGGCAGCGAGCACGGCGTCGACCTCGGCGCCGAGGCGCGCGAAGTCGGCCGACAGGATGGACGGGGCGATGATGAAGTCGCGTTTCACGTCAGACTCCGGCCGACAGGGTCATCGGTCTCTGGCTTTTAGGAGGTCGCGGATTTCCGTCAGCAGTTGCTCTTGAGGCGTGGGACCCGCGGCTTTCGGCGTGAGGCCCAATCGTTCGTTGAGACGCCCCAACGGCAGCACCACGGCGTAGTAGACGACGGCTGCGGTGATCAGGAAGGTCACCAGCGCCGTGATGAAGTTGCCGTAGTTCAGCGCGATTTCGCCGGTCTTGTCCGGTGAGGCGACGAGCACGATCTTGCCGCCGATTTCGACGCCGCCTGTGGCCAGGCGGATCAGCGGATTGATGAAGGATTCGGTGAACTTCGTCACCAGGTTGCCGAACGCCGCGCCGATCACCACGCCGACCGAGAGGTCGATGACGTTGCCGCGCAGGATGAATTGCCGGAAACTGCCTGCCATCTGGGGGATTCCTCGGTGGGGTTGCTCGATCGTCGAACCGGGCCTCGCAATGGACGCAGGCAGCGCAAGGGCGCGGATCACGTCGCCCTCGCTGCCGCCGGAGCAGCCTACTTCAGGCCGCCGAAAAAGGCCGCCAGATCCGCGATGTCCTGATCGGACAGCTTGTCGGCATTGGGCTTCATCACGCCGGCCATGGGCGTCTTGCGCTCGCCACTCTTGAACGCCTTGAGCTGCGTCTGGATGTAGGCGGCGTCCTTGCCCACGAGCGGCGGGAAGGTGGCCATGCCCTTGTAGTCCTGGCCATGGCAGCTGAAGCAGACATGCTGTTGCGCCAGTTTCTTGCCGTTCTCGGCGTTGCCCGCCGCCACGGCGTTGCCCGCCAGCAGGAGAGCGAACAGGCCGGCAAAGATGGGATATCGAGGATGCATCTCGGGTTTCCTGTGGTTGAAGGGAAAAATCGCGCCGCCATTTTAACCCGAGCCGGGCGCAGCGGGTTGCCCCTCGGTTCCGTGCGGGCACAGCCCGTCGATCGTCTCGCGGGGGTCATAGGCGGGCACCGGCTGCAGCCGCTATCATGCGGGCTCGGCCGTATCTGCTTTTGGAACGACACGCCATGATCGAGGCCCCGGAAACACTGTTTGAAAGCCGTCTGGCCAGTCTGCCGCTGATCTATCGCGGCAAGGTCCGCGATGTGTACGCGATCGATGAGGATCTGCTGCTCATCGTGACGACGGATCGGCTGTCTGCCTTCGATGTCGTGTTGCCTGATCCCATTCCGGGCAAGGGCCGCATCCTGACGGCGGTGTCCAACTTCTGGTTCGCGCAAATGGCGGACCTCATCCCCAACCATCTGGTGGATCGGCCGTTGGAAACGGTCTTGCCCGATCCGGTCGAGCGGGCGCAGGTCGAAGGGCGCGCCATCGTGGCGCGCCGCTTGCGGGCGCTGCCGGTCGAAGCCATCGCGCGCGGCTACCTGATCGGCTCGGGCTGGAAGGACTATCAGCAGACCGGTTCCATCTGTGGCCTCGCACTGCCGCCTGGCCTGACCCAGGCCTGCGCCTTGCCCGAGCCTTTGTTCACGCCGTCCACCAAGGCCGCTGTCGGCACGCATGACGAGAACATCACCTACGTCGAGGCGGAACGCATCCTTGGGGCCGATCTGGCCGATCGCATTCGGACCATCACGCTTGCCATCTACCGGCGTGCGGCGAGCTATGCCAAAGCGCGCGGCATTCTCATCGCGGACACCAAGTTCGAGTTCGGTCTGGACGCAGACGGCCAACTGGTGTTGATCGACGAGCTGCTGACACCCGATTCTTCGCGCTTCTGGCCAGCCGACCAGTACCGGACGGGCATCAGCCCCCCAAGTTTCGACAAGCAGTTCGTGCGCGACTATCTCGAGACCCTGGATTGGGACAAGACGGCGCCGGGGCCACGGTTGCCCGAATCCGTCATCCGGCAGACGGCCGAAAAATATCGGGAGGCCGAGCGGTGTCTGGTCGGCGGTGCCTGAGTGGATTGCTTGCGGCGGCGTGCGGCGGTTTTCGACATTTTGTCGGTTGCAGTAAAAGGACCCCCTCCAGGGAAGGCGAGGGTCCGATGGGGGCAGGAGATCAGGATGAGGGTGCGGAAGATATAGCCGCAGCCCCTCATCGAGGGTCTGAATCACATGGTGTGATCCATGTGTCCGCCGCCCAGTGTGGCATGACTCATGATGCGCATGTGCAGTGGACCCAGAACCGGCAGCCGGTTCATCATCGACATCATGCTCGTGTGGAGAGGGCCGACGACCGGCAGGCTGCTCATCACGACCATCATATTGGCCATCATCGTCATCATGGGGTCCATGACGCCAGAACCGCTCAACGCGGCCAGTTCGGCGTCGGTCATGGATTGGGTCGCGAAGCTGGCCGGGGCGGCACCGGTGATGGCGAGCCCGGCGATCAGGATGCGGATGGTTTTGCGCATGAGGGTAACTCCTTTGAGATCCTTGCCGATGGAGGTGTGGCCGGGTGGACCGGTGAGAGGCATTCTATCGGCAGCAGTCCGGCTTTCCGGGTGCTGCGACATTATGCCGCAGGGGGCGCGGATGAAGGCGAGGGCGGGATTTCCGGCGGCGCGCGGAGCAGGTCACAAAACGCGGCCACGGCGCGTGAAGGACTGCGATCCCGGTGACGGACGAGCCCGAGCTGGCGGCGCAACACGAGTCCTTGCACGTCCAGGCTGACGAGATCCGGCCCTGCCAGCGTGGCGGGCAACAGGCTCCAGCCCAGGCCCACCGACACCATCATGCGGATGGTTTCCATGTAGTTGGTCTGCAGGCGCGCCCGCAGCGTGAGGCCATGGCGCGCAAAGGCCTGCGCGATCAGTGTGTGGGTATAGGTGCCGGTTTCGGGCAGGATCGCCGGGTACCCGACGAGGTCCGCAGGGTTCGGTGCGGTCAGGTCGGTGAGGGGATGATCCGGCGCGGCCATCACCACCAGGGCATCGTCCCAGAGCGCTTCGGTCTCGAGCTGCGGCGCGGGGATGAGCGGCAACGTCACGACGCCCAGATCGAGCAAGCCCTCGGCGACGGCATCGCAGACCTCTTCGGAATCCATGAAGCGGATGGCCAGTTCGACTGCAGGATAGGCGCGGGCGTATGCGCGCAGGAAGGGTGGCAGGCGGCGCAGGCCGATGTGATGGCTGGTCCCGAGAGCGAGCGGGCCGGACACCGGTCCCGAAAGATCGGCCACTGCGCGCCGGCAGGCCGCGATCCTGTCCAGAATCTCTTGGGCCAGCGGCAGCAGGGCGCGGCCGGCCTCGGTCAGCATGACCCCGCGCCCGACACGATCGAACACGGGCGCGCCCAAGTCGGCTTCCAGCGCCGCGATGCGCTTGCTGATGGCGGGTTGGGTCAGATGCAGCCTGTCCGCCGCGCCCGAGAACGAGCCTTCGGTGGCGACGGCGACGAAGGCGGCCAGAAGGTTGACGTCCATTCATGAAATTCCGGAATGCAATCCATGAGAAACATGAATTGGAATTATAGCGCGCCGCTTGAGTAAAATCGTCTCACGCAATCACGGGAGGCCGCGCATGGCAGGCAAGACGCTTTTCCAAAAGATTTGGGACGCCCATGTGGTGGATGTGGACGAGAGCGGCACGGCGCTGCTCTACATCGATCGCCAGTTGGTGCACGAGGTGACCTCGCCGCAGGCCTTCGACGGACTGCGCCTGGCCGGCCGCAGGCCGTGGCGCGCCAGCGCCAATCTCGCGGTACCGGATCACAACGTGCCGACGCGCGGCCGGGCCGGCGGCATCGCCGATCCCATTTCCCGCGCCCAGGTGGAGGCGCTGGATCGCAACTGCCAGGAATTCGGCATCCCCGAACTGGCCATGATGGATCACCGTCAGGGCATCGTGCATGTGATCGGCCCCGAACAGGGCTTCACCTTGCCGGGCACGACCATCGTCTGCGGCGATTCGCACACGGCCACCCACGGCGCCTTCGGCGCGCTGGCCTTCGGTATCGGCACCAGCGAAGTCGAGCACGTGCTCGCCACCCAGACGCTGTTGCAGAAGCCTTCGCGCACCATGCTGATCCGCGTCGAGGGCACGGTGGCCGCGGGCGTCACCGCCAAGGACATCGTGCTCGCCATCATCGGCCGCATCGGCACGGCTGGCGGTACCGGCTACACCATCGAATTCGGTGGCGAGGCCATTCGGGCCCTGTCGATGGAAGGGCGCATGACGGTGTGCAACATGGCCATCGAGGCGGGCGCCCGCGCCGGTCTGATCGCGGTCGATGAGAAGACCATCGCCTACGTCAAGGATCGCCCGCAATCGCCCAAGGGCGCGCTCTGGGAGCAGGCGGTGGCGGCTTGGCAGGACCTGCATTCCGATGCCGATGCGGTGTTCGATACGGTCGTGGAGCTGGATGCTGCTGCCATCGAGCCGCAGGTCACCTGGGGCACCTCGCCCGAGATGGTGGTACCGGTGGGTAGCACCGTGCCCGACCCTGCGCGTGAGGAAAATCCGATCAAAGCCGAAGGCATGCGCCGGGCGCTGGCCTACATGGGGCTTGAGGCGGGAACGCCCATCGAGTCGATCGCGCTGGACAAGGTCTTCATCGGCTCCTGCACCAACTCGCGCATCGAGGATCTGCGCGCCGCGGCTGCGGTGGTGAAAGGGCGCAAGGTGTCCAGCCGCCTGAAGCTGGCGATGGTGGTGCCCGGCTCGGGGCTGGTCAAGGCGCAGGCCGAGGCCGAAGGGCTCGACCGCATCTTCATCGAGGCAGGCTTTGAATGGCGTGAGCCGGGTTGTTCCATGTGTCTGGCGATGAACGCCGATCGGCTGGAGCCAGGTGAACGCTGTGCCTCGACCAGCAACCGCAATTTCGAGGGTCGGCAGGGGCAGGGCGGCCGTACCCACCTGGTCAGCCCGGCCATGGCCGCGGCGGCCGCCATCGCCGGCCATTTCGTCGACATCCGCCGCTTCGGCTGAGGAGTTTGATCATGCAGGCATTCACCACACTGAACGGCTTGGTGGCCCCGCTCGACCGGGCCAACGTCGACACCGACGCGATCATTCCCAAGCAGTTTCTGAAGTCCATTCACCGCACCGGTTTCGGGCCCAATCTGTTCGACGACTGGCGCTACCTCGATGCGGGCGGGCTGGACGTCGACAACGCCACGCGTCGCGTCAACCCGGATTTCATTCTGAACCAGCCCCGCTACCAAGGCGCTGAGATCCTTCTGGCGCGCGAAAATTTCGGCTGCGGCTCCTCGCGCGAGCATGCGGTCTGGGCGCTCAGCGATGCCGGTTTCCGCGTCGTGGTGGCGCCCAGTTTTGCCGACATTTTCTTCAATAACTGCTTCAAGAACGGCGTGCTGCCGATCGTGTTGTCCGGTGCGGTCATGGATCGGCTGTTCCAGGAAGCGCAGGCCACGCCCGGTTACCGCCTGAGCGTGGATCTCGGGGCGCAGACCGTCACGACTCCGGCGGGAGAGGTGATCCCGTTCACCGTCGATCCCTTCCGCCGTCACTGCCTGCTCAACGGTCTCGATGACATCGGCCTGACGCTGCAGCGCGCCGAGCGCATCCACGCCTATGAGGCCCGGCGCCGCGCCGAGGCACCCTGGCTCTTCGCCGACTGATACAAGGATTCGTGATTCATGAGCAAGCACATACTGGTGTTGCCGGGCGACGGCATCGGTCCGGAGATCGTCGCCGAGGCGCTGAAGGTCTTGGACGCACTGCGGCGTGACCACGGGCTGGCCGTGACGTGGGAAGAAGGACTTTTGGGTGGATGCGCGGTGGACGCGACCGGCGAGCCCTATCCCGCCGCCACGCAGGAGCAGGCCCGTGCCGCCGATGCCGTGCTGCTGGGCGCAGTGGGCGGCCCGCGTTACGATACTTTACCGCGCCATCAACGGCCCGAGCGTGGGCTGCTGGCCATTCGCAAGGACCTGAATCTGTTCGCGAATCTGCGTCCCGCGGTGGTGTTTCCCCAGCTCGCCGGTGCCTCCAGCCTCAAGCCGGAGATCGTCGCTGGGCTGGATATCCTCATCGTGCGCGAACTCACCGGGGATGTGTACTTCGGTGAGCCGCGCGGGATCGAGACCCGGAATGGCGAGCGCGTCGGCATCAACACCATGATCTACAGCGAAGCGGAGATTCGCCGCATCGCGCACGTGGCCTTCAAGGCCGCACAGCGCCGCAGCGGGCGACTGTGTTCGGTCGACAAGATGAACGTGCTCGAGAGCACCCAGCTGTGGCGCGACGTCGTCTGCGAGGTGGCGACCGAGTACCCGGATGTGACCCTGAGCCATATGCTGGTGGACAATGCGGCCATGCAACTGGTGCGCAATCCCAAGCAGTTCGACGTCATGGTGACCGGCAATCTGTTCGGCGACATCCTGTCCGATGAGGCATCCATGCTCACCGGCTCCATCGGCATGCTGCCTTCGGCGTCTCTGGATGCCGATGGCAAGGGGCTGTACGAGCCGATCCATGGGTCGGCGCCCGACATCGCCGGCCGCGGCGTGGCCAATCCCTTGGCGACGATACTGTCCGTCGCCATGATGCTGCGCTACAGCCTGGGTGCGCCCGCGTTGGCCGATCGGGTCGAACGTGCCGTGGCGCGCGTGCTGGATCAAGGTCTGCGCACCGCGGACATCGCCTTGGCAGGCGAGGCCACGGTCGGCACGGTCGCCATGGGCGATGCCGTGGTCGCGGCGCTGGGCTGAAGCCGGTGATTGCGTGGCGGGTATTGGGGCAAAACGGATCAAGGGGAGCGGTGAGTGATGCGCGTGGGTTTCGTCGGCTGGCGGGGCATGGTGGGTTCGGTGCTCATGGAGCGCATGCGCGCCGAAGGCGATTTCGAGCGGATCGCCGCGCCGGTGTTCTTCTCGACCTCGCAGGCGGGCGGGGCGGCGCCCGACATCGGCCGGCCGCTGCCGCCCCTGCGCGATGCCCATGATCTCGGCGCCTTGGGCGAGATGGACGTCATCGTCAGTTGCCAGGGCGGCGACTACACCAAGGCCGTGCACGGCGATCTGCGTGCCGCAGGCTGGGGCGGCTACTGGATTGATGCGGCATCGGCACTGCGCATGGATGCGGGAGCGGTCATCGTGCTTGATCCGGTCAATCGCCCGGTGATTGACGCGGCACTGGCCAGCGGCGTGAAGGACTATATCGGCGGCAACTGCACGGTCAGTCTGATGCTGATGGCCTTGGGCGGGCTGTTTGCGGCCGATGCAGTGGAGTGGGTCAGCTCCATGACCTATCAGGCCGCCTCGGGCGCGGGCGCGCAGCACATGCGTGAGCTTTTGGCTCAGATGGGCGCGTTGCACGATGCGGTTGCCCCCGACTTGGCCGATCCGGCCTCTGGCATCCTCGGGATCGACCGGCGCGTCAGCGAGGTGCTGCATGCGGCGGATTTTCCGACCCGCCAGTTCGGTGTGCCGCTGGCGGGCAGCCTCATTCCCTGGATCGATGTCGCCTTGGAAAACGGCCAGAGCCGTGAGGAATGGAAAGGCCAGGCCGAGACCAACAAGATCCTCGGCCGGACGGACCGGCCAGTGCCGATCGACGGGCTGTGCGTACGCATCGGCGCCATGCGCTGCCACAGCCAGGCACTGACCATCAAGCTGCGCCATGACTTGCCGCTGGCCGAAGTCCACGAGATCATCGCCGGCGCCAACGATTGGGTGCGCCTGATCCCCAACGAGCGTGAGCGCAGCGTGCGTGAGCTGACGCCGGCAGCGGTCACCGGCCGGCTCGAGATTCCGGTCGGGCGGTTGCGCAAGCTCAACCTGGGGCCCGAATACCTCAGCGCCTTCACGGTCGGGGATCAGCTGCTCTGGGGCGCGGCTGAACCCCTGCGGCGCATGCTCGGCATTTTGATCGATCATCGCGGATGACCGTCGGAACCTGAGCGCTTTTCTTCATGTTTGAGCCCCGGTGCCGATATGCCGAGTCGGGAGGGCTGCTGGACGAGCCGATCGTTTTCCGCTGCGGCGCGGTATAGTTGATCGCCGTCGCCAGCCAGTCGGGCGAGGCCATGGACGGTCCCGGTTTCAAACCGCATGAAGGGGAAGATTCGCGTGCAGATCAAAAAGACGACACGGGCCGTATCGGCGGCCTTGATTCTCTTGGCGCCGACCCTGGCCCATGCGCTGAGTACCGGCGCCATCGAAGGTCGCTCCTATCTCAATCAACCGCTCGAGGCGCGGATTCCGCTGACCTCCGCTACCGCGGATGAGCTGCGGTCGCTGCGGGTGAATCTCGCCCCCAGCGAGGTCTATCAACGGGCGGGGATCGATCTGGGATCGGAACTGGCTGGCCTGCAATTCCGCATCGTCACCGACGCGGCCCGACCCTACATTCTCGTTACCAGCCGGGACAGCATACGCGATCCCTTCCTGACTTTTCTGGTGGAACTCAGTTGGGGGGGAGGGCGGCTGATTCGTGAATTCACCCTCCTGCTTGATCCGCCCGCGCTGATGGCACCGGCAGCTCCGCCTGAAACCCGTCAGGCGGTGATCGACCCTGCCTCCTCGTCATCGGATCTCGAGCGTGTGGAACGGCCGACACCTTCCGCCATCCAGTCAACGCCGGCAACGAGCGCGCGGAGGAGCCCAGCGCCGGATGCTGAAGGCAAATCTGCTGCCAGTGGGGAGCGGCGCGTGCGACGGGGCGATACGCTCTGGGCTATTGCCGGCGAGCAAAGCCACTTCGAAGCGGTCACCAGGAATCAGATGATGCTGGCTATCTACCGGCGCAATCCGGGGGCATTCGACGGCAACATCAACCAGTTGAAGGCCGGCGCGATCCTGCGGATGCCGAGCGTTGAGGAAATGCGTGCGATCTCGCGCGCTGCCGCACTGGCAGAAGTGCGCCGGCAGAACGAGGAGTGGCGCGTGGGACGGCGAACGGCCGTGGCCAGTGCCCCGGCCGCGCCCGTTCCCGCCTCGGGCCCGTCGACCTCATCCACCACGCAGGTTCAGGACGTGCCGAAGACCGCGGCAGCGCCTTCGCGTCCACGCCTCGAGTTGGTCGCGCCGGACGAGGCGACACTTGCGGCTGCGCCCTCCTCACAAAGCCATTCCGCTGCCGGCGCAGGTGCGGAATCAGCGCCCGGCGTGAGCACGCCGCTCGGGACGTCCGGCCCGGAGGCGTCCAGCGCCGCTGCCGCGCCCGGGTCCACGACCGGCCTCGGCGGGGCGGAGTCGGGCGGCGAAGTCACCGAAACGCCAGGTCTGGTGCAGATGGACAGCACGACGGCGCTCGCGTTGCAGAATACCCCCGAGGGTGCGCCTGAAATGCCTCCGGCGGATCCAGCAGAGGCCGGCGCCGATGGGGTAGCGGCGCTGCAACCACTGCCGGCTGCGCCGGAGGCCGCAGCACCTATGGCCGCCCAAGTCCCGGAAGATGCCGGTACGGGCGGAAGGTGGTGGGGTGTTCTGGCTGGCCTGGTCGTGGCCGGCGCCGCGGCGCTCGGCTGGCTGTTCTACCGTCGCCGCAAGGCGGAGGAAACTGCAAACGAGGAAACCATCGACTTTGTGCTCGACGATGGTCCCAAGAACAACCCCGCTACGCAGGAAGGTGTTCATCCCCGATCTGCTCGTCAGGAACCCGTGATCGGGTCCGGAGTGACGGGTGTGATGTCCGATCCGGATGTCGATCCGACCACCGATACCGATACACAGCCCGGGCTATCGCCGTTCGAGAAGGAGACTGCTCTCGGCGTCGATCAGGAAGACCCCTTGGCCGAGGCGGATTTCAACCTCACCTATGGCCTTTATGAGGAGGCGCTCGCCGTTGTCGAGCAGGCTTTGTCACGTCAGCCCGATCGCCGCGATCTCAAGCTCAAGCGGCTCGAGGTGTTCTTTGCGATGTCCGATCGGGAATCGTTCCTCAAGTATGCGCGGCTGCTCGCGGCCGAACCGCAGGGTCAGGCCGATTCGGCTTGGGAACGCTGTATGGTGATGGGGCAACAGATGTTCCCCGACGAGCCGTTGTTTCAGAACCTGCCGTCAGGTGCTGCCGGCGACGATTTCCTTGATTTCAATCTCGACACTTCGTTTGATGAGGGTCCGGGCAGAGTGGATGCCGCGCCCGCTGGCGATGAACGTACGACGGTACTGAATCATGGGGCGGATGCCGCGCCTGCACCCGGTGACGACGGTGATTTGCAGTTCGAATCATCCGAAACCGATCTGGATTTGGGTACCGGGACGCAGTCGGAGGACACGGTCGAAAAGCATCTCGACATGGCGCGTGTTTATCTCGGCATGGAAGAGTTCGCCGCAGCCCAACGCGAACTCGACCAAGCGTTGCTGGAGGGCTCGAGCGAGCAGCAGGCCGAGGCCCGGGAACTCATGGAGCAGGTCAGTCAGCGTGCCGGCATGACACGTGATGCGACCGGTCAGGGCTACCTGGTAGACGTGCCGGGTACGGGGACGCTCGATATCGAAGACTTCGGCACGCGCGACGATTTCGGTACTCGTCTCGATCTCGCGCGTCAGTATATGGAACTCGACGATGTGGAAGGGGCACGTGCGCTGATTGATGAAGTGATCAAGGACGGCACCCCGGAGCAGCGGCGCGAAGCGGAGAGCTTGATGGCTCAGCTGCCGGCCCGATTCTAGTCTGCGTCACGACCGGTACCCCGAGGGGCGATATCGCCCCTCTCTTTTTTTCGGGCCTTGTGCAGGTCAGGGAATGCGCTTGCGGCGGGGGATGATGAACAAGATGAGGATCGCTCTGGGGATCGAATACGTCGGAAGTTCTTTTCAGGGCTGGCAGAACCAACGACACACTGCCGCCACTGTCCAGGGTTGTCTTGAAGAGGCATTGAGTCGCGTCGCGGCAGCGCCCACGGCCGTCGTTGCCGCCGGGCGGACCGATGCCGGCGTCCACGCCCATGGGCAGGTCGTCCATTTCGATACCGATGCGCTTCGGGACGAGACGGCGTGGGTCCTGGGCGTCAATCGCTACCTTCCCCCCACGGTCTCCGTGCAGTGGGCACGCACCGTTCCCGATGCCTTCCACGCACGATTCAGTGCACAGTGGCGGCGATACTGCTATGTGATCCATGATGCGCGTGCGCGCAGCGCCCTTCTGGCGGGACGGGTCACTTGGTGCCACCATTTCCTTGATACAGACCGTATGGCGCAGGCCGCGCAAGCGCTGATCGGGGAACATGACTTTTCGTCTTTCCGCGGGCGGGAGTGTCAGGCCAAATCCCCTGTTCGGACCGTGCAGGCTTTGACTGTCGTCCGGCGAGGCCCTTTGGTGGTGCTGGAGATTCAGGCGAACGCCTTTTTGCATCACATGGTGCGGAACATTGCCGGTGTGCTGATGAGTATCGGCAGAGGCGAACGGTCTGTTGCTTGGGTCCGTGAGGTGCTGGCGCAGCGTGACCGCAGTCGCGGAGGGGTGACCGCACCCCCTGACGGGCTCTATCTCGCCGCAGTTGGCTATGCCGCATCGTTCGGCCTGCCTGACCCTGCACCGCTCATGATTCCGGCCCTTGCGTGAGCGCCTTTCGCTCGACTCGAGTTTACAGAAGTGCCCCAAAATCGCTATGATCGCGCGCTTATGTCCGAGCCCTTGCCTGATTTGGTCGATGTTGACCGGCTCGCCCGGCGCGGCGCGCGGCTGGAGGGGCGGTTCGCGATTGTGCAGTTCGACCGGCTCCGCGACATGGTCGCCGAACCGGACGGCGAGCTTTCTTTCGTGTTGCGGTTTTACCGGGACGGTGAAGGTCGCTCGCGCATTTCCGGCACGATTGAGGCGAGCGTGGTGCTGGTCTGTCAGCGTTGCCTGCAACCGATGGAGCAGGGCTTGGCTGCCGAGGTGGCGTTGGTGGCATTGGCCGAAGAACGGGACCTGTCGCAGGTGCCTGCGGAAGCCGAACCGCTGTTGACTGGGGGAGAACCGGTCCGATTGATCGATTTGATCGAAGACGAGGCCATTCTCGCGCTACCAATTGTCGCGCTCCACAATCACTGCACGGCGCCGGATCGGCCTGTTCCTGTTTCTTTTGGCGGCGAGGTCAGCCCTTTCGCGGTGCTGAAACGGGACAGATGAAGTTAAACGGTGTGGGCCGCGTGGGTTCACCGAATATCTAGAACATCCACAGGAGTTTTCAGATCATGGCTGTGCAGCAAAACCGCAAAACCCGTTCCAAGCGCGGCATGCGCCGATCCCATGACGCGCTGACCAGCCCGTTCCTGTCGGCAGATCCCGTGACGGGGGAGACGCATCGTCGCCACCATCTGACGCCGACAGGGCACTACCGCGGTCGCAAGGTGCTGAGCGGTCCCGCCGAGGAATGATCCGGTCGCCGCGCGCCGCCCTGTCGGTGCCACGACACTCAAACAGCGCAAGCCTGACATGACCCGCCCTGCGGTGAGTCTTGCAATGCGTCCATGGTCGGGTTGGCGGAGCCAGGATGACTAACACGGTATACATGGCGCTGGACGCCATGGGCGGCGATCACGGCCCCCGGGTCACGGTCCCGGCCGCCCTGTCGGCCTTGTCGGAATACGAAGACCTCCATCTGACGCTGGTGGGGCAGCCGGCAGCCCTGGAAGCGGAGTTGTCACGGCGGCGGGCCGGCTCGCCGCGCCGCCTCTCGATCCATCCCGCAATGCAGGTGGTGGAGATGAACGAAGCGCCGTCCAAGGCGCTGCGCAACAAGAAAGACTCCTCCATGCGGGTCGCCCTCGACCTGCTCAAGGCGGGGCATTGCTCGGTCATGGTCAGCGCGGGCAACACCGGCGCGCTCATGGCGACGGCCCGCTTCGTCCTGAAGACCCTGCCGGGGGTCGATCGCCCGGCCATCATCTCCGCGCTGCCGACCGTCCGTGGACACACCTATGTGCTCGATCTGGGCGCGAATGCCGACTGCACGGCGGAACAGCTCCACCAGTTCGCCGTCATGGGGTCGGTCATGGTGCAGGCGGTCGATCATGTCGACCGTCCCAAAGTCGGCCTGCTGAACATCGGCGTGGAGGAGATCAAGGGTGTGGAATCCGTCAAGCAGGCCGCACGCCTGCTGCAGGCGGATCCATCGATCAACTACTGCGGCTTCGTCGAAGGGAATGACATCTACGGGGGGAAGGTCGATGTCGTGGTCTGTGACGGCTTCGTGGGCAATGTCGCGCTCAAGACCAGCGAAGGGCTGGCGCACATGTTGAGCGAATATATCCGGCAGGAGTACGGCCGCAATCTGCTCACCAAACTGGCGGGTCTGATCTCGCTGCCGGTCCTCAAGGCCATCAAGGGTCGCATGGATCCACGCCTCTACAACGGCGCCAGCCTGCTCGGTTTGCAGGGCGTCGTCATCAAGAGCCATGGCGGCGCCGACGAATTGGCTTTTGCCAACGCGATCCGGCTGGGCATGAATGCGGCGCGCATGTCGGTTCCCGACCGCATCGCCCATCTGGTCGGGTCGGCGCTGCAAGGACGCGTGCATGGGGAAGAACCGTGAAGCCCGTTTATTCGCGCATCATTGCTACGGGCAGTTACCTGCCGCGCCAGGTCGTTACCAATGCCGACTTGGAAGCCCGGCTGGACACCAGCGATGCCTGGATCCGCGAACGGACTGGTATATCGGAGCGCCACATCAGTGCCGCCGACGAAACGGTCAGCATGATGGCCGAGCAGGCGGCCCGGCGGGCGCTCGCTGCGGGTGGGCTTGCGCCCGAGGATCTCGATCTCATCATCGTGGGCACGACGACACCGGATCAGATCTTCCCCAACTGCGCCACCATGCTGCAGGAGCGGCTCGGTATCGCCGGAATCGGCGCCTTCAGTCTCGAAGCCGCCTGCAGCGGTTTCATCTACGCCCTGAGCGTGGCCGACAAGTTCGTTCGTACTGGAGACGCCCGCCGGGTGCTGGTGGTGGGCGCAGAAATGATGTCCCGTCTGGTGGACTGGAATGACCGAACCACCTGTGTGCTGTTCGGTGACGGCGCCGGTGCGGTGATTCTCGAGGCGACGAGCGAACCGGGTATCATTGGGACCTTGCTTCATGCCGATGGTCGTTATCGTGAATTGCTGGAGTTTCCGGGTGGCGTGGGCCGGGATTTCCGCAATCTCGAGAACGTCCATCTCCAGATGCGCGGCAGTGAAGTGTTCAAGGTGGCGGTCGCGACGCTCGGACAGAGTGTCGAGGAATGCCTGAGCCGCTTCGGTCACGACAAGTCCGAGGTGGACTGGCTGATTCCACACCAGGCCAATGTCCGCATCATTCAGGCCACGGCCCGCCGGCTCGGCCTGTCGATGAATCAGGTCGTCGTGACCGTCGATCGTCACGGCAATACATCCACGGCTTCCATTCCGCTGGCACTGGACGCGGCCGTACGCGACGGTCGCATCCAGCGGGGGCAGTTACTGTTGCTTGAGGCCTTTGGCGGCGGCTTCACCTGGGGTTCGGCGCTGATCCGCTTCTGACGGCGGAGCCGCAGGGGACGGCCCGTTGATCCATGTCATGGCGTAACTCCGGTCTGGTAGGGATGATGATCACAGACCATCGTGATCATCCGTCCACTCACAGGAGCCGCGCCATGAACGCCGTGACCAAACCCCAGACACTACCCGTCGCGCCGCAGACGCTCGTGCAGCGCCTGCTCGGCGCGCTGGGCCTGCTGCAGGACGAGTCCCGTCCGCCGCGCATGCCTTGGACGGCCGCGGTGGTGGGCGTTGCGGCAGCGGCCTTGGTCTTCGGCCTCTACCGCTGGTACCAGCAGGTCTTTTCCTTTTCCGTCGGGCTCGATTACTTCGAGCAGGATTTCCAGACCTATTGGATGAACCTGCTGTATGCCCAAGGCATCCTCATCACCTTGATTGGTCTGGTGGGCGTGCCTTTGCTGTGGTTCACGCGGCCCGCGCAGATCGTGATGTCGCCCCAGCGCGAGTTGTCGATCTATTACGCCATCCTCGCCTTCATGGCCGTGGGGAGCGTGATCCTCGTGGCGATTCTCGGCGTCTATGTGGAGGCCGATGCGGCCTGGCATCAAGTGACCATCCGCGACACCGACTTCACGCCAACCCACATCGGGCTGTTCTATTTCGCCATTCCCTTGGGGGCGGTCGGGGCCATCCTGGGCTTCATCCTGATCCATACCCGCATGCCCTATTTCAGCAACCGGGTGTCGATTCCCCTGGCGCTGGTGGTCTGTGCGCCGGTCCTGATCATGCCCAATCTGGGGCTGAACGAGTGGGGCCATACTTTCTTTTACGCCGAGGAACTGTTTGCTGCGCCGATCCACTGGGGCTTCGTGGTGCTGGGCTGGGGGCTGTTCGGCATCGGCGGCTTCATGGTGCAGATCCTGCAGCGCATCCGCGAGTTGACGACGCTGGAACCGAAGCCGATCGAAGGCTGACTTGGTCCGCGCGGAATTGACGCAAAGGGCGCCGCAGATTGCGGCGCCTTTTTTTGTGCTCAAGCTCACCAGGAGCCGGCCGATACCCTGCATGAAGTCCTGCATCCGGTTGGGCTTCCGCCGCGCCCGAGCAAGACGAGCCGACGTGTCGAAACAAACAACAGGAAACCATCATGAACAAGAATATGAAAATCGGTGCTTTTTCGATCCTCTTCGGTGTGTTGCCGCTGGCCGCCCAGGCGGACATGACCGCCATTTCCTACAGCGAGCTGGCGGGGATCAGCGGCCAGGCCCTGACGCTCGATATCGGCAAGACCAAGGACAAGGGCTTGTCCCTGTCCATGGATGCCACCGGCGGCACGTTCTCGGTCGGCCCGTCCAAGAGCAAGTTCAGAACGCTGGGCTATTCCAATCCCGACACGGGCGCTGCGTTCAACTTCGATGGCGGCCGGGACAAGTCCAAGGGGTTTAGCTTTAGTTGGACGATGCCGACGCCCTGATTCCGCTGCAAGGTCTCATACCGCGACAGGGGCCGAGAGGCCCCTGTCCTGTTTTCATCGGCGTGCAGTTTGCATTGCGCCGTCCGTGTTCTTATAACGATCGGACCACCCTACTCCGAGGCGTCCCCTTGCCACAGCAATCATTCGGTTACCTGGCCATGGCATTGGCCGTGGGCTTGCTGATCGGTCTGGAGCGAGGCTGGCAGACACGCGCGCTCCCGGAAGGCGAGCGCATCGCAGGGCTGCGTACTTTCGGCCTACTGGGACTTCTCGGCGGCGTTGCCAGCTTGCTGGGCCGTCCATTGGGCAGCAGTGTCGCGGCGGCGATCTTCCTGTCCGTCGCCCTAATCATGGCGGGCGGCTACCTGCTGCGGTTTCGCGCCGATGGCACCGCGAGCGCCACCACCACGGTGGCGGCACTGGTGACTGTGGGGCTGGGCGCACTGGCTGGGCTGGGCGAGTTGGCCCTGGCCGCTGCCGGAGCGGTCGTCACGACGATGCTGCTCAACCTCAAACCGATCTTGCACACCGGAGTGGCACGGCTCCAGGCGAGCGAACTGCGTGCTACGCTGAACTTGCTGTTGATTTCGGTGGTCTTGCTGCCGGTCCTGCCCAATGCGGGTTACGGTCCCGCCGGCATCTTCAATCCGCATCGGATCTGGATGATGGTGGTGCTGATCGCCAGCATCTCGTTTGCCGGTTACTTTGCCGTCAAGCTGCTCGGAGCCGACCGCGGCATCCTGCTGACTGGCTTGTTCGGGGGCTTGAGTTCGTCCACGGCGGTGACCTGGAGCCTCGCCCGGATCGCGCGCAGCGAGCCGGACTGGAGCCCGACACTTGCAGCCGGCATCCTGGTGGCTTGCGGCACCATGTTCCCGCGCATCCTGCTGGTCGCCGGTGTCGTGCACCCGCCTCTCGTTCGGGCGCTGGCACTGCCGCTGGGCGTGATGGCAGGGATGAGCTATACAGGGGCGATGTGGATCTGGTGGAGGCAGCACCAGCGCATCGACAATCCGCCCCTGACGCTGAGCAATCCTTTCCAGCTGCGCATGGCCATCCGGTTTGCCGCCCTGCTGCTCGGTGTCTTGTTGGTCGCCGAATGGATCAGGACCCGATGGGGCGATCCGGGTCTGTACGGGCTCGCGGTGCTGTCCGGTCTTTCGGATGTCGATGCCATTACGCTGTCGCTTGCGCGCATGGGGCAGGAGGGGCTTGCCATCCCGACGGTCCTGCTGGGGATCCTGTTGGCTGCAACATCCAACACCATGGTCAAGATGGGGTTTGCGCTTGTCTTGGGCGGTCGAGCCGTGGGCATGCGGGTCGCGGGCGTCCTCGCAGCGGCCATGCTCTCGGGGTTGCTGATCGGTCTTGGGCTGAACGTGGCGCGCTAGCGACCGACGGCGGTGCGTGTATTGTTGAGCGGACGCGACGCTTCCACGCGTGCCTGACCTTCGCCACGTGGATCGGAGGCCGCCGTCAATGTATCGGCGCGCCGATCCCAGATGATGACCTGCATGTTGCCATAGCGGCGGGAGACCTGCTCCAGCCGATGGCCTTTGGATTCCAGTGTCCGCACCATTTCAGCATTGAAGGCGTTGGATTCATGAAAGAGCCGGTCCGGCAGGTACTGATGGTGATAGCGAGGCAGGGCGGCCATCGTCTCGGCGTCGGCGCCCTCGGCGAATGCGAGGCTGGCCAGCAACACCATGCTGATGATGCGGCTGCCCCCGGGGGTGCCGAGGATGGCGATGCGATCGCCTTGCTCGAGAAATGTGGGCGACATGCTCGAGAGCGGCCGTTTGCCCGGCGCGATGGCATTGGCCCGACTTCCCACCAGCCCGTAGGCATTGGGCGCGCCCGGCGCGCCGGCGAAATCGTCCATTTCATTGTTGAGCACGACGCCTGTTCCCGGCGGCATGAAGGCCGAGCCGAACGGCGTGTTGAGCGAGAGCGTCGCCGCGACCCGGTTGCCATCGGCATCGATCACCGAGAAATGCGTGGTGTGCTGGTCGAGAGTGGGTGGGCCGTCGGATGCGATGGTAGCGCTCGGCGTGGCGCGGTCGGGGTCGATGTCTGCGCGCAGCGATGCGGCGTAGTCAGGGTCCAGCAACTGCGCGAGCGGCAGGTCGACGAAATCCGGATCGCCGAGATAGCGGGCGCGATCGCGGTAGGCGCGGCGCATCGCCTCCGTGATCCAGTGAACGCGCTCAGCTGCGGATTGGGCCGTCAGATCGACATCTGCAAGCATCTGCAGTGCCTCTGCCAGCACCACGCCGCCCGAGGAGGGCGGGGCGGCAGAGGTGACCCGCATGTCCCGATAGGTGAAGGTGATCGGCGCGCGCTCCACGACCTGGTAGTTCGCCAGGTCCTCTGCGGTCCAGATGCCGCCGGCCTGACGCACGCCGCTCACAAGACGCTGCGCGATCGGGCCGCGATAGAAACCGTCGTGGCCACGGGCTGCGAGCATCTGCAGGGTTTTCGCTAACTCAGGCTGACGCAAGCGCCAACCGGGAACCGGCGCGATGCCAGCTGCCAGGAACGTTCGCCGCGCGGCGGGGGATGCCAGCAGGGCAGGTAGACGATAGCTGGCCAGGAGAGCATATTCCCGTCCGACGGTAAAGCCTTCGCTGGCCAGACGTATGGCCGGTGCGAGCGATGTGGTCAGAGGCAGGCGACCGTAGTGTGATGCCAGGTGGACCAAGGCTGCAGGCTGACCCGGGATGGCCGCCGCCAGCGCACCGTCTTGGGCGCGCCGCGCCTGAAACACGCCTGTTTCATCCAGATAGAGATCAGCCGTGGCCGCCAGCGGCGCGCGCTCTCGCCCGTCCACCATGACAGTGCGCTCGTCGCTCGCCCGATACAGCAGCCAGAAGCCGCCGCCGCCCAAGCCGGACCCGGCCGGCTCCACGACAGCCAAGGCGGCACTGATCGCTACGGCGGCATCGAAGGCGTTGCCGCCCTGTGCCAGAATGGCGAAACCGGCGGCGGTCGCGGCGGGGTGCGCCGTCGCGATGGCAGCGCGTCCGGGACCTGCAGCGCTGCAGGCGGCCGCACAGAATGTCAGGATCAGTAGCAGCGCGGCCGCAAAGCGGCGTGCCGGCCGCAGACAGCGTTCAGTCACGCCTGATCCCGCTTCGGACCGAAGCGTTTGTGCAGTTCGGCAGCCACGTTGGGCGTCACGAAGCTGCTCACGTCGCCCTGGAAGGCGGCGATCTCCCGCACCAGCGTCGAGGAAAGATAGGTGTAGTGTTCCGACGGGGCGAGAAACATCGTTTCCACCGTGGGCGCGAGGTGACGGTTCATGCCGGCGAGCTGGAATTCATGTTCGAAATCCGAGACGGCCCGCAGCCCCCGCAGAATGACGTCGACGCCGTGCTCCCGGGCATAGTCGACGGTCAACCCCGAAAAGGACACCACCTCGACGTTGGGCAGGTGCGCCAGCGCGCCGCAGGACATGGCCACCCGCTCTTCCTTGCTGAACAGGGGCTTCTTGCCGGGATTGTCGGCTACGGCGAGGATCAGGCGGTCGAACAGCCGGGCCGCCCGTTCGGCCAGATCCACATGGCCGCGGGTGATGGGATCGAAGGTGCCGGGATACAGGGCGAGCGCCATAGACGGTCCTTTATTGAGACGGGGGTGGAGGCTGCGGACAGCCTCATGCTAACCCATGGTTTACCGAGAAATCTCGCCGGGCGCCGCCGACGTTGCGTCGGGCGCCTCGGTCGTTTGCAGCAACCTGTAGTGGAGTTCTCCCGCTCGCCCTTCCCGCCAGACCGACCATCCGGCCGGCAGGATCGGATCCCGGCCGCGCGGCATCTCCACATACACCTTGCCGCCGGGGCGGACGGCGCCGGTCCGGTCCAGCGCAGCGAGTACCGTTTCCCAGAGCGCGTCCGCGAATGGGGGATCGACGAAGACGATATCGAACGGACGCTCGTTGCCGGCGAGCCAGTTCAGTGCCGCGGCACGCTGGCAGGACACGCCGTCCATGCCGATCCGCGTGAGTTCGCCACGCAGATGATCGATGACGTGCGGGTTGCGATCCACCAGCATCACCTCCCGGGCCCCGCGCGAGCGCGCTTCCAGTCCCAGCGCGCCGCTGCCGGCAAAGAGATCGAGGCAGCGTGCCCCAGGCAGGTCGGGCGCCAGCCAGTTGAATAGTGTTTCGCGCACACGGTCCGGCGTGGGCCGCAGGCCCGGTGCTGGTGGAAAAGCCAGCCGGCGGCCGCGCCACTGGCCCGCGATGAGGCGGATCTGGTTGCGCTTCGCGGGGGCCATGCTCAGGTGCTGCCGGCCAGATGCAGTCCGACCACGCCCGCGACGATGAGGCCGAGACTCAATCCCTTGAGTGCGTTCCACGATTCCCCGAACCAGACGACACCGATGCCCGCAATGACAGCCGTTCCCACGGCGGACCAGATCGCGTAGGCCATGCCCACCTCCAGCGTGCGCAAGGCGCGGGCCAGCGCCGTGAAGGCCAGCAGGTAACAGACGAACATCGTCAGGGTGGGGCCCAGTCGGCTCAGCCCCTCCGAGAGCTTCATCGCCGTGGTGCCGGCGATTTCGAAGCCGATGGCGAGCATCAGCGCGAGCCAGCCCTGCAGGATCATGACTCGGCGGCCTTGGCCAAGGCTTGCGTGATGTCGGCGAGGATGTCGTCGATGTGCTCAAGGCCGACCGATAGCCGCACCATGTCGGCGGTGACGCCGGCCGCCTCGAGTTCGCCGGGGCCGAGCTGGCGATGGGTCGTGGTGGCCGGATGGCAGGCCAGGGACTTGGCGTCGCCGATGTTGACCAGCCGCACGACGAGCTGCAGGGCGTCGATGAAGCGGGCGCCGGCTGCCGCCCCGCCGCGGATACCGAAGCTCAGGATACCGGAGGCCTGACCGCCCAGATAATGCCTGGCGCGGGCATGCTGGGGGCTGTCGGGAAGGCCGGCGTACTTGACCCAGCTCACTTGGGGATGCCGATGCAGGAACTGGGCGACGGCGAGCGCGTTGGCGCAATGCCGCTCCATGCGCAGCGGCAGGGTCTCGATGCCCTGGAGCAGCAGGAAGGCGTTGAAGGGCGATAGGGCGGCGCCCATGTTGCGCAGGGGCACGACGCGGCAGCGGCTGATGTAGGCGGCCGGTCCGAAGGCGTCGGTGTAGACCACGCCGTGATAGGATGGATCGGGCCGCACCATCATGGGAAAGCGTTCGGCGTGCTCGGCCCACGGGAAACGCCCCGAATCCACCACCAGGCCGCCCATGGTGGTGCCGTGCCCCCCCATGTACTTGGTGAGCGAATGCACCACGATGTCCGCGCCATGATCGAAGGGACGCAGCAGGCAGGGCGTGGCGACTGTGTTGTCGACGATGAGCGGGATGCCGTGGGCGTGGGCGATCGCGGCCAGGCGGGCGATGTCGGCGATTTCCCCCGAGGGATTGCCGATCGACTCGCAGAACAGCGCGCGCGTGCGCTCGTCGATGGCCGCTGCGATGCCGTCGAAATCCTCGTTGCCGAGCAGGCGCACCGCGATGCCGAGCTGCGGCAGGGTATGGGCAAACAGATTGTAAGTCCCGCCGTAGAGCTTGGCGGTGCTGACGATGTTGTCCCCGGCCGTCGCCAAGGTCTGGATGGCGTAGGTGATGGCCGCCATGCCTGAGGCGACGGCGAGCGCGCCGACGCCGCCTTCCAGCGCCGCGACACGTGCTTCCAGTACGGCCGTCGTGGGATTCATGATGCGCGTGTAGATGTTGCCCGGCACCTTGAGATCGAACAGATCCGCGCCATGCTGGGTGTCGTCGAAGGCATAGGACGTCGTCTGGTATACCGGCACCGCGACGGCGTGCGTGGTGGGTTCGGGCGTATAGCCAGCATGGATCGCCAAGGTTTCGGGCTTCATGGGTACGATGTCTCCGTGTTCTTATGAATCGAGGTGGCGTCACATCCGGTGGGCTGAGGCGGACCTGCGTCAGTCTACCCAAGCGAGGTGCGCGTTCCTACCGGGCTATCGGGGCGGGTGGTAGCATAGCCGGCCGAAGCGGGCGTTCCGATGGGCGCCGATCGATCAGCGGGAGGCAGGCGTGGAGCAGGTGATGGTGCAGTTGCAGGCGTGGCTGGCCCAGTTGGTCGTGTGGATGCCTTGGCTGGGCGACGAGCAGGGCGCCCTGCTGGCCGTTGCGCTCCTCGTTGCAGTGACGGTCGCCGTGGTGGCCGTGGCGCTCGTCGCGCGGCGCCGGCGTTCGCGCCGCATCGTTCCCGCAGCGCCCGATACCACGGCCCTGCCGGAAATCCGGCAGCCGACCACGCCGCTCCCTTCCCGTCCCGCTGAAGCGCCGCTGCCGGCGCCCGCACGGGAGGAGGCGCAGCCCGAGGCTGCAGCGGCTCCTCCGGCTGCGCCGGTCGAGCCAAGGCCAGTACCCGAACCTGTGGCGCCGCCAGCCGGGCTTGCCCCGGCGCCCGTCGAACGGCCATCAGAAGCGCCAGCCCCGGCTTTGCAACCGTTGCCGCCCGAGGCCATCCCGGCTGCAAAAGAACGCTTGGAGACGCCCGAGGCGCCGGAACCGACTGCTGAGGCAGTCGTGCCTCGGATCGGGTGGCTGGGCCGGATCCGGGCCGGCTTGAGCAAGACCCGCGCTGGACTGGTCGATGGTCTGGGCAGCCTGTTTCTGGGCGGTAAGCGTCTCGACGATGACTTGCTGGAGGATCTGGAAACGCGGCTGCTCATGGCCGACGTCGGGCTTGATGCTACGCGCCGTATTCTGGATGGACTGACCAAGCGGCTGGGACGCAAGGATCTGGTGACACCCGAGCTGGTGCGCACCGCGCTGGCCGAGGATATGACGGCGCTGCTCGCACCGTGCGAGCAGCCTTTGCAGATCGCGGCGGACGCCAAACCCTTCGTCATTCTGGTGGTGGGCATCAACGGCGCCGGCAAGACCACGACCATCGGCAAGCTGGCGAAGCGGCTCAAGGCCGAGGGGCGCAAAGTGATGCTGGCGGCGGGCGACACCTTCCGTGCGGCAGCGGTCGAGCAACTTCAGACCTGGGGGGCGCGCAACGATGTGCCGGTGGTGGCGCAGCACACCGGCGCGGACAGCGCCTCGGTGATCTACGACGCGGTGGCTGCCGGTCAGGCGCGCGGGGCGGATGTGGTCATCGCCGACACCGCAGGTCGCTTGCATACGCAGTCCAATCTCATGCAGGAGCTGGCCAAGATCAAACGCGTGCTGGCCAAGCTCGACCCCCATGCACCTCACGAGGTGCTATTGGTTGTCGATGGTGGGACCGGACAGAATGCACTCAATCAAGCCCAGCAATTCCATCAGGCGATCGGTCTGACCGGGGTTGCGATCACCAAGCTGGACGGCACCGCCAAGGGCGGCATGCTGTTTGCTATCGCCCAGAAGCTGGGGGTGCCGATCCGTTTCATCGGGGTTGGCGAGGGCATCGAAGATCTACAGCCCTTCGTGGCGCGGGATTTTGTTGGCGCGCTGCTGGGACTCGAGCAAACAGGCGGGTCGGATTGAATGCCGGCGCAGCTTGATCTTCAGCCGGTCTCGAATTCGCCGATCGTCCGGTTTGCCTCGGTCAGCAAGCGCTATGCACACGGCGGCGACGCATTGAAAGACGTGAGCTTCGCTCTGCCGCGCGGACAAATGGCCTTTCTCACCGGGCGTTCGGGCGCCGGAAAGAGCACGCTGCTGCGGCTGATCGCTTTGCTCGAGCGGCCCAGCCGCGGACAGGTTCAGGTCTGCGGCGACCAACTGGCGCATCTGTCGCGCCGCCAGATTCCACGGCATCGGCGGCGTGTGGGACTGATCTTTCAGGACCATCGATTGCTAGCGGACCGAACCGTCTTCGACAACGTGGCGTTGCCGCTCGTGGTCGCGGGCTGGACGCCCGG
The DNA here is from genome assembly GCA_035573755.1 of Candidatus Acidiferrales bacterium. Taxonomy (GTDB): domain Bacteria; phylum Pseudomonadota; class Gammaproteobacteria; order UBA5335; family UBA5335; genus Macondimonas. The sequence goes on from DATLZY010000005.1 coordinate 52,853, forward strand.
GGAGGAACTGGCGCGACGCGTGCGCGCAGCGCTGGACCAGGTCAGCCTGTTGCATCGGGAACAGGCTTTCCCGCCCACTCTCTCGGGTGGCGAGCAGCAGCGGGTAGGTATCGCCCGCGCGATCGTGGCCAAGCCGGAACTGCTGCTCGCGGACGAGCCGACAGGCAACCTTGACCCTGCCTTGTCGCGCGACATCATGGACTTGTTTCGACGGCTCAACGCCGCTGGGACGACGGTACTGGTGGCATCGCATGACCTGGCGCTGATCCGCAGCCTGAACAAGCCCATGCTGGTTCTCGAAGACGGTGAACTGAGTCATGCCGATGAAGCACTCCAGAACGCCGGCTAACAGGCGGTTGCGGGGCACGAGGCCGACAACGCTAGCCGTGACGGCGCGGCGGCGGGTCTCTGCCCGCGCTCGGATACGCGCCTATGTGCAGACGCATCTCTGGTCGGCCTCTGCAGTCGGGATTCGTCTGCTTCGAATGCGTCAGATCAGCCTGTTGACGACGCTGGTCATTGGGTTGACGATGTCGTTGCCGACCGTCCTGTACGTTCTTTCCAGCAATGTCCAACGCCTGTTGCCGGACTGGCGCGCCGATACCCAGGTATCTATTTTTTTTCGAATGGATACCCCGTTGGAGGGCGCCCGCGCACAGATCGATGCGTGGGTGCAGCTCCCGGGCGTCGCTCGGGCCGACCTGATTCTGCCCGAGGTGGCATTGGCCGAGCTCAGGTCAATGCCCGGATTCGACGCGGTGATCGGCGCGCTGGACACTAATCCCTTGCCCATCGTTGCGGTGTTGCGGCCGCGTTCGGCGCGCGATGCGGATCTCAATGCCCTGATCGGCGAACTCCAGCAGAGCCCCATCGTGGAGCGGGTGCAACTCGATCGTGAGTGGCTGGAGCGGCTTCAAGCCATCGCCGCGCTGGTCAGACGGCTTGCACGCCTCATGGGCCTGCTTTTCGCGCTGGCGGTGATGATGGTGATCGGTCACGCCATCCGCATGGAAGTTTACAGCCGGCGCAGCGAGATCGAGATCACCAAGTTGGTCGGCGGAACCGATGCCTTCATCCAGCGCCCTTTCCTCTACACCGGCTTGGCCTACGGGCTGTTTGGCGCCTTGATGGCGTGGGTCGTGGTTCAGGTGGCCGTATGGATCATGAGCGGGCCCGTCGCCCGTCTTGCCGCGCTTTACCAGACCGAAGCCCGGCTGCACGGGCTCGGATTTGCCGACACGGCGTTACTGATCCTGATTGGGATGGGCTTGGGCGGTATCGGCGCCTTCGGGGCCGTGCGGCGCCAAATCAGGCATATCGAGCCGACGTGACGCCGTTCGCCACCTACAGCGTGCGCAATCCCTGAGGCCCGGAAAGGAGCACTTCGTCGGCCGGACGCATGGCAAACAGCCCGACCGTGACGATACCGGGGATGTCGTTGAGATCCCTCTCCCAGGCGACGGGATCATCGATGAGCAGGCCGCTCACATCTAGAATCAGGTTGCCGTTGTCAGTTACCACACCTTCCCGCCACTTGGGACGCCCTCCGCGTTTGACCAGTTGGCGTGCCACGAAGCTGCGCGCCATGGGAATGACTTCCACGGGCAAAGGGAAACGACCGAGGCGATCGACAAGTTTGCGGTCATCGGCGATGCACAAGAAGTGGCGGCTGGCCGCGGCGATGATCTTTTCCCGCGTCAGCGCCGCACCGCCACCTTTGGTGAGATGGCGCTTGGCGTCGATCTCGTCGGCGCCATCCACATAGAGCGGGATCTCGTCGGCCTGATTGAGGTCGATGACCTCGAAACCGCGCGCGCGTAGCCGCGCCGCGCTGGCATCTGACGCGGCGACGGTGGCCGTGAGTCTGATGCGTCGCTCGGCCAGGGCATCGATAAAGGCATCGACGGTGCTGCCGCTGCCTACGCCCAGCGTGATTCTTTCGGGAACGCGCGCCGCTGCGGCGACGGCAACGGCACGCTTGAGGGAGTCGGTGTCCATGCTAGACCTCGGGCGGCCGGGAAGGGCAGCGCCATACTAGCGCGTCAGCGGTGCGGTGACCACTGTCGTTCAAAGCAGAAACAATGCCATCAGGCTCAGCACGAAGCCGAGCCCACCCAGCCCAATTCCCCAGAGCAGTCCTCGCCGGCGATGTTGTGCGCGGTTACGGAGGAACTCGAGCAGCGCCTGGAAGCGGACATCGATGACGGCGTAACCGCCGATCTGGCCTTGTGCCGTGAACCAGGGACGCGCGGCTGAAATGCAGTAATCACAGGTGGCCATGGAAATATAGGGCTCGGTGATCACGAGGTTGGAGCGGGATTTGGCCTGCTGGTAGTAGGGGCGGGTGCTGCGGTCCTTGCCGCGCTGATTGGAACCTTTCTGGACGCTCAGGTTGCGGTCGACCGAAATGTTTTCGCTGCGTTGGATGCCGTTCTCGTCGAGGCTGTAGAGCAGTTCGATGAAGGGGTAGCGGGTGACGAGGTCGCGCATCACCTGGATCAGGATTTCGTCATCGTCCTGCAGGGTTCCGCCCAGGCGGTGCAATGGCTGGGTGATCTCGGACATCAGGGCGCCAATGGCTTCCCGGTGTTCTTCGAACAGTCGCGCGGTTTCCCGTTTTTCGCCGACATGCACTGGCAATTCTCCGCTGAGCTTCAACAGAAAATGATTCAGACTCGCCGATTGCAGGCGGATGATCATGGATTCCTCCCAAGACCTCGAGCAAGCCGCAAAGCGGCAATGATGGGGAAAGCAACGATCGCGCCGGAAAGAGGGTCTTTATTTTTCAATGCGCTGAGCTGGTGGCGGGGCAAGGTCTGCCCCTCAGTGGCGCACATTCTACGCCGCACTGTTCGTTGTGGCACCATCAGACGACGGGGTATCCGGCCAGTTCGAGCAATGTCGCCCAATGCGTGGCGCTCACCGGCATGACGGACAATCGGGTGCCGCGCTTGAGCAGGATCAGCCCGTCGAGTTCGGGGCGGCCGCGCAATTCCGCGAGCGCAAGCGGTCGCGGCAGATGGCTTTCGTAGGCGACGTCCACCAGATACCAGCGTGGCCTGTCGGGGGCGCTTGCCGGGTCGAAGTAGCGCGATCCCGGATCGAGCGCGCTGGGGTCTGGATAGGGGTCGCTGGCCACGCGGGCGACTCCCACGATGGCCGGGACGTCGCAATTGGAGTGATAGATGAGAACGCCGTCACCGACGCGCATCTGGTCACGCATCATGTTGCGTGCCTGGTAGTTGCGTACACCATCCCAGGGTTCGCGGCCACGGCGGCGCAGGTCGTCGATGGAGAACGTGCTGGGTTCGGTTTTCATGAGCCAGTGACCGGTCATGGAGAGTCCTCAACGCAAGGTCGCGCGCGCCGCCAGCCGCGCTCGGTGACCACACCATGGAGCGGAACGTCCCACGGCTGGGCATCCAGAGCCGGAACGCGCTGAAAGCCATAGGCGAGACCGATCAGTTTGGGTCGCAGCCCCGCCCGGCGGCGGGTGAAGGCAAAGCGGCGATCGTAGTAGCCGCTGCCCATGCCGAGGCGATTGCCGTGTGGATCGAATCCCACCAGCGGCAGGATGACGAGATCGATGCCGATCGGGGCGCGTACCACAGGGCCGCAGGGCTCTGGAATACCGAAGCGATTGCGCTGCAGGGCCAGGCCGGGCCGGTAGACCACGAAGTCCATGTGGAACGGCTTTTGCCGATGGAGTCGTGGCAGCACGATCGTTTTGCCCAGCCGATCGGCCAGCATGATCAAAGCACGGGGATCGACTTCGCCGTCTGTGGGGAGGTAAAGGGCAAGGGTGCGCGCTGCGCGCCAGGCCGGCAGGCGGACGAGGCGAGCGAGGATGCGCCGGTCCCATTGCCGGTGCAGCGCCACCGACAAGTCGCGCCGCTGTTTGCGCAAGCTGGCTCGCATTTCGCGCCTTGGATCCTGGTGGCTAGCGCTGTTCAAGGTGCTTGGTGCGCGGGTGGAGAAGCTGGGCAGGAACGAGGACGCCTCCCGCCTGTGCCGTGGCAGCCCGTGACCTTGAACCATAAGGTTCAAGTGGGCGGAACGATGAGGCCTGAAGGCTTTCCGCCGTGAAGCGGACCTGCACAAGGGCATCAAGGCGTTCGGCCCTGGGTTTGCGTTTAGGCTCAAGGGTACCCTGGGTAGCCCTCGAACACCGCAGGAGACGTCGCGGCACTAGTTTGGATGCGATCTTCTGCAGATGCAAGACATCAGCAATCCGGGTCGTTCAGTACAAGCCGAATCTTTTCGCTCAGATCATTCAGGCATCGTTCGAGATCGGCTGATGCGGCTTCGGCTTGCTGACGCTGCAGGAGCTCCTGCGCAAGGTTGAGCGCTGTCATGACCAGCATGCGTTCCAGGCCCATGACTTTTCCGTTGGCGCGGATTTGTTGCATTTTCAGCTCGACCAGTTCCGCCGAGGCGAGCAGTAGCGGCCGCTCGGCAGCTGAACAGGAGACCTGATAGCTGCGGTCGAGTAGCTGGATGGTGACCGTGGTGCGCTCGATGGCCGGATCGCTCATTCGGTGTCCCCTTCCATGGCTTTCAGGCGATTTACGATACCCTCCAGGCGACTGCAGGCCAGTTCGTTCTTTTGCAGCAACTGAGCGCGCTCGTTCATGAGCTGATCGAGACGGGCCCGGAGAGCAGCCCGTTCCCTGCGCAGGGTCTCGACTTGCTGGATCAGATCCAGCACCTCGGCGTGCAGACGATCGAAAGCTGCTTGGCTCATCTGGTGTCCCGAAGAAGAGCAATACCGGCCGAACGGTTAGACTATAGAGCGCTCCCGATGAGGGGGCAAACGGCCGGGCACGGTAGAGGAAGGCGCGAGATGGGAAAGGCCTTGGATTACGCATCGTTGGCGGTTGCGCAGTCGTCATGCTCCGGGCTGTCGTCTCCGGCCGAGTGGCATGGTCAGATCTGTGGGCTGCTGTGCGCTCATAGATCGGTCGAGCCGCTCGACGCATACCTTCGTGCTTGGGCCCGCGACGCGGACGATAGGCTGGATGCGAGCCTCATGGCCATGGTGCAGGCGATCGCGGAGCGTAGCCATGCAGCACTGAGTGGTATGGAATTCGATTTCGAACTGCTGCTGCCGGACGATTCAGTCGCACTGGATACGCGGGTCACGGCACTGGCCGAGTGGACGCAGGGATTTTTGGTCGGTGTCGTCGAGGCAGGAGCTACTTGGTCAACCGCCCCAGCGGTCGTGCGGGAGGTGATCGCGGATTTCGCCGAGATCGCGCGCCTGCGGGGCGGTGGGCTGGAAGATGAGGATGATGAGGGGGCGTATGCGGAGCTTGTCGAATACGTGCGCATGGGCGTGGTGCTGATCTATGGCGAAGCCCCGTTGCATGGCGATGCGGGAGGTCGCCGCCAATGACGAAAGAAACGGCACGGCGTCGGCGGCGACTGATGCAGATCATCGGTGAGCACGGCATCGCCATCTTGCCCGCGGCGGTGGAGCGGACGCGCAATCGCGATACCCACTATCCCTTTCGCCAAGATAGCGACTTTCTCTATCTGACGGCGTTCCCAGAGCCAGAAGCCGTGGCGGTGCTGATACCGGGCCGCCCGCAAGGCGAATACCTACTGTTCTGCCGTGAGCGCAACCCCGAGCGGGAGCAGTGGGACGGGCTGCGTGCGGGGCCGGAAGGCGCTGTCGAGCAATACGGTGCTGACGATGCCTTTCCGATCGATGACATCGATGACATCTTGCCTGGCCTCATGGAGGGACGCTCGCGCATCCACTACACGTTGGGACGGAATGCGGCATTTGATGAGCGAGTCATAGGTTGGGTGCAGCGCCTGCGGGAACAGTCCCGTTCCGGTGTCCGGGCGCCTTGGGAAATCGTTTCGCTGGAACACCATCTCCACGAGATGCGGCTGTTCAAGGGGCGCGCCGAGCTCGCCGTCATGCGTCAGGCCGCAGCGATCACCAGCGCTGCGCATCAGCGCGGCATGGCCCGCTGTCGGCCCGGCTGGCGCGAATACGCACTGGCGGCCGAATACAGCCATGAATTCATGCGTCATGGCGCCGTGCATGCTTATCCACCCATCGTCGGCGGCGGCGGCAATGCCTGCATCCTCCACTATGTGGAAAACGCCGCGGTGCTCAAAAAGGGCGATCTGGTGCTGGTCGATGCCGGTGCCGAGCTCAACGGTTATGCCGCGGACGTCACGCGCACTTTTCCGGTCGATGGCCGGTTTAGCGGGCCGCAGCGCGAGATCTATGAAATGGTGCTGGCCGCTCAGGCCGCGGCCATCGCCACGGTTCGCCCCGGCGCCGACTGGAACGCCCCGCACGAGGCGGCGGTGCGCGTGCTCAGCGAGGGATTGCTCGATCTGGGCATTTTGCAGGGCACACTCGAGGACGTGCTGGTCGCGCAGAGCTACCGTCGCTATTACATGCATCGCACGGGTCATTGGCTAGGACTGGATGTGCATGATGTCGGTGACTACAAGATCGACGGGCAGTGGCGCGTGCTGGAGCCGGGCATGGTGCTCACCGTCGAGCCCGGTCTTTACCTGCGCGCGGCCGAGGATCTCGATGAGCGCTTCTGGAACATCGGTGTGCGCATCGAGGATGACGTGGTCGTCACGCGCACGGGTTGCGAGGTGCTCACCGACGGCGCTGCCAAGACGGTGGCCGATGTCGAGGCGGTGATGCGCTCATGAGCGTCCATGCGCTGCGCAGCGGTGGGCGCGCTGACCACGATGTGGTTCTGGTCGGAGCAGGCCTCGTCGGTGCCGCGCTGGCACTGGCGCTGGCGCCTCAGGGGTTGCGCATCGCATTGATCGAAGCCCAGCCACTGGGCCAGATGGAGCAGCCCGGCTACGATGAGCGCAGCACCGCGCTGTCCTTCGCCTCCGTGCAGATCCTGCGCTCCTTGGGGCTCTGGCCCGATTTGGCGCCATATGCCAGTCCCATCCGGCACATTCACGTGTCCCAGCAGGGCGGCTTTGGGGTCAGCCGTTTCGATGCGCGCGAGGTCGGTGTGGACGCGCTGGGGCAGGTGATCCCGAATCATCGCCTGATTGCCGCGCTGCTCGAGCGATTGCAGCGGCAGGATGGCCTGACCCTCCACGCGCCGACGCGGCTGGTGGCGGCGCATCAGGACGCCGAACGCATGCGGGTGCGCCTGGAGGGCCCGGACGGTCCATTCGAGCTCAGCAGCCGCCTGCTGGTCGCGGCAGATGGGGCCGAATCGCCGGTCCGCAACCTGCTCGGCATCGGCGTCACGCGCCGCGATTACGGCCAGAGCGCCATCATCGCGAACGTCACGCCGGCGATTGCGCCGGACGGTCGGGCGTTCGAGCGGTTTACGCCTGAGGGGCCGATCGCCTTGCTGCCCTTGACCGATGCGCGCTGCGCTCTGGTGTGGACAGTCCCGGCCTTGGCGCAGCAATGGGCGCTGGAGCTGTCCGATAAGGTATTTCTGGGCGAGTTGGCGTCGCGTTTCGGACGCCGCCTGGGGCGCTTCGAACGGGTGGGGCGGCGTCAGGCCTATCCGCTGGCGCTGGTGCGGGCGCGCCGCATGGTGGAAGGCCGCACGGTGCTGCTCGGCAACGCGGCCCATGCCATCCATCCGGTGGCCGGACTGGGCTTCAACCTCGCCCTGCGGGAGGCAGCCGTGCTGGCCGAGCTGCTCGCGGCGGCTGAGGATCCGGGAGACCGTGACGTACTGGAAACCTTCGAACAACGCATCGAACGCTACCAGAATCAGATCATCGGTCTTTCCGACGCCTTGCCGCGGCTGTTTGGAGGTCGTTTTCCCGGCCTGAGCCATGCCCGCAGTCTGGGTCTCCTCGGACTGGATCTCGTGCCCGGCCTCAAGACGGGCTTCGTCCTACACACCATGGGGCTGGATCGCGACATGCCGGCACTGGCGCGGATGAGCAGCCTGGTCAGTGGAGGACGCCCATGAGCTCTGCGATCGAATGTTTCGATATCGTCATCGTGGGCGGTGGATTGGTGGGGACCCCGCTCGCCTGTGCGCTCGGTGAACTGGGGCTTGCGGTGGCGCTGGTCGAGGCGGCGGTACCGCCACCGCTGGCCACCGATGCACCGATGGACACTCGAGTCTCGGCTATTGCGCCGGGCAGCGAACACTGGCTGCGCATGCTCGGTATCTGGCAACGACTGGCGCCGCAGCGTCTGGGCGCCTATCGGCACATGCACGTCTGGGACCAAGGCGGCGTAATCGATTTCGATGCCGCGGCGGTGCCCGTCGATCACCTCGGGACCATCGTCGAGAATCGGCTGATCCAACAGGAGGCGTTGGCAACGCTAAAGGACCATCCAGGTGTTCGCCTGTTCGCACCGCAGCGTGCAGTGCGCATGGCTTGGGTGCGGGATGGTGTGCGGCTGACGCTGGCGGATGGGAGGATCCTCGAGGCGTCACTGGTGGTGGGCGCCGACGGCGCCGATTCGGCGATTCGCGCCATGGCCAGCATTCCGACTTTTGGCCATGACTACGATCAACTGGCGATCATGACGCTCATCGAAACCGAGCGGCCGCACCAGCACACCGCCTGGCAACGTTTCCTGCCGGACGGCCCTTTGGCCTTCCTGCCGCTTGCCGACGGACGCTGCGCCGTCGTCTGGTCGTGCACCACGGCCGTGGCGCGCAACTACCTCGAGGTGCCCGATGCCGTGTTTCTGCAGGCCCTCACGGACGGCAGTGAGCGTTGCCTGGGCGCGGCACTCGCCTGTGGTCCACGGGTGAGCTTCCCGCTCCGCTGGATGCACGCAGCGCGCTATACGGCGGAACGGGTCGCGCTGGTCGGTGATGCGGCCCACCTGATTCATCCGCTGGCCGGGCAGGGGGTGAACCTCGGCTATCGGGACGCCATCGCCTTGGTCGAGGCGATTCGCCTCGGGCGCGCACGGGGACGCGATGCAGGCGAGTCCTGGGTGCTGGCACGTTACCAGCGGTTACGCCGCGCCGACAATTTGCTCACGGCCGCTGCCATGGATGGGTTCAAGGTTCTGTTCGGCAACGTCAATCCGGTTCTCTCCGGACTGCGCAACGCAGGACTACTCGGCGTCGATCGACTGGGGTGGGCCAAGCGCGCGATCATGCGGCAGGCCATGGGTCTGGCATCTTTGCCTCCGCCAGCCTGAAGACGTCCGCGGGAGAGCTCGTTGCAGTACCATTAGAGGGCTTTCCTCATGGCCGACGCCATTTCCCCAGTCTCAGGAGCCTTTGGTGAATCTGCGCACTGCACTTTATGACTGCCATGTGGACGCGGGCGCGCGCATAGTGCCCTTTAGCGGCTGGGACATGCCGCTGCATTACGGCTCGCAGTTGCAGGAACATCATCGGGTGCGCGCCGAGGCGGGGGTGTTCGACGTTTCGCACATGACCATCGTCGACCTTGAGGGGCCCGGCACGCAAGCCTTCCTCCGTCGCCTGCTGGCCAACGACGTGGCGCGGCTGAGTGCTCCCGGCGGCGCGCTGTACAGCTGCATGCTGAACGAGGCGGGCGGCATCCTGGACGATCTGATCGTCTATTTCCGCGGCGAGGCGCGTTATCGGCTGGTGGTCAATGCCGCGACCCGCGCCAGCGATCTCGCCTGGATCGAGACGCAACGGGATGCGCGTGCACCGGAGGTCGCGCTGACGCATCGGGTGGATCTGGCCATGCTGGCGCTGCAGGGACCCATGGCCGAGCGTGTGCTGGCGCAGGTGTACCCGGCGGCAACGCTGTCGGCCGTGCGCACGCTGAAGGCGTTCCAGTTTGTGGAACGGCCGGAGGGCTTCATCGCCCGCACCGGCTACACCGGCGAGGATGGCTTCGAGATCATGCTGCCGGCGGCGTCGGCCCCCGCGCTTTGGCGCGCCCTCGTGGCGGCGGGCGCTGCGCCCTGCGGCTTGGGCGCGCGCGATACCTTGCGCCTCGAGGCCGGGCTGGCGCTCTATGGAACCGATCTGGATGACGCGCACACGCCGGCCGAATGTGGACTTGGCTGGACTGTGGCGACGAGCCCCCGGGACCGGGACTTCATCGGCCGCGCGGCGCTCGCAGCCCGCACGCCTCGCTTCCGGCAGGTGGGTTTGGTGCTGCAGGGGCGCGGCGTGTTGCGCAATGGTCTTACCGTCCGTTTTGCCGACGGCGCCGAGGGCGCGATCACCAGCGGCGGCTTTTCGCCCACCCTGCAACGGGCCATTGCGCTCGCGCGCGTGCCACCCGCCGCAGCCGCACATCGCCAGTGCGAGGTGTTGCTGCGGGGTCAGCCGGTATCGGCGGCCGTGGTCAAGCCGCCTTTCGTGCGTCATGGTCAGTCCTGCGTCGCACTCGCTGCGCCATGAAGTTTTCGATTCTTCCGAAGGAGTTTCCTTAAGATGAGCCAGATTCCGGTCGATCTGAAATATGTGTCCACTCATGAATGGCTGCGCGCCGAACCGGACGGCTCCTTCACGATCGGGATCACCGACCATGCGCAGGACGCGCTTGGCGATCTGGTGTTCGTCGAGCTGCCAGAGGTGGGACGGGATGTCGCCGCCGGCGAGGCGTGCGCCGTCGTGGAATCGGTCAAGGCCGCCTCCGATATCTATGCGCCGATCGCGGGTCGGATCAGCACCGTCAATACCACGCTCATCGATGCTCCCGAACAGGTGAACACAGACTGCTACGGAGCGGGCTGGCTGTTCCGTCTGACACCCGCAGGCGCTGCGGATACCGGCGAACTGCTCGATGCCGAGGCGTATCGCGCCCTGCTCGATCAGGGCGGCTGAGGAGAGCGCGCCAACATGCCCTTCATTCCGCACACGCCTGAGGATGTGCAGGCCATGCTGGACGCCATCGGCGTCACGGACGTGACCGAGCTGTTCGACGAGATTCCACCGGCCCTGCGCTGGAGCCGCGTGGAAGGGGTGCCCCCCGGCGCCTCGGAAATGGCCATCGGCCGGCTCATGCGCGAGCGGGCGGCCAAGGACGGGAACGATCTGTGCTTTCTGGGTGCGGGCGCCTATGAGCATCATATTCCCGCGGCGGTGTGGGAGATCACCACCCGCGGAGAGTTTTACAGCGCCTACACACCCTATCAGGCCGAAGCCAGTCAGGGCACGCTGCAACTGATCTACGAATACCAGTCCATGATGACCGCGCTGATGGACATGGACGTGTCCAACGCGTCGCTCTACGACGGTGCCTCGGCGCTGGCCGAAGCGGCGCTCATGGCGCTGCGCTTGCATCGGGGCGATGTGCGGCGCATCTGGATGCCGGCGGCGGTTCATCCGCATTACCGCGAGACGGTGCGCACCATCGTCGAGGGGCAGGGGATCGCGCTGATCGAGGTGCCCTACGACCCGGTCACGGGGCAGACACAGGCCATGGCCCTGGATGACCTGCCGGATGCAGCGGCGCTGGTCATCCCGCAGCCCAATTTCTTCGGGCGGCTGGAGGAAGTCGATGCGCTGACCGATGCCGCCCGAGCGCGTGGGGCGCTGGTCATTGCCGTGGTCAACCCGCTGGCCATGGCGGTGCTCAAGCCGCCGGGTGCGTGGGGCGCGGCGGGCGGGGCCGACATCGCCTGCGGCGACGGCCAGCCATTGGGCATTCCGCTCGCGGGCGGTGGTCCTTACTACGGGTTTCTGTGTTGCCGCAGCGAGCATGTGCGCCAGATGCCCGGGCGCATCGTGGGGCGCACGGTCGATCGCGACGGTAAGACCGGCTACACCCTGACGCTACAGCCGCGCGAGCAGCACATCCGCCGCGCCAAGGCGACGTCCAACATCTGCACCAACCAGGGCTTGATGGTCACGGCCTCGACCATCCACATGGCCCTGCTCGGCGCCGAGGGGCTGGCACGGGCGGCGCTGTCCAGTCATGCGCGGGCCACTGCGCTGGCCGGTCAGCTGGCGGCCCTGCCCGGTGTTTCGCTGCGCTTTGCCGGTCCGTTTTTCCACGAGTTCGTGCTCACCCTACCGCGCCCCGTTGCTCCTGTGCTGGCGTCCCTGGCCGACGTCGGCATCCTGGGTGGCTACGATCTGTCCGCGGCTTACCCGGAGCTTGGCCACGCCTTGCTGGTGTGTGCCACCGAAACCCGCACCGCAGCCGATCTGGCCCGTTATACCGCGACCCTGTCCTCGATCCTGGGAGATGACGCCTGATGGAGAAAACCGAGGCGACATTGCGGGCGAGCGTGAGCCCGCCGCTGATCTTCGAGCAGAGCATGCCGGGCCGCCGGGCGTTGGCGCAGGCGCCGTCCGTGGCTGAACCGTGGGAAGACCTGCCGGCGCATCTGCGTCGCGATGCGCCACCGGCGCTGCCCGAGGTTTCCGAGATGCAGGTGGTGCGGCACTACACGCGCCTGTCGCAGCGCAATTTTTCCATCGACACCCAGTTCTATCCGCTGGGTTCCTGCACCATGAAATACAATCCGCGGGCGTGTAACACGCTCGCCATGCTGCCCGGCTTCCTGAACCGCCATCCCTTGGCGCCGGCGGCGCGCAGCCAGGGCTTTCTGGCCTGCCTGCATGAGCTGCAGGAGATCCTGCAGGCGGTGACTGGCATGCAAGCGGTGTCGTTGACCCCCATGGCCGGCGCCCAGGGCGAGCTTGCCGGTATGGCCATGATCCGCGCCTATCATCGCGCCCGCGGCGATCTGGCGCGCACCGAGGTGCTGGTGCCCAACGCCGCCCACGGGACCAATCCCGCCACCGCCGTCATGTGCGGCTTTCAGGTGCGCGAAATTCCCACGGACGCCTCGGGTGACGTCGATTTCGCCGCGCTCGAGGCGGCGCTGGGGCCGCGCACGGCCGCCATCATGCTCACCAATCCCTCGACGCTCGGCGTTTTCGAGCGGCGCATCGGCGAGATCGCCGAATGCGTGCATGCCGCCGGCGGCCTGCTCTATTACGACGGCGCCAATCTGAACGCCATTCTGGGGCAGGTGCGGCCCGGCGACATGGGTTTCGACGTGGTCCATGTGAATCTGCACAAGACCTTCGCTACGCCCCACGGCGGCGGCGGACCAGGCGCCGGAGCGGTGGGCGTGGGCGAGCGGCTGCGGCCCTTCCTGCCCATCCCCTACGTGCTCAAAGAGGGCGAGCGCTACCGCTGGGCCGAGCGCGCCGATTGCCCGCAGAGCATCGGACGGCTGTCGGCTTTCATGGGCAATGCAGGGGTGCTGCTGCGCGCCTATGTCTATGCGCGGCTCTTGGGCGCCGAGGGCATGGCACGGGTAGGGGTCTACGCGACCTTGAGCGCCAACTACCTGCTTGCCCGGCTGCGCGAGGTGGGCTTTGAACCCGCCTATCCCGAGCGTCGCGCCAGCCATGAGTTCACCCTCACGCTCAAGGGACTGACCGCCCGTACCGGCGTCACAGCCCTGGATGTGGCCAAGCGTCTGCTCGATTACGACTTTCATGCGCCGACGGTCTATTTCCCGCAGCTGGTGCCCGAATGTCTGCTGATCGAGCCCACGGAAACCGAGAGCAAGCAGGATCTGGATCGCTTCGTCGCTGCCATGGCCGCGATCCTGGCCGAGGCGCAGGAGGCGCCCGAGCGGTTGCGCGAAGCGCCGCATCACCTGCCGGTGCGGCGGCTCGATGAGGTGCGCGCGGCGCGCGAACCCGATTTGCGCTGGCAGGCACCTGCCGTTTCCCAGCCTTGAAACCGATTCATCAGGACTTTCCATGAACGCATTGATCAGCGGCTCCCTCGCCTTCGACACCATCATGGTGTTCCCGGAACGCTTCCGGGACCACATCCTGCCCGAGAAAGTGCACATGCTGAACGTGTCCTTCCTGGTGCCGGAACTGCGCCGGGAGTTCGGCGGCTGCGCCGGCAACATCGCCTACAACCTGCGTTTGCTGGGTGGGCAGGGCCGGCCCCTGGGCACGGTGGGCGAGGATTTCGGGCCTTATCGCGACTGGCTGGCGCGCTGCGGCATCGACCAGCGAGACATCCTGGAGATTGCGGGCAGCTATACCGCGCAGGCCTACATCACCACGGATCTCGACGACAACCAGATCACAGCCTTCCATCCCGGCGCCATGAATCACGCGCATGAAAATCCGGTACGCCCGGCGAGCGACATCGGCATGGGCGTGGTGGCGCCGAACGGCCGCGAGGGCATGCTGTCCCATGCACGGCAGTTCATGGAGGCTGGCATTCCCTTCCTCTTCGATCCCGGCCAGGGGCTGCCGATGTTCAACGGTGGCGATCTGATGGCCTTCATCGATCAGGCGACCTGGGTCGCGGTCAATGAGTACGAGGCGGCGCTGCTCGAGGAGCGCACCGGGCACACGCTCGAGCGGCTTGCCGGGCGGGTGGAGGCGCTGATCGTCACCCGCGGCGCGCAAGGCTCATCGATTTACACGCGTGGCCAGGAGATCGTCATTCCGGCTGCCAAACCCGAGGCCGTGCGTGACCCGACGGGCTGCGGCGATGCCTATCGTGCCGGCCTCATCTTCGGCCTGCAGCGGGGGCTGGACTGGGCGCTTACGGGCCGGGTGGCTTCATTGATGGGCGCGATCAAGGTCGCCCATCCGGGCACGCAGAATCATCGCTTTGATTGGGCCGAATTCGAGACGCGTTTCCGTGATGCGTTCGGCATCACGCTCGCCTGATGTGTCGGCAAGGAGAGGCATATTCCCTATGCTGGGGTGGCTCGCGCTGTTTGCGGCCGGCTATGGCCTCGTTTACCTGCTGTCCACTGAATATCGCCCGGCGCGCTACGGCGCGCTGCTGTGCACGGATCCTGCGGCGCTGCCAGGGGGGCGCTGGAACAGCGCCTATGACGGTGTCTGGCTCGGCGCGCAGGGGTGTCTCTATGATCCGGCTCAGCATGGGCTCGACGATGTTCCGCCGGTCACGGATCCGCGCACCTACGTTCCCGGCACGCCTATCTTGATCTATGTCAACGGTGCCAATCACCGCGTGGACTGGACTTTGCCCGAGTTGCACCTGTTGGCGCAGCAGACCGGTGGTCCGGTAGTGGCCGTTTACAATGCAACCGAAGGTGGCCGGGTGTTCGATGCCCTCCACGATGCCCGTCAAGGCGCGGCGAGTCCACCCGTCAAGACGCTGGCGGACGCCATCACGGCGCGCGTGAGCGCCGGTCAGGAAATTCATCTCAAGGCCAACAGCCAGGGCGCCATCCATCTGAGCCATGCGCTGACCGAAGTTCGTGAGCGGTTGGCGCGCCAGATGGCGGGGAATGAACTGGCCCGGGCGCTGTATCGCATCCGCGTGGAGACGGCCGGCGGCGCGGCCAGCCGCTGGATCGATGGACCGCGCTACGTGCATTACGTAAACCGGCGCGACCCTGTACCCACTCGCGCCGGCGTCTTGTCCAAGGATGCCCGACCCGGGAAGGGCGCCGTACTCGCAGCATTCAGCGATTACGATGCGGATCCGCTGGAGCCGAAATACCGCTTCGTCGGACCCTTGTCGCGCCGTTTCATCGCTGTGCACGGTTTTGGCGTCTATCATCGGCATCGTCAGCCCTTCGATGCGCTGTATGCGCACAGCCGGAGCGGGGGAATTCATACGGTCTCGCTCGATGGATGGCCAGCCGCTTCCGGGATCTGAGACGCCTCGGGGTTATCGTGTCTTGCCATCCGGTGAGGACTTGGGCGCGTCCAGACGCATCAGGAGCGGCTCGAGCTCGAGATACGGTGCTTCGCAGTGCGTACCGATACACAGATAAGCACAGATCTGTCCAAGTGCAGGCTTGCTTGCCAGTGCGTCGGGCCAGCCTTGGCCGTCGGATATCGGAAAAATCATCACCTCTGGCGAACAGGCCGCGTGAAGCTGGCGATGCCAGTCCGAAATTGCTTCGGGTGCTCCACGCAGCACAACTAGCGCCGGCGGGTGTAAAAACTCCTGCAGGGCCAGCGCCAAGCTGGCATGCGCCTGCGGCATCCGGCGCAGGCCTTCGGCACCTGCGCGCAGCGTCGCTTCGGCCGCAGCGAGATAGCGGGGCTCACCAAGCACCCAGCCCAAGCGGTTGAGCATACGCGCGGCCACGGCGTTACCGGCCGGCGTCGCTTCATCGGCGAAGAGTTTGAGGCGGTGCATGAGCGGCTCGTGGTCGTGAGCGGTGAAGAAAAACCCGCCGTCGGCGCCGTCCGCGAAATGCTCAAGCAAACCCTGCGCCAGCTCGATTGCCCAATGCAGGGCCGCCGGTTGGGCGCAGGTTTCGCTCACTATGAGCGCCGCCTCGAGGGCGAACGCATAATCATCGAGATAGGCAGGCAGATGGGCGCGTTCGCTAGTTCGCACGGCCCATAATCGCTCGTCACGCCAGGCGCCAGCGCGCAAGGCCATCAGGTTGTCGGCAGCGACTTTTCCCGTCTCAGGTTGGCACAGGCAGCGAGCGGCGCGAGCCAGCCCCGTGATCATGAGGGCATTCCAGGCGGTGAGGATCTTCTGATCGCGAGATACCGGCGGTCGTCCGCGGCGCAGGGCCAACAGGCGCTGGCGGGCTGCCTCCAGCCGAGCCTCGAGTATCGGCTGCGGCACGCCCAGCTCGCGCGCCAGCTCCGCCAGCGGCTTGGATCGTTGCAGATGCCACGCTTTGTCCTCGAAATTGGGCGCATCCATGAGACCCCAGGCTTTCGCGCACCAGGCCCACCAGTCTGCCGGCAAGGCCGCTTGCACTTCCTCGCGGTTCCAGAGGTAATGGGCGCCTTCCTCGCCAGCACTGTCGGCATCCAGGCTGGTATAAAAGCCGCCGCTCGCGTCCCGCATCTCGTTCAAGGCCCAGCGCGCTGCACCGAGCGCCCGCTCGCGATAGAGGCCGTCGCCGAAGACGGCCGCGGCATCACTGTAAAGCGCCAGCAACTGAGCGTTGTCGTAGAGCATCTTCTCGAAATGGGGGATCCGCCAAGCCGGGTCGATCGTGTAGCGGAAAAAGCCCTCGCCGATGTGATCCCATAATCCGCGCAGTGCCATGGCATCGAGGCTTTTGCGCAGGAAGGCGTAGGGGGCATTCGTGGCTGCAGGGTCGGTCTGAGCCGGCAGGCGGCGCAACATCAAAGTCAACGCCGGGACATGCGGAAACTTGGCCCCGTGGCCGAAACCGCCGTTTTCGGTATCCTGCCACGCAGTCATGGCCGTGTCCCATGTCGTCAGCAAGTCTTCATTCAGCGTCGTCGCGGCAGGGGACGGATTCATTGAGTCGAGAATGGCCTTCAATTCCAGGTTTTGCGCCCGGATGTCCGCGCGTCGCTCGTGATAGAAGCGCGACAGGAGCGACAGCAATTCGCGGAAGGCCGGCAGGCCGTGCCGCGGTTCGGGTGGGAAGTAGGTCCCCGCGAAAAACGGTGCGTGATCGTCGGGGGTGAGAAATACCGTCAGCGGCCAGCCGCCGCCACGCTGCGTCAGGATCTGATGGGACAGTTGATAGAGCCGGTCGAGATCGGGGCGTTCCTCCCGGTCCACCTTGATGTTAATGAATAAGTCATTCATCAATGAGGCTGTTTCCAAGTCCTCGAAGGACTCACGCTCCATCACATGACACCAGTGGCAGGCCGAGTAGCCGATGGAGAGCAGGATGGGACGATCTTCGCGGGCTGCGCGTTCAAGCGCCTCTGGCCCCCACGGATACCAGTCGACGGGATTGTGCGCGTGCTGTCGCAGATAAGGGCTGCTTTCGTGAATTAGGCGGTTGGCATGGGAGATCATGGCCTCGCGTCCATATGGCTAAAGAGCCAGCGTCCCGCGAAGGGTTCGGGTCAAGCCGCTGCGCGCCGCTGGATCAACACCGTGAGCAGGGTCAGACCTGAGCCGAGGATCAAAGGGCCCCAGACCTCCGGTGCACGCCATGAGACTGGCATGTGTCCGCTCAGCATGTCGACTGCCGCCACACCGATCCAAGCCCACATTAGCACATGCGGAATCGCGCCGATGAAGGTTCCGACCAAATAGTCGCGTAGCCGGATGTTCATGACGGCCAGTGCCCAGTTGGTGGGGGGCAGGGCGAAGAAAGTGAGTCTTGCGAGGGCGACGGTGCGCAATCCCCGCTGCTGGAAATGCCGCTCCAAGATGGGCAGGAATCGCTTCAGATGGGGTTCGACCAGGGAGCGCCCCAGGCTTCGACTCAAGGCATAGATAATGACCGAAGCGCTCAACAGGCACGCCATACCCATCAGAGCTGCCCCCAGTCGACCATACAGCAAGGCGGCGCAGGCAATGACGACGATGGTGGGAATGTTGGCGACGATGACAGCTGTGCCCGCCACGTAGAACACCAGGGGGCCGAATGGCGCGACCGCGGCGTGATAAGTGCGAATCGACGTCAAGGTGGCCTGAACATCGCCGGCTTTGAAGCTGGGGCTGAATTGCGCAGCGAAACCGATTACACCGGCGGCGCAGGCGAGAAGCAGGACACGTCGCCATCGGCGACGGCGTTCGGAGCTGTTTTTCCCATCCGAATCTGCCATTGTCGATTGCTAAGGCCGCGGCTGACGGGACAGCTGAGGAATCCGGCGCTTGAGTCGCTTCATGAAGCGAGGCTCATAGTCCTGCAAGGGGCTCTTCAAGTGGCCCTTGCGCGGCTGGGGTTTGACGGTGTCCGGATCGCTCACAAAAGGCAGATCCAGAAAAGCAGCCAGTTCACGCAGATGCGTTGCGGGGCGCTCGTTGAAGGACTGGTAATCCAGCGCATAGACGCTCTGGGGCGGAAGTTCTTCCAGGTCGCGGTAGTAAGCTGCCAGTTGGTGTTCGACCGCCATGGCCGCGAATGGCCGGATGACGGCCTCGAAGGGTCGGTTGCCCATCACGATCTTGATGCCGCGCAGGAGTTTCCAGCCGGCATAGACGGCGCTCAGGCTGCGCTTGCCGAATAGGGTCTTGAAGTTGTCGATCAGAAGCGTCTGGAAGGGCTGGCTGCCGGAAAGCAGCGAAACCACGGCGTTGATTTGGCTGTTGAGGATGTAGAGCGGATCACGTGTGATGTAGATGAATCGCGCGTTCGGGAACCATTTGAGGATGTTGCGGGCGTTACCGGTATCCCAGGGATTTTTCAACAGCACGGCTTGTGCCCCGGGGGTAACGACCTGCAGTTTTCGGCACACCTCATGCAAAAACGCCTGGTTGTGTGAGGTGACTTTCATGCTGAAGCTGTGGTTGCGCAACATCCAACCATATTCCTCGACCATGCGATCGTCCACATACACGGCATCGAGCTTACGATCCGTAATGCCGAGGCGACGGAAAAGCATATTTAGTCGCTGCCGATCACGACTCTCACCGCCTTGTACATGGTTCTTGAGCAGCCGGTCATAATAGAAAAGGTGGTACAGACTGAGGTTGGCCAAGGGAAAGCAGCGCGCCAACGAGTCGTAGAGAAAAGTCGTTCCGGAGCGGTGCAGGCCCATGATGAAGACTGGCCTGGCAACGGTTTTCTCGATCAAGGGAAGAAATGGGACGTCTTCTCCGGACAGGGGGAACCCCGGATCGATCGGCAACTTCATGGAAGTCTCGCGTGGTAAATTTTTTATTATTCTAAGTCCAATTGCGATCGAGCGGTATCGCGGCGGGACGGAGACCGTCCCGCCAGTGATTCGCGCGCCTCAGGCGGCGAGTACCCGCTGATCCGTTTGCGCCGACCCGCGGAGATGGTTCAAGATCAGTTGCGCCGCACGCTGATGACCGCCTGCCCGCACCGACTCACCCACAAGCGCAGCCTGGCGCCGATACGAGGGTTCTTCCAGAATGTGTTCGCTCAGATTCCGCAGGCGCATCGGTGTGACTCGCCCAGGCCTCAAGCACCGTCCGGCCCCGAGTTGCTGGATCCGGCGCGCGTTGTAGGCCTGCTCGATTTGTTGCGGGACCATGAGCAGTGGTACGTCGAAATACAGACTTTCATTGATGCTGTTCATGCCGCCATGGCTAATGAACAGACTCGCATGCTGCAGTACCTTTAGTTGCGGCACCCAGGGGAATACCCGGATATTGGTGGGGATGATGCCAAGATCAGCTAGGGCCGTCTGCTTGCCCACGGATATGACGACTTCATAGGGTGAGTCAGCGAATGCCGCGATGCATTGCCGGTAAAAGTCCAGCTTCTGATTGTGCACGCTACCCAGGGAAATGTAGATCAGAGGCCGCGAGGCTTCTGACGCGCGTTGAAAGACTTGGTCATCTCGGTATTCAGGGACCGATGCGCCGACAAAGTACACATGCTCTCCCATGGTGTCGGCATAGGGCTGGTAGCGCGCTGAGGTGACGCAGATGGTCATTTCCCCGGGGCGACGAAAAATGCGCAGCATGTCCTTGAGCAAGCTCTGGCGGGGGAGGCCGAGACTGTCCAGCATATCGCGGAAACGACGTCGGGCACTGATAGCGAGCTTGGCGCCGCGGATGCGGCTGTCGAGGCGGTAGTTGCGGGGGATCATGGACAACATGTCGACATTCATCCAATGGCGCGCATCCAGACTCATACGCGTCGTCCAAAGCACGTGTGTGACGACCTTGACCGATGGAATGCCCAGCCGGTCGGCCAAGAGGGGACCCCATGGAGCACAGCTATCGTAAATAATATAGTCCGGTCGATCCTCTTGTAGTTCCCGCAGTAATCCAAGCAGGCACTGTTCGGTCATTTCAAAGAGCTCAATGCCGACGGACACGAGGTCCGCTGCAATATCTGGCTGATGATCATAGGCTGACCACTTTCGGTAGTCTCGGGCTTCTGCGCCGAGCGCGTTGAATTTCGGGGCAACCTCAGGGTCTGCATAAAAAACGACCTGCTCGCCGTGGCGAATGAGCTCCGACACGATGCCGAATGCCGGGTTGATGTGGCCCGTGGCTCCAGGCAGATTGAAAAAAACGCCTTTTCCCATCCGCGTTTGCTCCTATGTCAGTAGCGATGGCCGAACACTTCTTGCTCCGGGCTATCTAGCAAATTAAATGCCTTTTTCTGAGCCTCGTTCCGGCTTCCAGATTTGCAGTGACTCGAGAAGCAGCTTAATCACATTGAAAAAAGACATGAGCGACTCATGGATCAGGCGCAACCCTTGTATGCCGTGCCGCTTGTCCCGTAACAAATTCAGTGCAGCTGAACTTGGCTATGATCTAGGAATAATCTCAACTACTTATCCTGATGAACTGATATTTCATGCGTGTGAAGATCAGCGATCTTTTTCGCCGTCATGCATCGGGTCACATTGGCGAGGCGGCACCACGTCGCCGGTCAGGTGTCGAAACGCAGTAAAATGCGTCCCGGCAGAGAAGAAGATGACCTATCTGGGCATGCTGCTGTTGACAGCCCTGCCAGGGTTCCCGTGACGGCCGTCGCCGTCAGGCTGCGAAGTTCGCCACGAGGCGACGGCTTGCGCCTTGTTCGCGCTGAAATCTAGCGTGTCAAGCCTTCCCAGCGATCTCGTTGTGGCGAATGGTGTTCCTCCAGCAATGCGTGCAGCACGAATAGTTCCGAGACTACTTCTGGGGGGAACCCCTGGCGTCCGCCACGGGTATCCACGAGCAGGGAATCGATGTACTTCGCGCAATCGGCCCGCGGCCAGCTCTCCACAATCTTGTCTGCAATGCGTTGAAACTTACGTTCCAGTGCGCAGCGAGGATCTTCGTTGGGCGGCGGCAGGGGTGTCACGGGAACTGGTTGCGAGCCGGTGCGACCCAGTGACGGCTTTGGCGGCAGGGTCATTTCGCTCGGAGGTTCGGGCTGTATCGCTCGTGGAGGATTCAGTGTTCCTGGAGGTATTGCCAGCGAATGGGTGAGGGTCAGGCCGCTTACGACCTTGGGGGTGAGGCGGGCGCGCAGTTTTAGTAATTCCTCGGCTTCGTTCAGTGTAAAAGCCGGGCGCCCCGGGCGCGCACTGTCCAGCGCCAGTGTGGCCAGAAATTTTCGTTGCTGGTCCCGGTCACCCATTCCGTTGAGGAGTTCGAGCAGCTTCGGATGGCGGCGGTTGAGTCCGGATCCGTCGGGATACAGCTGTTTCCACTCATTGAACGTGGGAGCCGCGTTGCCGGAAGCAGCTGCGTAGCGCTGCGCGATGGCGTCGAATCGGTCGCGATTGCCGCTTGCATGGTGGATATCGAGCAACATGATCCAGTCGTCGGTATGGTAGGGTTTCGGCGTCTCAAGGTGGTGCTCAAGGATAAAAGCGGCACGTTCACGGTTCCCATTTGCCAGGGCATAGAATGCCAGCCATCTTGCCTGCCCGTCCTCCGCTCGCGCCAGAAGTGGTTTGCGCTGACCTGAAGCAGGATTGATCCGCGCACGGGATGCCAGCAGCCAGCCCAGTAGTAAACCGGTCGCTAACGCCCCCAGGGGGATCAACCACGCGAAAAGTGTCATGTCGGTGCCCTGTGATGCCGAAGGTCTCTTGCGTTCAGAGACTCTACCGGTCTTATCGGCGCTTGCCTGTCAAAGGTTGAATGTCATATAGCTGCGCCACTCAGCCCCAAGCGACTGCAAATCGTCAAGCTGGGTTCGGCCTGATTGAGTGTGTAGAAGTGGAGGCCCGGTATCGGCCGTGCCAGCAATTGTCGGCACAGGGTGCTGACGACCTCATCGCCGAAGGCGCGCAGGGCACGCTCATTGTTTTCCAGCGATTCCAAACGCCGCCGAATCCAGCGGGGCACTTCTGCACCGCAGGCGTTAGAGAAGCGTGTCAGTTGCGTATAGTTGGTGATGGGCATGATGCCAGGCGTGACGGGTATGTCGACACCCATAGCCCTGATTTCCGTGATGAACTGGTGGTAGGCATCGGAAGCATAAAAATATTGGGTGATTGCCCCATCGGCGCCGGCTGTGACCTTTTCCCGAAAATGGACCAGGTCGTCCTGAGCATGACGTGCCTGTGGGTGGATCTCTGGGTAGGCAGCCACTTCGATGTGGAAGTGATTGCCGGTTTCGCTGCGGATGAAGTGCACCAGATCCCGCGCATAGCGAAATGGGCCGGAATCGCCCATGCCCGACGGTAGATCGCCCCGCAGGGCCACCAGGCGCCGGATCCCGGCGTCCTGATAGCGGCGCAGGATATCGCGGAGTGTGTCTTCCGTGGCACCGATGCAGGACAGGTGGGGCGCGACGTCCACGCCTGTTTCCCGCATCAGTGCCAGCACCGTCTCCAAGGTGCGTTCCCGCGTCGACCCGCCGGCGCCGAAGGTGACCGAAAAGTACACCGGTTCGAGTTCGGCGAGACGGGTTGCGGTTTCCATGAGCTTGCTCATCCCGGCCGGCGTCTTGGGCGGGAAAAACTCGAAGCTCAGCGCAGGAGCCGGTTCTGTCGTATGCCCACCCATCGCTTGGCCTCTCAGTAGCGGTAGTGATCGGGCTTGTAGGGGCCGTCCTTCGGAACGCCGATATAGGCGGCCTGCTGATCGGTAAGTTCAGTGAGCTTGGCGCCCAGTTTCTTGAGCTGCAGGCGGGCAACCTTTTCATCCAGGTGCTTGGGCAGCGTATGCACGCCGATGGGATAGTGGTGGGCGCGGGTGAACAGTTCGATCTGGGCGATGGTCTGGTTGGCAAATGACGAGGACATCACATAGGAAGGGTGTCCTGTTCCGCAGCCCAGGTTTACCAAGCGACCTCGGGCGAGCAGGATGATGCGCTTGCCATCGGGGAAGATCACATGATCGACCTGCGGCTTGATCTCTTCCCACTGGTATTTTTCCAGGCTCGCCACGTCGATTTCGTTGTCGAAATGACCGATGTTGCAGACGATGGCGTTGTTCTTCATCCGCGCCATGTGTGCGTGGGTGATGACGTGGTAGTTGCCGGTGGCGGTGACGAAGATGTCGGCCTTGTCGGCGGCATCGTCCATGGTCACGACCCGATAGCCTTCCATCGCCGCCTGCAGCGCGCAGATGGGGTCGATCTCGGTGACCCACACCTGTGCCGACAACGCGCGCAGGGCCTGAGCACTGCCCTTGCCGACGTCGCCGTAGCCGCAGACCACGGCGATCTTGCCCGCGATCATCACGTCGGTGGCACGCTTGATACCGTCGACCAAGGATTCGCGGCAGCCGTACAGGTTGTCGAACTTGGACTTGGTGACCGAGTCGTTGACGTTGATGGCTGGGAACTTGAGTTCGCCACGCTCGTGCATCTGGTAGAGGCGGTGCACGCCGGTCGTGGTCTCTTCGGTCACGCCCTTGATGTGAGCCAGACGCGTGGAATACCACTTCGGATCGACCGCCAGGTGTGCACGGATGGCGGCAAAGAGCACACGCTCCTCTTCGCTGGTGGGATGATTCAGTACCGCCAGATCGTTCTCGGCGCGGCTGCCCAGATGCAGCAACAGGGTGGCGTCCCCGCCGTCGTCCAGGATCATGTTGGAATGGCCGCCATCGGGCCATTCGAAGATGCGGTGGGTATAGGCCCAATATTCTTCGAGGCTTTCGCCCTTGTAGGCAAATACCGGCGTGCCGCTGGCCGCGATGGCCGCGGCCGCATGGTCCTGGGTGGAGAAAATGTTGCAAGAGGCCCAACGCACTTCCGCGCCCAAGGCCTGCAGCGTTTCGATCAGCACCGCCGTCTGGATGGTCATGTGCAAGCTGCCGGAAATGCGTGCGCCGCGCAGCGGCTGGCTTGCGGCATATTCTTCACGGATCGCCATCAGACCGGGCATTTCGGTTTCGGCGATGAGGATCTCTTTACGGCCCCAGTCTGCAAGACCGAGATCGGCGACGACATAATCGGATTGGGAGGCTTCAGCCAAATGATTCATGGGGAGCTCCATGCATAGGCTGGCGCGCGGGGAGGGCGATGTGCTCGCCGTCATCCTCGATCCCGCCAGCGGGGTTGGATGTCGGAGAGCGCCGTTGAATCGCTTCCGAGCCTGGGATCGGACCTGCGGGCCGATCTTGCAGCGCTCCTCGGAATGCCCGGCAGTATAGCTCAGCGATGGCGGGCTGCGAAGCTGACCAATAGGGTGACGATGGTCAAGGGCACGACAAAGCTCAACATGATGTTGCTGTAGGCCGTCAAGGCATCGTGCTGCTGTGCCATCAGCAGAAGATAGATGGTGTACGCGGCATAGTAGGCCAGAAAGAGAATACCTTCCCAGCGGGCGATCTGCCGGCCAGTAAGGAGAATGGGAAGGCAGGCAAAGGCGACCGCCAGCATCACCCACAGATCGAAAGCGCGGGCTGCTTCGGGCACCGTCAAGCCGCCCGGTGCGGCCACGCCAGCTGCGCCGAGCACGGCCAGAAGGTTGAAAATATTGCTTCCAATCACATTGCCCACGGCAATGTCGCGCTGACCACGCAGGGCGGCGATGAGCGAAGTGGCAATTTCCGGCATGGAGGTGCCGATCGCCACGAGGGTGAGGCCAATGACGAGATCGCTCACACCGATCAACTTGGCGAATTCAACCGAAGCGCCTACCAGCCAGTCGGCACCCAGCACCAATAGACCAAGACCGCCGAAGATCAGAAGCGTCTGGATGCTCCAGTGGCGATCCCACGTGCTGCTGGGGATTTCGACAATGAAATCCGATGCAGCGTCCTTGGAAGCCCGGCGCGCTTGCGTGACCAGGAAGGCCGTATAAGTGAGGGCCCCGGTAAACAGCAACGCCGATTCGATTCGTCCGACATATCCATCGAGCGCCATTGCCACCACGATCAGCGATGCGCCGATCAGGATGGGAATTTCCTGTTGGATGATCTGCTCATGCACCAAGAGCGGGGCGATTACCGCTGATAACCCCAGGATCAAGAGCACATTGGCAATGTTGCTTCCGACCACGTTGCCGATGGCGAGGTTCGCCGAACCGGAGACCGCGGCGCCGATCGAGACTGCCATTTCGGGTGCGCTGGTGCCGAATGCGACGACGGTAAGACCGACGACCAGTGGCGTAATTCCCCATGACACGGCGAGGCGCGCGGCGCCACGCACCAACATCTCGGCGCCAGCGACCAAGGTCGCCAGGCCGAGCACGAAGAATAAAGCCTGGGTCAGCATGGTTCAGGCAGTCCAGGCGTTCCGCAGGACCTCCGCTTTGTCGGTTCGCTCCCAGGTGAAGTCCGGCTCTTCGCGGCCAAAATGGCCGTAGGATGCGGTGCGCTGGAAAATCGGTCGGCGCAGATTGAGCATCTGGATCAGTCCACGCGGGCGCAAATCGAAGTGCTCGCGCACCAGCGCGACCAGCCGATCTTCAGGGAGCGTGCCCGTGCCGAAGGTTTCGATGCTGATGGAGGTGGGTTCTGCAACGCCGATGGCATAGGACACCTGAACTTCGCAGCGACGCGCAAGGCCTGCGGCCACGATGTTCTTCGCCACATAGCGCGCGGCATAAGCAGCAGAGCGGTCGACTTTTGTGGGGTCTTTGCCGGAGAAGGCGCCACCGCCGTGGCGCGCCATGCCGCCGTAGGTGTCGACGATGATCTTGCGGCCGGTGAGGCCGCAGTCGCCGACTGGCCCCCCGATCTCAAAGGCCCCGGTGGGGTTGATGAAATACTTGATGTTGCCGTCCTGCCAATGCGCGGGCAGAACGGGCTTGATGATCTCTTCCATCACAGCTTCGACGAGCATGCCGTGCTCAATGCCGGGCGCGTGTTGGGTCGAGAGCACTACGGCGTCGATGCCCACGGGCCGGCCGGCGTCGTAGCGTACCGTGACCTGAGATTTGGCGTCGGGGCGCAGCCAGGGCAAGGTGCCGTTCTTGCGCACCTCGGCCTGACGTTGCACCAGCCGGTGGGAGAGGGTGATCGGCAGCGGCATCAGGACGTCCGTTTCGTCGGTGGCAAAACCGAACATCAGCCCTTGGTCGCCGGCACCTTGATCGAGATCCAGGCCCCGACCTTCATCCACGCCTTGGGCAATGTCGGGGGATTGACGTCCGATTTCGGTCAACACTGCGCAAGTGTCGGGGCTGAAACCCATGGCATCGGTATAGCCGATTTCGCGGATGACCTCACGCGCGACGCGGTCGAACTCCACTTGGGCGTTGGTCGTGATTTCACCTGCCAGCATGACCAGGTTGTTCTTGACCAGCGTCTCGCAGGCGACGCGGGCCGTGGGGTCCTGGGCCAGGATGGCGTCGAGAATGGCATCGGAGATCTGGTCGCAGACCTTGTCCGGGTGCCCTTCGGAAACCGATTCGGAGGTGAACAAACGGGTTTGAGCCATGGCGAGAGCCCCTTGATGGAGAGGTTGAAGGCGAGTGGTCAGATCAGCGTGGGCGCAAGCCTATCCGATGGCCGGCACGGTGCCAAGGTTGACACAACACTTGTCATGTAGGGGCGGCAATGCGCGCCGGGAAAGCCGCGACCTTCACGCCGTTGCTGGGGGCAGGCGGAGCAAATCGGTTGCTGCGCTGGGCACTGGCGGGATTCGCGGTTGTGCCCCGTGCTCCATGGTGACGACAAGTGTCGCTCCGGTCGATGGCACGCCCTTGACGCAAATCAATTGCAAGAGATTCTCATTTGTATAACAATTAGCAAAAATTGGGGTAGGAAGGTCAAGATGAAATCAGGCAAAAAGATTCGGACCAGGATGCGCCGCGCAGCCGGCGGGATGTTGAACACAGTGATCGTCTTGGCGGGCTACGCCTTACCCGCAGGCGCTGATGAAAACCTTTTTGGCTATGTGACGGGCGTCGATACCCTGCCCAAAGGGGCGAGCGAGGTCTATCTGTGGGCGACCGACCGCCGCGACAAGGGCCAAGGCCATTACGCCGCTCAGGATTACCGGATCGAGTTCGAACGCGGGCTGACTGACCGGCTCACCGGCTCGCTGTACCTCAACTGGCGTCATCACGACATCAAGGGAGCAGCGGATGTCGACGAGAGCGGGAAACCGGAATATCCCGATGTCGATCGGTTCGGCTTCCAGGGCGCGCAGGCGTCGATCAAATACAACTTGCTGGACGTCTACACCAATCCCGTCGGTGTGGCGCTCTATTTCGAGCCGGGCTATTCCGAAATCTTCAAGATCACAGGCCAGGAGCAACAGGAATTGTCCTTGGAGACCAAGCTGATCGTCCAGAAGAATTTCCTTGAGGATCAGCTGGTTTGGGCGACCAACCTGACACCGGAGTTTGAGGTGCGCAAGTTTGACGGCGAGGAGACCTGGGAAACCGAGCTGGCGCTTGAACTCACGTCTGCCGTGTCCTACCGAATCGCAGCCAACTGGTTCGGTGGACTCGAGACACGCTATCACTCCGAATACCCGGACTGGCCGGACAGCGATTTGCGTGAACACTATGCGATTTTCGCTGGCCCCACCGTCCACTATGGCGCCCAGCGCTGGTGGTGGACCCTGACCTATCTGCCGCAGCTCACGGGGCGACCCGTGGATGAAGCCCGTGACGAAGATCTGCATTTGCATGAACATGAGAAGCGCGAAGTCCGCATGAAACTTGGCTACAACTTCTGAGTACGGGGCGATTCGGCGATGAACGAGCGTTCTGCTTTCCTGCTGTCCCTCACGGCGCTGGCTGTGTCGCCGGCCTGCTATGCGGTGCAATACCTTTCGGTGGAACAGGCGCAGGCACTGATGTTTCCGAACGCCGTGCTGACCCCCTTGCCCATGACCCTTACGGCCGAGCAGAAGAAGACCATCGAAGCGCGCACCGGGACCATGGTTCGCCAGAGCGAACTCAAGCTCTGGCGGGCGGCTACCGGTGGTTATTTCCTGGTCGATCAGGTGCTCGGCAAGCATGAGTTCATCACCTATGCCGTGGCGTTGGACGACAGTGGAGCCGTGCGGCAGATTGAGATCCTGGATTACCGTGAAACACACGGCGACGAGGTCCGTCGCCCAGGCTGGCGCAGCCAGTTTGCCGGCAAGACCAGCGCCGATACGCTCCGGGTCAACAAGGATATCCAGAACATCTCGGGCGCCACTTTGTCCTGCGTCCACATCACCGACGGCGTCCGTCGTCTGCTGGCCACCTATGATGTCGCTATCCGTCCGCGCTGAGGCAGGACCCTGGCGGCGTGCTCGGCCGTTGCTCGGAACCTTGGTCGAGATCACCGTGAGCGGGCCGCAACCGGCGTATCCCGCGGCTGCTTTTGAAGCTGCTTTCGCGGCCATTGCCCGCGTTCACGACCTGATGAGCTGGCATGACGCCGGCAGCGATGTCGGGCGCATCAATCGCGCCGCCAGCGGTCACTGGTTGCCGATCGATGCGTGGACTGGTGAGGTGTTGCGTGCGGCGCAGATGCTGTTCGCGCGCAGCGGCGGCCTGTTCGATGTGACCTGCGAGCGCCATCTGCGCCGTGCCGGCATCTTGCCCGATGCGTTGCACCCCGACCCCGAGCGCGGCGGCGGGATGGCCGACCTCATCCTGGACGAAGGTGACTGCAGTGTGCGCCTCGACCGGCCGCTGAGCATCAACCTCGACGGCATTGCCAAAGGCTACGCGGTGGATCGGGCGGTTGCGGTTCTGCAGGATCATGGGGTCGCGGGCGGGTGCGTCAACGCCGGTGGCGACTTGAGGCTGTTCGGATCCAGTGAGCAGGAGGTCGGCCTGCGCAATCCACGCCGGCCGGCCGAGATCATTCATCTGGGGCGCTACTGCGACCGTGCGGTGGCCACGACCGGGGGATACTTTCTCGATTCGGGGCTGGACGTCGCCAGCGCGGTGATCGATCCTGCCAGCGGATTGGCGGTGACCTTGCCGGGCAGTATCACCGTCACAGCGCCGTGCTGCATGCACGCCGATGCCCTGACCAAGATCGCCGCCTTGCGGCGTCCCGATGATGACCTCG
Organism: Candidatus Acidiferrales bacterium; assembly: GCA_035573755.1. Taxonomy (GTDB): domain Bacteria; phylum Pseudomonadota; class Gammaproteobacteria; order UBA5335; family UBA5335; genus Macondimonas. The sequence continues at coordinate 82,505 of DATLZY010000005.1, forward strand.
TGGATTCCTTGTTCCAGGAGTTGCAGGCCACTGTTCACACGTTTTCGATCGCAGGCGCGGAGGCTGTCCAGGATGACGGTGAACCGCGTCAATAGCGTGCCGCGCTGGCAGCGCTCGTTGCTCTATTCCGCGTTGTCGGGGCTCGCCCTCACAGGTCTTGCCTGGATGATCCTGCATTACGCGAGCGGGGGATTCGCCGGCGATGACCGGCCTTATGCACTGCTGCACCAGTTCATGGTGTTGCATGGGGTTCTGGGGTATGTGGCCGCCGTTGCCGTGGGCGTATTCCTTGGCCAGCATGTGCCTGCCGGTTGGCGTGCGGGTCGCAATCTGGCCACCGGCCTCAGCGTGGCCGCGCTGTTCGCTGTCTTGATGAGTACGGCCCTGGTGCTCTATTACAGCGGCGAGGAGTCCTTACGCGCATTCGCCAGCCTGGCCCATCAGATGCTCGGTTTGGGCCTGATTCTGGCCGTTCCCCTTCATGTCGCCCGGCGCCGCGCACGCCGCGCGCTGACGAGGACTGCCGGTGCGAAGCCTGACCGGACTGATGCGGACACTGCAAATATCTGACAACGCTCGAGCTTGAACGAGGCGGGTCGGCCGTTTTCAGGATATGGTCAGCTTGCCGGTAAGCGGTTCGGTGTCCCGCCGCGTCGAGGCTGATTCTGCTGCGCTCCCAATCGCTCAACCGTGTCCGGTCAGTTGTCCGAAGAGACGAAAACCGCCGACATAGGTGCCCATCGAGGCGCCCAGATTGACCAGCATAAACACCAGAAAGGTGTGCGCCACCCGGTTGCGCCACCAGCCCGAGATATGGGCGACGTCCTCACGCAAGGTTGCGAAGTCAGCCACACGCGGCTTGCGCAACCACAGTTCCAGTGCCACCGCCACCATGCCGGCTCCGATCAAGGGATGCAGGGTCGTGATCGGCGCCGCGAGGAAGGAGCCTATCAGCGTCACAGGATGCGCCAGGGCGATCAGCGCGCCGACAGCTGCCAGACCGCCCGTCGTCAAGGTCCAGTCGAGCACCAGTTGCCAGCCGAGTTCGGGGCCCCGCACGAAGCCGACCACGAATCCGCCGAGGATCAGGATCATGATCATCCACGGCAACAACTGCCCCAGACGGCTGCGGGGTGGCGTGGCGACCAAGCTGACCAGAGCAGTGTCCGGCGGCACCGATGGCGGCATTTCGAGGTGTCGGACGATCCCATCGAGATGGCCCGCGCCGACGACGGCAAGGATGTGCTGGCCGGGATGCGCTTGGGCGTACTCGCGAAGCTTGAGCGCCATATATTCGTCCCGTTCACCGATCAGTGCCCGGTAGAGCGGTTCGGCCTGATCGGCAAAGTCGGCAAACGTGTTGTGCAGAATATCGCCCATCTTGAGTCGCTCGATGTCTTCTTCCGCGATTTCTTCCCGGGTCAGCAGGCTCGCCATCAGGCCGGCGATGAGCCCGGGTCGCTGCCACCAGCGCACGGCAGCGGTCAATCGCCGCAGCGTAATGCCTACCTCGCGATCGATGAGGACCACGGGCAGACCGGCGCCATCGGCGGCTTCCAGAGCTGCCCGCAATTCCGCGCCAGGCTCGACGCCGAGCTGATCGGCCAACCGCTGCTGATAGGCGGTCAGCGCGAGATTGGCGGCGACCAGGCCCATCTTGCCTTCGCGCACGACCTGCAGCAGATCCATGCGGGCCAGTGCATCGGGATCCTTGAGTGCGGCATGGCGGCTGGGGCACAACTCGACGGCCACGGCATCGAACTGCCCGCTGGGGATGAGTCTGCGAACGGCTTCCTCGCTGGCTCGCGAGACATGCGCGGTGCCGAGCAGGGTGATGTGGCAGGAGCCCAGGGTGATTTCCCGCAGCGGCTCATCCATAGCGGTGACAGGCCGGTTCACGTAGTGTTCCTTGACTGGACGAGGCGGCAGGTGCGGGGCAAGATCCGGCAAAGCATGCCGCGCGGGTGGCGGGGAATCAAGCGGAGGCGCCATGGATTGGCGATCACAGTGGGGCTTGGCGCGTTCCGTTCTGCATTACCGGTTGCGGCCAGGGCGGCACAGGCGATTGAGCGATTTTTACCGGCCCTGGATCGGCGCGGACAGTCTCTGTTTCGACATCGGTGCGCACTTGGGCGATCGCGTGGACGCATGGCGTCGGCTGGGCGCGCGGGTGGTGGCGGTCGAGCCGCAGCCGCTGTTCCGAGACATCCTGATGCGGCGTTACCGGCATGATCCGCGCGTTTGCATCGAGCCGGTGGCACTGGCCGAGCAGCCGGGCCGGCAAACGCTCTGGATCAGTCGGCGCACGCCCACGGTCAGCACGATCAATCCCATCTGGCGCGAGGCGATGGCAGCTTCGCCCCGCTTTCGCGGCGTGACATGGGACACGCGCTGCGAGGTCGAGGTGATGACGCTGGACGGATTGATCGCGCGCCACGGCGTCCCGGCCTTCTGCAAGCTCGATGTCGAGGGCGCCGAAGCGCAGGTGCTGGCTGGGCTGTCATGCCCGTTGCCGGCACTGTCGTTCGAGTATTCGCCGGCTGCCCTCACGGGTGCGATCGCCTGCATCGAACGCTTGAATGCGCTCGGTGCGTATCGTTTCCGCCGCTCGGTGGGGGAAAGCCTGCGCTGGAGCGGCGGATGGATGACGGCGGGGCAGGCATGCGCCGATCTGGACGCACTCTCGTCCGATGCGTCGGCCGGGGATCTCTATGCCGAACGGATCGCCTGAAGCGCGCCAACGATTGGTACAATCCGGCCCGAATCGGGGTGGCGTGGCGCATCCATGAACGAAGGGGAAGCGGATGAAGATCACCGTATTCGGCAGCGGCTATGTGGGGCTGGTCACGGCGGCCTGTTTCGCCCGCATGGGCAACAAGGTCTTGTGCGTCGACATCGATGCGGCCAAGGTCGCGGCCTTGCAGGCTGGGCGGGTGCCGATCCGGGAGCAGGGCCTCGATGATCTGGTGGCGGAGACGATTGCCTCGGGTCACCTGTCGTTCACCACCGATGCAGCTCGAGGCGTGGCGCATGGCCTGTACCAGTTCATCGCCGTGGGCACGCCGGCGGACGAGGACGGTTCGGCGGACCTCAGTCATGTGCTGGCTGTCGCTGCCACGATCGCGAGCCACATGACGGACTATCGCATCATCGTCGACAAATCGACCGTGCCCGTCGGGACAGCGCAGCGGGTGAGCGCCGTGATCCGTGACGGACTGGCGCAGCGCGGGGTCAGCGTGCCGTTTGCCGTGGTGTCCAATCCGGAATTCCTGAAGGAGGGCAATGCGGTCGAGGACTTCATGAAACCCGACCGCATCATCGTGGGCGCCGAGGACGAGCGCGCCATTCGCGAGATGCAGCGCCTCTATGCCCCGTTCAACCGCAAGAGCGACCGTCTGCTGGTGATGGACCCGCTGTCGGCCGAGCTGACCAAGTATGCGGCCAATGCCATGCTGGCCACCAAGATCAGCTTGATGAACGAGTTCGCCAATATCGCCGAGCGCGTCGGTGCCGACATCGAGCAGGTGCGCTTAGGGCTCGGTTCGGACCCGCGCATCGGGTTTCATTTCATCTATCCGGGTGCGGGCTACGGGGGCTCCTGCTTTCCCAAGGACGTCAGCGCGCTGATTCACACGGCGCGGGAGGTGGGTCATCCGGCACGCATCCTCGATGCGGTACAGGCCGTCAACGAGCGCCAGAAAAGCCGCCTGTTCGAGCGCATCCAGCAGCATTTCGGTCACGACTTGTCCGGTTTGACCTTCGCTCTTTGGGGGCTGGCGTTCAAGCCCGGCACCGACGACATGCGTGAGGCGCCCAGCCGGGTGCTGATGGAAGCGCTCTGGCGGGCTGGCGCGCGGGTACGGGCCCACGATCCGGCGGCCATGGCCGAAGCGCGCCGCCTGTACCCGGACACCGAAGCGCTGACGCTGTGTGATGACCCGCTCAGCTGCCTCGACGGCGCCGAGGGCCTCGTGGTCATGACCGAATGGAACGTCTATCGCAGCCCGGATTTCGACGAACTGAAGCAGCGTCTGCGCCGCCCGGTCATTTTCGATGGCCGCAACCTGTATGACCCTCGCATGCTGGCAGAGCAGGGTTTCGGTTATTACGCCATCGGTCGCCCGGTGATCGAGCCGGCGCCGTCTGCGAGCAGCTGAGTCATGACGGTGACGGGATCGCGTGCCGATCCGCAAGCCCCACGGGTGCTGGTCGTCGGCGCTGGCGCGGTCGGCGGATTCTACGGCAGCCTGCTGGCGCGCCAAGGCTGGACCGTGGACGTGGTCTGTCGCAGCGAGGCCGACCTCGTGGCGCGGCAGGGATTCGCTATTCGCAGCGATCCGATGGGGGAGTGGACCTTTCGGCCACGGGCCGTGTTTGCCGCGGTCGAGCCTCCGGACGAGCCGCCCGACTATCTGCTGCTGACGACCAAGGTGATCGCCGGCGAGGACCGCGCCGCACTGATCCGCCCGGCCGTCGGTCCGCGTACCGTGATCGTCGTGCTGGAAAACGGCATCGGCATCGAGGCGCCCTTGGCGGCAGCCTTCCCGGACCATGAACTCATCAGCGCGCTGGCCTTCGTCTGTGTTTCGCGTAGCGCACCCGGCCACATCCATCATCAGGCCTATGGTGCGCTCACTTTGGGTCGTTATCCGCTGGGCACATCAGCGGCGGCGGAGCAGCTGGCCGCTGCGTTCCGTCAGGCGGCAATCGCCGTCGAGGTCAGCGACGATATCGTGACCGCTCGCTGGCGCAAGGCGGTATGGAACGCCGCCTTCAATCCGGCGTCGGTTCTCGCCGGCTGTGTCGACACCGGTCGACTGATGGCCGATGAACACGCCGTGCGCATGATCGCGCGCGCCATGGACGAGGTGTGCCAGATCGCCGCTGCTGCGGGTCACCCTTTGCCCGAGCGGACCGCCGCGGCGATGATCGAAAACACGCGCCACATGCCGCCCTATCTCACCAGCATGACGCTTGATGCGATCCAGGGCCGGCCGCTGGAGCGCGAGGCCATTTTGGGTGCCATTCTCGATGCGGCAAGGACACACGCCGTTGCCGCGCCCACCCTCGAAACCTTCGACGTGCTGCTGCGCCTGCGTGAAACAGCGGCTCGTTGATCTCACCGGCTGGAAGTTGAGCGGGCTTCGTTGTACCGTTAGCGCTCTCCGGCTGCCGCAGGGTCGTGGCAGCCTGCTCGATGCCCCAAGGAAGGCGGCGCATGCAGCGCCGCAATCCAGTGCGAGGGAAGTCGATGGGGCGTGGTGACGATGTCGCCGGCCGCCGTGCAGACGCAGGCATGGAGCACATGGAGTCGGCAGGATCGTCCGCACAGGAGTATACAAATGGCTGATGCAGTTATCGTTTCTACTGCCCGCACCGGGATCGGCAAGGCATTTAAGGGTTCCTTGAACCTGACCCATGGCGCCGAAATGGGCGGCCATGTCATCAAGCATGCCGTCGAGCGCGCCGGCATCGATCCGGCCGAAGTCGAAGAAATCATCATGGGCTGCGGTCTGCCTGAAGGCGCGACCGGCAACAACATCGCCCGTCTTGCCGGCATCCGCGGCGGCATCCCGATCACCTCGACCGGCGCCACCATTGCCCGGTTCTGTGGCTCCGGCCTCTCTGCCGTGGCTCACGCGGCGCAGCGCTGCATCGTCGACAAGGTACCGGTCGCCGTCGGCGGCGGGCTGGAGTCGATCAGCCTGGTGCAGAACAACATGAACATGAAGCATGCGATGGACAAGGGGCTGCTCAAGATGAAGCCCACCATCATGATGCCCATGATTCCTACCGCCGAGAACATTGCCAAACGCTTCAACGTCACCCGCGAGGAAGCCGACCAGCTCGCCCTGCTGAGCCAGCAGCGCACCGCCGAAGCCCAGCGCAGTGGCAAGCTAGCCGAGGAAATCGTGCCGATCACGGTGACCATGGAAGTCACTGACAAGGAAACCGGTAAGACCGATAAGGTCGAGGTGACCCTGAGTCAGGACGAAGGCAACCGCCCGGACACCACGCTCGAAAAACTCGCCTCGCTGAAACCGGTCTCCGGCCCCACTGGCACGGTCACGGCCGGCAACGCCAGTCAGCTCTCCGACGGCGCTGCCGCAGTCGTCATCATGAACAGCGAATACGCCGAGAAAAAGGGCGTCAAGCCGCTGGGCATCTTCCGCGGTTTTGCCACCGCCGGCTGCGAACCCGACATCATGGGCATCGGCCCGGTCTTCGCCATCCCACGCCTGCTTGAGCGCCATGGCCTCAAGATGGACGACATCGGCCTGTGGGAACTCAACGAAGCCTTCGGCGTGCAGGCCATGTACTGCATCAAGGAACTGGGCATCCCCATGGAACTGTGCAACGTCAACGGCGGGGCCATCGCCATCGGCCACCCCTACGGCATGTCCGGCGCCCGCATGGTCGGCGCGGCTCTGCTCGAGGGCAAGCGCCGCGGCGTGAAGTACGTCGTGGTGTCGATGTGCATCGCCCAAGGTATGGGCGCTGCCGGCCTGTTCGAAGTGGTGTGAGGCTGACCGCGAGCAGTCTGTCCGGCCCGGAGCCTCGTCGCTCCGGGCCTTTTTTGCGTGATCCGGTTATTTGGGATCAAGGCGGCCGCGTGTTATTATCGTCCGCTTTGATTGGGTCCTGTATGCTGGGCCGGTGAGCGGTATCTACGGTGCCGGCGCCGTTAATTCCTAATGGATGACTTGGAGCGATTACGGTCATGAAGATTCTGGTGGGTGTCAAGCGGGTCGTTGACTACAACGTCCGCGTTCAGGTCAAGCCGGACGGGTCCGGCGTGGCCCTCGACGGCGTCAAGATGAGCGTCAACCCTTTCGACGAAATCGCCGTTGAAGAAGCGTTGCGGCTCAAGGAAGCGGGTAAGGCCACGGAAGTTGTCGTCGTATCCATCGGCACCTCTGCCGCTCAGGAGCAGTTGCGCACGGCGCTTGCGATGGGCGCCGATCGCGCCATTCTGGTGGAAGCTGCGGAAGCCCCCCAACCCCTGACCGTGGCCCGCATCTTTGCCAAGCTGGTGGAGAAGGAAGGCGCAGGACTGGTGATGCTCGGCAAGCAGGCCATCGACGATGACGCCGGCCAGACGCCCCAGATGCTGGCAGCGCTGCTGGGTTGTGCACAGGCATCTTATGCTTCCAAGATCGAGATCAATGGCAACAGCGCCAAGGTGACCCAGGAAGTCGATGCCGGTCTGCAGACCATCGAGGTAGACCTGCCTGCCGTAATCAGCGCCGACCTGCGCTTGAACGAGCCGCGCTACGTCAAGTTGCCCGACATCATGAAGGCCAAGAAAAAACCTCTCGACACCGTTGCTCTCGCTGATTTGGGCGTCGAGCCCGCTCCGGCGCTCAAGATCGTCAAGACCGAGGCCCCTGCGGCGCGTAGCGGTGGCCGCAAGGTCGGCAGCGCCGAGGAACTGGTCAAGGAACTGAAGAACAAGGGGCTGCTGTAATGAGCAAGGTATTGATTATTGGCGAACAGACCGGTGGCATCCTAGGGCAGGCCGTGGGCCGCGCCGTGGCTTGTGCCAAGGAATTGAATCCGACTGAGGTGACGGTGGCACTGTTCGGTGCCGGTGATCTTGGCGGCGCAGCTCAGGCTGCGGCGGCGCTGGACGGCGTGACCCGCGTGGTCACCGTCGACAACCCAGCCAATGCCCATCCACTGGCCGCTCTGGTTGCACCGCAGGTGGTGGCCCTGGCCCAGCAGGGTGGCTATAGTCACATCCTGGCCGGCAACACCAGCCTGGGCAAGGACACGTTGCCGCGCGTCGCCGCGTTGCTCGGTGTACCGCAGGTCACCGATATCATGCAGGCGCTGGGTGCGCGCAGCTTCAAGCGGCCGACCTATGCCGGCAACGCCATCGTGACCGTCGAGGTGGAGGGCGATGGTGTGATTTGCGGGACGGTACGCGGTGCATCTTACCCGTCTGTCGGCACGGGTGGCTCGGCGGCTATCGAAGCGGTGAGCCTGGATGTGGCGCTGCCTAGCCACACCCGTTTCGTGTCGCAGGAAACCAGCAAGAGCGATCGCCCCGATCTGCAGAGCGCGCCCAAGGTTGTCTCGGGCGGTCGTGGCGTCGGCAGCGCGGAGAATTTCAAGCTGATCTTCAGCTTAGCCGACAAAATCGGCGCTGGCGTCGGTGCATCGCGCGCCGCGGTGGATGCCGGTTTCGTGCCCAACGAGATGCAGGTCGGCCAGACCGGCAAGATCATCGCGCCCGAGCTTTATATCGCCGTCGGGATCTCCGGTGCCATTCAGCATCTGGCGGGCATCAAGGACGCCGGCACCATCGTCGCCATCAACAAGGACGAAGAGGCGCCTATCTTCGAGGTAGCCGATCTGGGTCTGGTGGGTGATCTGTTCCAGGTTCTGCCGGAATTGGAAAAGCTGATCTGAACCGACCGTATCGGGCGATTCCGGCGCGGTTTGACTATAAAAGAGGGGGCCCATGCCCCCTCTTTTTTGGGGCAAGCGTACGGCGCGTTGGCTTTGGATTGGTCGATCCGGCTGAATCATGCTTGCGGCTCGCCCTGCGCGCGGTTTATGGTCATCGCCCGAGCACCGGCGCTCGGCCGTTTTCCCCTATCACAAGGAGTGCGTTTCATGTCAGCGGAACTGTTTTGGCTCACCTGGACCGTAATCCTGACCGCCTTTTTATTCCTGCCTTACGTCCTGAACCGGATTGGGATCCGCGGCCTGTTCGGTGCCATGGGCAATCCCCGCCCCGATGATCTGCCTGAGTCGGATTGGGCCCAGCGGGCGATGCGCGCCCATGCCAATGCGGTGGAAAACCTTGTCGTCTTTGCCCCGCTGGTGCTCATGGTGGAACTCGTCGGTGCCAATTCGGGATTGACGGCATTTGGTGCGGCCCTCTATTTCTGGGCCAGGCTGGTGCACTACGTGGTCTATACCTTGGGCATCCCGATTGTGCGGACCTTGAGTTTCTTCACGGGGCTGGCTGGAGAAGTGCTGCTCATGATCGCTCTCATCGGGGCGATGTGACGTCGGCATGATGCGCATGCGCGCCTTGATCGCCAGCCGTCCGGGCGGCCCGGAGGTGCTGGAGTGGGTCGAAGTCGATCTACCAGAAGTGGGCAGCGAAGAGGTCAGGGTTCGCGTGCGTGCGGCGGGCGTGAATCGCGCCGATCTGCTGCAGCGCAGCGGACTCTATCCGCCGCCGCTCGGTTGGGATCCACGCCGGATTGGTCTGGAATATGCTGGCGTGGTCGAGCAGGTTGGCGAGCGCTGCGTTCTACGCCGTCCGGGCGATCGGGTGATGGGCATTGTGGCAGCCGGTGCCTGCGCCGAATTCGTAACTGTTCCCGAACGCGAAACCCTTCTGATTCCCAACGCGCTGACCGACACTGAAGCGGCCGCGATTCCCGAGGCCTTCCTGACGGCTTTCCGTGCCTTGTGGGACGAAGGCGCGCTGGCGCTCGGGCAGGCGGTGCTGATCCGGATTGCGACCTCGACGGTGGGCATGGCGGCGATCCAACTGGCCCATGTGGCTGGCCATCCGCTCGCCGGAACCGGGCGCGATTCATCGCGACTGGCAGTGCTGCGGGATCTGGGGCTGAAACATGTTCTGATCGAAGGGCCAGACATGGTGCGCCGCGCTCACGCCGTCTTGAATGGCCCGGTCCAGGTCGTGCTCGATCTGTGGGGTGGCGGTCGACTGGCAGAAAATCTGGCGCTGCTCGCCGACGAAGGCCGTCTAGTCGTGGTCGGTCTGCTGGGCGGCACCCGCGACACGCTCGATTTGGGTACGCTGCTGATGCGGCGGCAGAGCATCCGCACGCTGACCATGCGCAGCCAGCCCATCGAGCGGCGCATTGCCCTGGTGCGCCGATTCGAGCGTGAGGTGTTGCCGCTATTGGCCACCGGGCGCCTGCGCATGCCGATCGCGCAGATCTATCCCATGGCCGATGCGGCTCAGGCACATCGCGATATGGTAACCGGTCATCGTCCGGGCAAGCTTGTCCTGTCACTGTCCTGCGGCGCAAGCTGACCGCTCAATACCACCTCCGAACGCGGGCTTGGTCTTACATCCATGATCAGCGGGCCGGCAATGGTGGGGTGCCCGGTTCCATCGATCGTAAATACCCCCAGCCGCACGCACCCGCTTCACGCGTTGCATTACACGCCCCTTCGATCATCCATTTCACGTCATTTCACGCGCTCGCATCGGGCGCTCCTGCGCTGACATGCCCGCACGATCCAATCTGGCGACCTCGCAAGAGGGGAACTATGTTAGAAGACGGATATCGGCCAATTGAAGGAGCATTCATGTCAGGGAAGACCGGATTCTGGGCCATCGCCCAGCGCGAGCCTCAAAAGACCGCTGCCGGTCGGGCGATATGTTTTCAGGAACTGGACGGGCGGGTAAATCGCCTCTCCAACGGCTTGCGTTCACTCGAGCTTCAGTATTGCGATGGCATTGCCATGCTGATGCACAACGATCCAAGCTGAATCGAGGCGTTTGGCTGCGCATCAAATCGGCCTCTATCTGACGCTCATCAACTACCATCTGACCAGTCCCGTGACCTGCCCCCTTCAGCCGTACCAGTGATTCGGTTGGGGGGCTGGGGTTGAAGGTTAATGGAATTGGCTGGGTACGGTGTGACGAGCGGCATCGCCGTTGTGTCGGCGTAGCTGCTCTGCGTATTGGGCCGGCGGTATCCGGCCTATGCTGCTGTGGGGCCGGACCTCGTTGTAGTCGCTGCGCCAGGCGGCGATCTCTGTCCGGGCCTGTCTGAGGTTCTGGAACCAGTGCTCATTGCGGCACTCGTCGCGGAACTTGCCGTTGAAGCTCTCGATGTAGCCGTTCTGCATGGGCCGGCCTGGCTCGATGAGGATGTGGCGGATGTGGTGCTCCTGCGTCCAGGCGATGAAAGCACGGCCGGTGAACTCCGGGCCGTTGTCGGTTCTGACAGCGGCCGGGTAGTCCCTGAATCGCGCTGCCTGGTCCAGCAGCCGGGTCACGTACAGGCCGCTGATGCCGCAGTCCACAGCAATGTCCACGCACTCATGGCTGAGGTCATCGGCCACGGTCGGGCACTTGATGCGCCGTCCGTTGGCCAGGCTGTCGCTGACGAAGTCCATGCTCCACACCTCGTTGATGCGTTGGGCGATGTTCAAGGGCGTGCGCTCCATCACCGGGCGCTTGGCCTGCTTGCGCTTGCGCACCGCCAGATGGGCCGCGCTGTAGAGCCGGTACACCCGCTTGTGATTGACACCGGGAAAGTCGTTGCGCAGCAGGTCGTGCACGCGCCGGTAGCCGAAGCGCCAGCGCACATGGGCGATCCCTCCTGGGAGGAGCGTGAGCGAAAGATCTGATGATCCATGCGGCTCCTAAAGAAAACGCGGCGGCCCTCTTGAACGGTCGTTCAACTGGGAGTATAAGTTGATCCAGGGTCGAGTCGCTATGCCGGATCGGCTCGGAAAAGTCAAGCCGCTGCGGACAAGTTTTTGCTCCGTAGGGTGGACGGTTCTTCATCCAACGAGATACCCCCTTCTTTGAGAAAGGGGGATCTGCAACAAGAGGAGACACAGTCATGAGTACCGTAATGGATCGCAATATCGCGGGCGAGCCCGCAACAGGGACGGAGGCGCCGCGCCCGCCATGGGGCTTAGCGGTTACCGTGACGGCGATCGCGATCGCATTCGTCGCCCTCGTGAAATGGTATCAACACAGTTTTTCCTGGTCAGTGGGGCTCGATTCATTTTCCGAGGAGTTTCAGATCTACTGGATGCGGATCTTCTATGCCCAGATCATTCTTCTGCCGGTCCTGGGTTGCATAGGGGCCGTCTGGCTCTGGCTGACTCGCGATCGAGACATCATGAACCTGCCGGCCCGGGATGAACTGGGGCGGTTTTATGCCATGTTCAGCATTCTCGTCGTAGCGGCGATCGCTCTGATTGCAGCCCTGGGACTGTTGACGGAAGCCGATGCGGCCTGGCATCAAGTGGTGATTCGGGACACCGACTTCACCCCAACCCACATTTTCCTATTCTATCTGGGGGTGCCTGCCGGTCTCGGCGGCTTGGCGATGGCTTGGATCTGGGTGCACACGCGACTGCCTTATTTTGCCAATCGTGTGTCCATGCCGCTGTCGCTGGCCATCATCGGCTTCATGTGCGCGGGTCCGGTGGTTGCCTTCAACGAATGGGCACATACCTTCTTCTACGCCGAGGAACTGTTCGGTGCGCCGGTGCATTGGTTCTTCGTGCTCGCAGGATTTTTCCTCGTCTTTCTGATCGGTTTCGTGATTCAGTGCTTGCAACGCATGCATGAACTGAGCCGGGTATACAGCCTGGAGGAGGTGGAGAAGGAGATGGGTTTGGGCCGCTGACGGACAACACCGGAGCGAATGGTCGAGGGAGCGCCCATTCGCTCCGGATCGTCACGATATCGCATCTCCTATTGCGAGGTAGGCTGCTTTTGTCAGCACCAGCCCAAGCTCAAACCGAAACCAATGGAAGGATGGAAGGGTTTTCATGGCTATTCAAATCGACACCAGCAATCGTACCGACGCCGATCGAGCGCCGCGGGGAAAAGCGGTCATCAGCGTCAAGGATCAGATGCAGGCGTGGCGTAACGCCGATCTGTTTTTCTTTCCGCTTATCTCCATCTTGATCGGAGGCGCTGCAGTCTTTCTGTGCGCGCTGACCGTCGGGGATTGGAGTTACTGGATGGATTGGCGGGATCGGCGCTGGTGGCCTCTGTTGACGCCTCTGCTGTTGCTCGCCTTACCTGCCGTAGCCACCTATGCGTTCTGGAAGTATTTCAAGTTGCCGGTTGCGGCAACAGGCTTGGCATTGGGATTCTGGCTTTCCCAGATCGTCAGCCGATATGTGAATTTTCATGTATTCGCGGCATTTCCGATGAATTGGGTCATGCCGGAAGTCTGGATCGGTGCGGCCGTCGTTCTGGATGCCGTGCTGCTGATCACCCGCAGCTTCGCCCTGACCGGATTGGTTGGCGGCATGCTGTGGGGTCTTTTATTTTCGGCCATGAACTGGCCCGTGGTAGCACCCATGCACATGGCGGTTCAATTGGGTGACAACGTGATGACTCTGGCCGACTACATGGGCTTCCAGTACATCCGCACGGCCATGCCCGAATATGTGCGCATCATCGAAGCGGGCACATTGCGTACGTTCGGGACTCATGTCGCTCCGGTCAGTGCCTTCGTTTCGGGATTCTTTGCCATCTTGGTCTACTACGTCTTCGTATGGATCGGCTCCAAGGGTTCCCGGCCGTCCTGGCTGGTGAAGCTGGTATGAGAAAGACAGGAGTGACCGCGATGGAAAGGCTGGATCGACGCGGATTGCGTAACGCTCTTCTCATGGTCCTGATGTGGGCTCTGTTGGTGCCGGTGACCTATGGGCATGGCGAAATTGCCCAGATGGCGGGCATTCGCATGCGAACCATTCACTGGTTCGATACCGAGATACAACCGACTCAGGTCAAGGTCAACGATATCGTCACGGTACGGGGCAAATTCATGGTTTCCGGACATTGGCCAGATTACGTGGCGAAGCCGGAGGAGTGGGTTTTTCTGAACATCGGTGTTCCGGGACCCGTCTTCGTCCGCTTGGACACCACCATAAACGGCATGCCGCAGTATCAATCAACTGCGTTCAAACGGGGTGAATTCTACGAGTACGAAATCAAGCTCAAGGCTCGGGTGCCCGGTGAATGGCATGTGCACCCGCTGATCAACGTTTGGGAGGCGGGCCCTATTGCAGGGCCAGCGCGCTTTGTCCAGATCAGCGGAGACAAGGCAGATTTCGTTAATACGGTCACACTGATGGATGGCGAATTGGTGGACGTGGAGAACTATGGCCTGTCGTCCATGTGGTCGATCCACTTGCTGTGGGTGCTCGTAGGCCTGCTCTGGATCGGTTATTGGTTCCGGCGACTGCCGGTCATGATGTACCGCTATGTGATGGTCAAGGAACATGGAGAACTCGAGGCTGAACGGCGACTCATCAGCATCCAGGACATTGCCGTCAGCGTAACTTTTGTAGTAGCGATTATCGGTGTGACCTTGGGGTTGATGGTGTGGTCCTTCGATCGCTGGTCGATCACAATCCCCTTACAAACCGGAAAAGTCGAAGCGCCGGTGATCCCGTTGCCTGAATCCCAACAACAGGTGGATGTCAAGGTCAACAGGGCCCAATTCGATCTGCCGTCGCGACGCCTGGACATGGCGCTCGAGGTGACCAACCGGTCGACCGAGCCGGTTCGCGTCGGAAAGTTCGTCACTGGTTATGCCCGTTTCATCAATCCGGCGGTACTGGAGGATATGAAGCATGACCGTTACGATCCAGTGGCTCCGACAGGGTTGAGCAGCGACGTCGAGTGGATCGAGGCGGGCCAGAGCCGCTTGATCAATGTGACATTGGCTGACGCTCTATGGGGCGAACAGCGGCTGACCGACATCGTAGCAGAGCCTGATCTGCGTTTCGCCGGATTGATGTTCTTCTACTCAGCCGATGGGCAACGTCATGTTCGTGAGATTGGCGCTCGTATGACACCCAATTTTTTGCCGGGTTATGTTCCGGTCAACCGGCACGGCGGGCATGTGACATTGGAAAATCGTGGGTCAATGGGCTGAGTGCGCCGCTCTCGGGATCAGGCCGAGTCTTTGGCCTGATCCCGTTTTGCCTGACCATTGATCTTTTGTTCCCATCGCCAGGCATCTTGCAGGAGCGTCATCAGATCGCTCCGCCGTGCAGACCAGCCCAAGACATCCCGGGCGCGCCTCGGATCGGCGACCAAAATGGGAGGATCGCCCGGTCGACGCGGGCCTAGGTGATGTGGTACGCGCCGTCCGGTGACTCGTTCGATGGCGTCGAGGATCTGCAGGACGGAATACCCCGTTCCCGTGCCAAGATTTAGCGAACAGGTATCTCCCCCCGCGATTAGATAATCGAGGGCGAGCGCATGCGCAGTCGCCAGATCGGATACGTGCACGAAATCCCTGATGCAACTCCCATCCGGCGTGGGGTAGTCCGTACCGTACACCATGAGCGCCGGCCCGGTTCCGTTCGCTGCTTGCAATGCCAGCGGTATGAGGTGAGTCTCCGGATCATGTCGCTCTCCGAGCTCCCCGGCGGGATCGGCGCCCGCAGCATTGAAATAGCGCAACGACACCGATTTCAAACCGTAAGCGTCACCGTAATCGCGCAACAGCTGTTCCACCATCCATTTGCTGCGACCATAAGGGCTGATAGGGTTGCACGGGTGGCTCTCTGCCAAGAGTGCGGATTGGGGAACACCATAGACGGCTGCCGTGGATGAAAAAATGAACCTGCGGACGCCGTGGCGCACGAGAGCATCAAGCAATTGCTTGGTCTGGATGAAATTATTGTGATAATAAGCGCTCGGATTGCGAACGGATTCGCCGACTTGAATCAGGGACGCGAAATGCATCACGGCATCGAAGCGGTTTTCTGTCAGTAGGTGGTCGAGGAGGGCTCGATCACCCATATCGCCCACCACCAGCCGCTCGTTGTAGACCGCGTCCCGGTGTCCATGGCTGAGATCATCTAGCGCAACGCTCCAGTGCCCAAGCTGATCGAGATGTTTCAGCATGTGCGAGCCAATGTAGCCGGCGCCGCCAACGACAAGAATTTTCCGTTTGTTTGGGATCACCTGTCCTCTCTGAAAACGAGGAGCTCGATATTTAATTCGGGTACGGAAGTCAAAGAAGACGACCGTCCCCAAGATTCATATGCCCAAACCCTTTTCCAGACAGGCGACTGCAGTGCGCTTGCTAAAACGGGCTGGTGTTCGTGGCGTCTCAATAAGCGCCCTTTCGCGTCAGCACAACCCAGGCCGTCTTGAAGACGATGGCGAGATCCATGGTCACGCATCGGCGATCCATGTATTCGCGATCCAGTTGGATGCGTCGATCATAGTCGACATCGCTGCGCCCGCTGATCTGCCACAGACCAGTTACCCCAGGGCGGGTGGTTAGATAACAGTCGGCGTGCTGGCCGTAGCGCTTGAGTTCCTCCATGATGATCGGTCTAGGGCCCACCAGGCTCATGTCTCCGCGCAACACGTTCCAGAACTGCGGGAGTTCGTCAAGGCTGTACTTGCGCAGGAACTTGCCAACACGTGTCACGCGTGGATCATCTTTCAGCTTGAAGTCGCGCTCCCATTCAATTTTCAGATCAGGGCGTTCGGCCAGCAAGCGCTCCAGCACGAGTTGCGCGTCCGGGACCATGGTCCTGAACTTGTAGCACGGAAAAAGCCTGCCGCCTTGGCCAACGCGGGGATGAGCAAACAACACGTTCGGTCCACTTAGGCGGACCAAAATTGCAACGACCAATAGAACGGGCGCCAGTATCAACAGCAGCGCTAATGCGCCGACGACGTCAAATGCACGTTTGGCCAAGTAGCCGGAGGACGCGGCGCTGGCGGTGGGCCGCCCGATAGGGTCGCCGACTTTTGCTTCTGTCTTGCTCCATGCTTCTTCGATGCCGATTTTCGATGATAGCTGGGTCACGACGTGCCTCCGCTTAAGGTATGGGCGCATCCTTTTTGTCTGGCTTTATCTCTGAAGGCGAGTCCTTGATGATCCCGTGCAGTTATTGCGCCACTATGTCAGCGGCGGCAACAACAGGTTTTGTTTAGGGGGATGGGCGATAGAAATGCCCATTGATCGACGCATCCGATCTGCTAGTGTATCGGCCCAATGCGATGGGCGATTATACAGATTTCTTACGACCACAACCAGCTCAGCCATGTGTTCATCTTTTGCCGGATGTACGCGCCAAGCTCGGAGTCATTAATGGACCACCTGCGGCATAGAATGCTCGGATTTGGCAATCTCTCGCTCGCTATATCCAAGGCCCTGTTCTCAATCAAGCGAACAGTCGCATGTTATAGGCGATAGAGGTTGAATAAATCGTTCACGGTCAATGACATGCGTGTGTAAGCTCCCCCGCGTCTTGGACAGCCATAAGTAGAGGTTTCTGCCAGACTAACCCCTGACAGGAAGCGAGATATGCGTCAGTCGAAGTTCACCGAGCGCCAGATCCTGGCGGCCCTGAAGCAGGCCGAGTCGGGCCTGCCGGTCAACGACGTGTGCTGGCAGATCGGCGTCAGCCCGGTGACGTTCTAACAAGTGGCGCGCCAAGTACGGCGGCCTGGACGCCTCGGAGCTGTCCCGGATGCGGGAACTCGAGGAGGAGAACGCCAAGCTCAAACAGATGTACGCCGAGCTGAGCCTGCGGGCCCGCGCTATGGAAGTGGTGATCGCAA
>DATLZY010000006.1:0-4474 GCA_035573755.1 Candidatus Acidiferrales bacterium
ACGGCGGCATGGAGGCGCAGGACGCCAAGCGGCTGAAGGCGCTCGAGTCCGAGAACGCGCGGCTCGAGCGCTTGCTGGCCGAAGCGCATCTGGACATCGAGGCGCTGAGGATCGGGTTCGGGGTAAAACGCTAGCCCCGCAACGCAAGCGCGAGGCGGTCCGTCGCATGCGCGAAGCCACGACAGGGAGCGAGCGCCGGGCCTGCCGCCTTGCGGGGCTGTCCCGCGCTGCCTTCCGCCACCTGCCCGAACAGGCGCCTGCCACGCAGGCGCTGTCGGCCAGGATCATCGAACGGGCGCAGAGGCGCTGCAGATTCGGCTACCGCCGCCTGCACGACCTGCTGCGTCCGGACTGCCCGGCTGTGAACCACAAGAAGGGCTATCGCCTATATCGCGAGGCGAACCTGGCCGTGCGCCGTCGCCAGAAGGTCCGCAGCCCGCCCGTCGAACGCCAGCCGCTGACGGTGGCAACGGCGCCCCATGCGGTGTGAGCCATGGACTTCGTCAGCGACGCGCTGGCCAATGGGCGCCGTCTGAAGTGCCTGACCGTCGCCGACGACTGCACCCACGAATGCATCGACATCATCACCGTTGACCACGGCATCAGCGGCGCGTACGTCGTACGGGTGCTGGACCAGGCGGCGCGGTTCCGCGGCTATCCCCGCGCCGTGCGGACCGACAACGGGCCCGAGTTCACCCGTCGCGCCTTCATCGCATGGACGCCGCAGCTCGGCGTCGAGCACCGGCTGATCGAGCCCGGCCGGCCCATGCAGAACGGCGACATCGAGCACGTCAACGGCAAGTTCCGCGACGCATGCCTGAGCCAGTACGGGTTCACCTCGCTCGCCCAGGCCCGCGAGGTGATCCGCGAGTGGCGGCGGGATGACAACGAGGTCAGACCGCACAGCAGCTGCGGCCGCATCCCACACCCGCCCAGTTCGCTGCCAACCACCGCACCCAAAACCACCACCAACTCAATGTACCCTCACCGAACCTCCAATGCACCCTCGCCGAACTCTCCCAGTAATTCCTGGTATGGCGAATGGGGGCAGGTCATTGCCGAGCTCGTACTCACTGGCCGAGGACCGTTGAATGGCCGCGCGCGCAGCCGGCGTGGTGGTGGCGTTCTTGTGCAAGGTGATCAGCAGGCTACTCCTGCCGGACGGATGATCCTGCCAGCACAGCCCGCAGCACCTCGCGGCCCATCAGCAGACCTCGTCGATTGCACAGCAACCAATCATCCGGGACCAGGCACCTAGGAATTACCAAAAAGAGGCCCTCGTACACCAAGGGCCTTGTCGCGACATCAATTCACGTCGAAGGCGTACTTGATGCTGAACACCATGGTGTCGCCCTGATCGACTTCATCGCGGGTCTCGCCGCCGATGATGTAGGTCACAGCCATGGTGGCGCCGGTCTCGCCGATGGGATGGGACAGTGTGAAGTTGGCGTGGCGGAAGCCAGAATCCTGCAGCGTCACCGCACCCAGCTCGTCGTTGTCGTTATCGTCATAGGTGTAATAGCCCAGATCAATGGCGAAGGTAAAATCGGAAGGCAGTGGGAAGGAATAACCTGCGGTCCAGTAGATATCACCGCTATTGCCCCAGACGCCATCGTTGAGCAGGTACTGCATCTTGGCGTAGGCGCCCTTGTAGGACACACCCAGCAAGGCCTCGGTGAGGTCGGAATCATCGACGCTGATGTAGTAGTACTGGATCAGGCCGATGTTGAAGGTGACGTCGCCGATAGTCGGCGCGTAGCCGAAGTAGAAATCGTTTTCGAAGCCGGTCTTGGCGGTCGTGTCGCCGTTCGTTTCATAGTTGTAATCGAGGCTGGAGCCCCAGTAGCCGACGTAGAATCCGCTGTCGTGGGTGTAGTCGAAGCCGCCCTGCAGGGCCGGATCATCACTCTCGGCGTCGTTGGTCACGCCGCGCAGGACGTACTTGGAAAAGACCCCGATGTTACCGGTAACAGCCGCATGCGCTGATTGCGCCGTAAGCGACAAGACGCCGAGTGCGGTCACGCCCATGATCTGGCAGCTGAGGAATGAGACCTTCATATGGCTTGCTCCTGACTGTGGTTACCCTGAGAACCCGGCCGACGTTGGCCGGAAGGGACGCCTTGTGATTGGGCCCACGGAGCATCAGCAGAATCCATGCCACCCGACTTCAGAACGGCGGCTTGTTCAAGGTGTCACGATTACGACACATACAAGGCGTCCGCCGACCGCCCTGACCGCCCCTGATCCGGTCTCCACAGCCTGCGCGATGCCCTTTCTTGGTGCGCAATAACGAAGCGTGATTCATTTTGGATCCCCATGCACGAACTCGGGATGCCAACATCATCGGCCAGGCAGTCCCTCGCGCTCGATGAAGGTGATTACGTCGGATAAGCCATCTCTGGTCTTGAGATTGGTGAATACAAAAGGCCGCTCGCCCCGCATGCGCCGCGCATCCCGCTCCATCACATCCAAGGAAGCGCCGACATAAGGGGCCAGATCGGTCTTGTTGATGATGAGCAGATCGGAACGGGTGATGCCGGGCCCTCCCTTGCGTGGAATCTTGTCGCCGGCCGAGACGTCGATCACATACAGCGTCAGGTCCGACAACTCCGGGCTGAAGGTGGCCGCGAGGTTGTCGCCGCCACTCTCGACGAAGACGAGGTCCAGATCGGGAAAGCGCTCGCCGAGTTCGGCCACGGCGGCGAGATTCATGGACGCATCCTCGCGGATCGCGGTATGCGGGCAGCCGCCGGTTTCGACACCGAGAATGCGGTCCGGGGTGAGCGCGCCGCTGCGCGTGAGAAATTCGGCGTCCTCGCGGGTATAGATGTCGTTGGTGACCACGGCGATCTGGTAGCGCTCGCGCATCTGCTTGCACAGCGCGTCCACCAGCGCCGTCTTGCCGGAGCCCACTGGCCCGCCGATACCCACCCGCAACGCCTGTTTCGCGCCCATGCTCGCCCCTCACCTGCGCCGTGACGCGGCGCTGCCGTGCCCCCGCCGGCGCAGGGGCCGATTTACCTTACGGGATACGCGCACGTCATGGAAATCCGGGCAGCCTCGCCCGCTGCAGGTCGGTACATCAGGCGCTCGCCTCAAGGCTCGCCATGTCGATCACGAAGCGGTACCTCACATCGCTTTTGAGCATGCGTTCGTAGGCCTCGTTGATGGACTGCATCGGAATCTGCTCGATGTCGGAAACGATGCCGTGTTCGGCGCAGAAATCCAGCATCTCCTGAGTCTCGGCAATACCGCCGATGAGCGAGCCGGCGATCTGGCGGCGCTTGAAGATGAGGTTGAACACCTGCGGCGAGGGGTGCGGCTCGGCCGGGGCGCCGACCAGGGTCATGGTGCCGTCGCGCTTGAGCAGGTCGAGGTAATCATCCAGCCGATGTGGCGCCGCGACGGTGTTAAGAATGAAATCGAGGCGGTTGCGGTGCGCCGCCATCTGTTGCTTGTCCCGGGAGATCACGACCTCATCGGCGCCGAGACGCCGGGCATCGGCCTCCTTGCCGGGCGAGGTCGTGAACAGCACCACGTGCGCGCCCATCGCGTGAGCCAGCTTGACCCCCATGTGGCCCAAGCCGCCCAGGCCCACGATGCCGACTTTCTTGCCGGGGCCGGCGCCCCAGTGGCGCAGTGGCGAATAGGTGGTGATGCCGGCGCAAAGCAGCGGTGCGACGGCAGCAAGCTGGCGCTCGTCGTGGCGAATGCGGAGCACGAAGTGTTCCTTGACCACGATCAGCTGCGAGTAGCCGCCGTAAGTGTTGCCGCCGTCCTCCTGCGCCGGGCCATTGTAGGTCCCGGTGAAGCCGTTCTCGCAATACTGCTCGAGCCCCTCGGCGCAGGACGGGCAATGTTGGCAGCTGTCGACCATGCAGCCGACGCCGGCCAGATCCCCGACCTTGAACCGGGTCACCTCGGCGCCCACCGCACGCACGCGGCCGACGATCTCATGGCCGGGCACGCTGGGATAGATGGTGTTGTGCCATTCGTTGCGCGCCGTATGCAGGTCAGAGTGGCACACGCCGCAGTAGAGGATGTCGATCACCACGTCCTGCGGGCCGGGATCGCGGCGCTCGAAGCTGAACGGCTGCAAAGCACTGTTGGCATCATAAGCAGCATAGCCGTGGGTTTTCATCGAAGACACTCCGTGGAAAGGATTTCAGCAGCAGCACCCTTGCCCAAACGGCAAACACGCCCGTTTACTCGGTGTGGAGCGCGTATAGAGCGCGCGCCGGTGGAAAGGTTCCAGCCAACGCTACTGGCAACGGGTCGGAATCGCTGTGCCCAACCGAGACGCGCTATGAATTCTGTTCAAAACCCGTGCCCCGTCCGATGATACGGCGCAGTTGACCGATCGGATCCGAAGGCATGAAGCAGCAGCCATTGGACGTTGACCTGACCTGCCGGCAGACGCGCAAGCGGGTGTTTCTGGCCGAGAGGGAGCAGACCGTGCCGTGGGACGCGCTGT
>DATLZY010000007.1:0-6388 GCA_035573755.1 Candidatus Acidiferrales bacterium
CACCCAGCACGAACCACTCCAGCAGGCGTGCCTTCGTCGCATTCGGCAGCCGCACCGAGTCCCACACCGACGTCCACGTGAAACGCAGCCCGCAGGCGCGGCACTTGAGCATGCCATCCCCCAGGCGATCGTGCCGACAACGTCTGCACCCGGGACATCGCTTCATGACCAAATCCGCTCGAATTTGGTCCGGTTTGGCGATGAATTACCCATAAAAAAACCCCGGGGCGGTGCCTCGGGGTCAGTGCACAAACGATGCGGATTATTCGAAGCGGATGCTGACCGGCAGCTCAAGCCCGATGACGGCATTGAGCGTCGTGGCGAGGAAGTTGTTGCGGGCGTCGGCCACAGCCTGGCGACCGGCGCGGGCAGCGTCACGGTTCGGCTGGGTGGCGATGTAGGTCTGGTTCAGTTCGCCGTAGGCCTGCGGCACGCCGGTATCCAGTGCCAGCTCGCGCGGGGTCGGGACGGTGACCAGGTCGCGGCTGCCGATGATGGGCAGCTCGATGCCGATGACGAAACCCTGTCCGCGAACTTCCGCCAACTGGCGATCGTTCATTTCGGCGGCAGAAACGGCGCTGCCCATGCAGAACAGTGTGGCGCTTGCAAGAATCGCTTTGACGTTCATCTCTGAAACTCCCTGAAAGGTTTCAAGAATGTGTATCGGATCGTGACGTCTTTGTCATTGATCCGGGAACAGTCTCATGTCTCTTTTTGACGACACCGTGACTTCGCGGCGACACTAATGTGACAAAAGTATGCGCGACACATGTCGCTGCTCGACCCGTTTGCGATTGCCTCCCCGACCGCAATGCGCTGCCAGGGTTAAACTCTATTGCGATCAGTCGTTTATGAAGATCATCATTGCGATCTTCGCTTCGATTGAGCAGTGGGGAGTGAGGCATGCATGTCTGTGCGCATCGCAACCTGCGAACTTTTCCGAATCGGTCCGGTCACAGTAGGCATACAAGCAAGTTTGGAACGGCAGAAAATCGTCGGAAAGAATCTTGTTGATGCAATGAAGATGATAGTCGCGCGATCAAATCGTCAGGGCCCATATCGATTCTGATAAGTGAAGGAGAGCTCATGCTGGGCTATGCATTGTGGTTCCTTGTGATAGCGATCGTGGCTGGTGCCTTGGGTTTCAGCGGCATTGCCGGAACGGCGAGCTGGATCGCTCAGGTGTTGTTCATTCTGTTTCTTGTGTTGTTCGTTATTTCTTTTTTCACCCGTCGAAAAGTCGTTTGAATCAATCGCTGGAGGATAACAAATGAAGAGCGTCAAGAAGGGTCATCGTTATTATCGGGGCGTGGTCGTGGTAACCGGATTTCTCGCCGTCGCTGCAATCAATCCGCTGCACAGCGCGGTGGCCGCGGAACGCAGCGCGACGCAGCGCGTGGACGATGCCGCCATTACGGCTCAGGTCAAGACGCGACTGCTTGCGGATGAAGTCACGCGCAGCATCAACATCAATGTGGACACCGAAGCCGGTGTGGTGACCTTGCGCGGCACAGTACCGACTGCCGAGGCGAAAGCCAAGGCTGAACAGGTGGCCAAGTCTGTCGAAGGCGTGCAGGTCGTGGCGAATTCGCTGATTGTCGGCGATTCGTCCATGAATCCGCAGACCGCAACCGCGAAGATCAAAGAAGTCGCTGAAGAAGGCGAGCATGCGGCCAGCGACGCCTGGGTGACGACCAAGGTGAAGGCGCAGCTGCTGGCCGATTCCGACATCAAGGGACTGGACATCAACGTATCGACCAAGGACGGCGTGGTCACGCTGGCCGGTATGGTCCCCTCCAAAATGGTCCGCGATAAGGCGATCTCCATCGCGAAAGGTGTGAAGGGCGTCAAGAGCGTCAATTCCGAAGCGCTGAAAGCCAAGTAACACGTGTCATTCAAACGGCACAATCAATGTCCGCAGAGAGGAAACACTCATGAACGAAGATCGGATTCAAGGCAAGTGGAAGCAGCTCAAGGGTCAGATCAAAGCCAAGTGGGGCGAACTCACGGATGACGACCTGAGCTATGCCGAAGGCAACCGGGATTATCTTTTGGGGAAGATCCAGGAACGCTACGGCCTTGCCAAGGATCGTGCCGAGGAACAATTGAAGGCCTTCGAAAAAGACCTTCACTGAGATCAGCCGCCACGTTCGTAACGGAACGCACGCGTCTAGCCCCCGCCCCCGGCGGGGGTTTTCATTTGTCTCGCCGCGCTCGATCGTCGGGCAACCACCAGCCGTCGACAGGCTCGCCGGCCTCATGCCGGGTCCGGCTCCCCTCCACGAACGCGCTGAACTCGGCGCGAAAGCGCTCCGGCGCGAAGCGCAGCGCATTGTCGCGGCAGGCGGCGGGCGTGAGGTCATCGCGCACCCGCTCGAAGCGCTCGATCGCGGCGACGATGGCGGCGACCGACTGTTCGGCGAAGAACAGCCCCGTCGGCGCGGCTCGCGTTCCCTCCAGCGCTGCGGGCTCATCCAGACCGACGATGGTTTCACGCGCGCCGCCCCGGCCGAAGGCGATGACGGGCGTGCCGCAAGCCTGCGCCTCCACCGGCGCGATGCCGAAGTCTTCCTCGGCGGCGAAGACGAAGGCCCGGGCGCGCTGCAGATGATCGCGCAACACCTCGAAGGGCTGATGGCCCAGCAATTCCACATTGGGCGCCGCGACCGCCTTGCACCGCGCCAGATCCGGCCCGTCGCCGATCACGACCAGGCGCCGGTTCGGCATCGCCGCGAAGGCCTCCACGATGAGCGGAATCTGCTTGTAGGGCACCATGCGCGCGACGGTGAGGTAGAAATCCTCCTTGTGCTCGCGCGGCGTGAAGGCGGCGACGTCCACCGGCGGATAGATCACCCTGGACGCGCGACCGTGGACTTTGCGGATGCGCCGGGCGATGAACTCGGAGATGGCGATGTAGGCGTCCACGCCGTTTGCCGTGCGGCTCTCCCACAGACGCATGTAGTGCAGGATCGCTCGCGCCAGCACGCTCTTGATGCCGCGTTCGAGGCCCGCTTCGCGCAGGTATTGATGCTGCAGGTCCCAGGCATAGCGGATGGGCGAATAGCACATGCACAGGTGCAGTTGGTCGGGACCGGTCAGCACGCCACCCGCCACGGCGTAGCTGCTCGAGAGCACGAGTTCGTAGGGCGAGAGGTCGAGCTGCTCGATCGCCAGCGGCATCAGCGGCAGATAGGCGCGGTGGTGCGCGCGCGCGCCGGGCAACCGCTGGATGAAGGAGGTGGCGACCGGCTTGTGGCGGATGCAGCCGCGCTCGCCGGGCGGCAGAAAGTCGATCAGACTGAACAGCTCGGCCTGCGGATAACAGTCCAGCATCTGCTCCAGCACGCGCTCGGCGCCGCCATAGACGTACAGCCAGTCGTGTACCAGCGCGGTTTTGGCGGGCAGGGCGGTGGGCAAGTCCGTGATCATCGGGCGTACGGGTTCATCCGTTGAGGCGCGCCACAGCGCTTGGCATGGCGCGAGGCTGTGCATCCTGCGCCAGCGTGAGCATCTTTGCCGCCGCATCGCGCCAGAGGAAGCGCTGAACCTGGCGCGTCCCCGCCGCGATCAGGCGTTCCCGCAGGGCGTCGTCCTCCAGGATCTGCTGCAGCTTGCGCGCGATGTCGTCCACATCCTCGGCATCGCAATACAGCGCCGCGTCTCCCGCGACCTCCGGCAGCGAGGCGGCGTAGGAGCACAGCACCGGGCAGCCGAATGTCATCGCTTCCAGCGGCGGCAGGCCGAAGCCCTCGTAGAGCGAAGGGAACACGAAGGCGCGCGCGTGGCGATACAGTGCCGCAAGCTCGGCATCGGCGAGATAACCGGTGCGCACCAGGCCATCCGCAACTGTGGGCGCGGTTTGCGCGAACACGCGCGCATGACCGGCGCCGGCCAGCACCAGCCGCACGCCGCGCGGCGCGAGGCGGCTGTAGGCGGCCACCAGCCGGGCGATGTTCTTGTTCGGGTTGTCGCTGGCCACAGTGAGGATGAACGGCGCATCGCGCAGATCGAGCCGGTCCAGGATCGTCTCGTCGGGCGCCACGCTGCGCCAATGATCGGCGCCGCAGGCAATGATGCGCAGGTGCGCGGCGGGAATCCCGGCCCGGAGGCGCAGCTCCATGGCGGAAAATGCCGAGTCGGTCGCCACGCGCAGCATGGAGCGACGCGCGGCCAGCGCAAACAAGGCGCGGTAATAGGCGCGGAAGGCCGGCGTGTAGCCCTCCGGGGCGGATAAAACGGATGCGTCGTGCAGCACGACCACCTGATGGCGCGCGAGGACCGGAAATGTGTTGCACCAGTTGAGCAGCACGCCGCGCGCATGGCGCGGCAGCTCCAGTTGCTCCCACAGATGCCCACGCAGCCGGCCGACGCGGCGGATGGCGATGGAGCGCAGCGCGGGCAGCGATGCCGGCGCACCCGTCGGCAGCAGTACTTGCGCCGCGATGGCGTTGGCCGGTGCGCGCGCCGTCAGGAGGTCATCCAGCGCCAGCAGCATCTCGCGCGCATAGCGCTGCACGCCGCTCGTGCGCTGGGTGAGGAATCGGCCGTTGATGGTCAGCATGCGGGGCCTCTTGGCGCACGGCAAGCACAGGCAGCGGCGGGGCGTCTCATCCCATCAGCCACCGGCCGCGCACTTGAGACCGTGGCCGTGCGACAGGTCGGCCAGCATCCAGGACAGTGTTTCCTCCAGCGCGTAATCCGGCAGTGCGCCCACCGTCGCGTATAGCTTGGTGGGATCACCGATCAGGCACTTGGCATCGATGGCGCGCACGAGGCCATGGTCGACGTCGACCGCGATCGGGTTGCCGGAAAGCGTCCGCAGCAGCTCGACCACATCGGCCACTCGATGGCCACGCCCGGAGCAGATGTTGACGGTCTCCCCGGCCGGGCAGCGTTCCAGGATGCCGAGATAGGCTTGCGCCACGCGACGCACGTCGTTGAATTCGCGCACCACGTCCGTGTTGCCGAGCCGGATGCGCGCCTCTCCGCGCTGGAAGTGCCCCACGATCTTGGGCACCAGGAAGTTTTCGTTCTGGCCCACGCCCGTGTAGTTGAACGGCCGAGTGAGCACGATCGGCAACTCGTCCACGCGTGTCCGCGCCATGTGTTCCATCGCCAGCTTGCTGATCGCGTAGTGATTGACTGGGGCGGGCGTCGCGGTTTCGGTCATCGGCGAGCCCTTCGTGCCGCCGTACACCGTCGCGCTGCTGGACAGGACGACCTTTTGCACCGGCGCCCGCTCGGCGATCAGCGCATCGAGCAGGTTCAGCGTGCCGAACAGGTTCACCTGATAGAGCGCCGCGGTGTCTTGATGGTTGGCGAACGAGATGGCGGCCAGATGCACGACATGGGTCGGCTGCACCTTCGCCACCACCTCGCGCAGCCGTGCGGCGTCCAGCAGGCTGCCCGCGATCTCGTCACCGCCGACGGGGTCGTCGCGGACCAGACCGACGACGCGGTAACCGGCCGCCTGCAGTGTTTGACGCAGGTAAGATCCCGTGAATCCACGCGAACCGGTCAGCAGGACCACACGTTGTGGGCGTATGGTGGCCAGCTCCCCGTCTTTTGACGTTGCGGGTTTGCTTGGCGAAGGCATGTCGCGAATCCTCTTGAAGTCTTCTTGAACCTCCACGCTTGTGGTGGCGAGCCGGCGCGTCCGACGCTCCGGTCCTGTGGAATGAATCGGCGCGCAGGGAGCGACCTTGAATCTTCAAGCTTGCCGAGATTGATCCGACAATCAGGAGCGCGTTCTAGGGATCGTGTCCAAAACGGCCCGCGGTGAGAGTGCCCGATGAATCGGCGCCAGCGGGACGATAGGATGGGGGGTAACGCGCGCTGTCGGCGGTGTCGTCAGGCGAGAACGGCCACGCTGCGGGCCGCTCGACAGCCGTTGTCCGGCTGCTGGACGGATTTATCCTGCGCTGGCCGCGGCCAGTCGCTTGCGGCACAGCCACCAGTTGCCGAGCGCAAACAGCGTGATCAGCTGCGCGGTGTTCTTCGCCAAACCCCGGTAACGGACTTGGGTGTAGCCAAACTGCCGCTCGATGATCCGAAACGGGTGCTCCACCTTGGCGCTGATGCTCGCCTTGATCCGCTCGATCCACGCCTGCAGGCGGCCCGTGTCGGTGTCCGGCAGCGCCCGTCGGCGCCCCGGGCGCATCGCCACATGCCAGAGGGCATCCGTGCATTGCTCTTCCCGCTTCTCGATGCCCTGATCGCCAGATGCTCCTCTCCATGCAAGGGCATGCCCTGGGTGACATCGTTGACGTTCACCGGCGTGGTGACCATGCTGTGGACCAGACCCGCACCAGCGTCCACGCCAATGTGCATCTTCATGCCACCAGTCGGCCTGTGGCCGACGCAGGACGCCACGCAGTGGCGGTGCCGA
>DATLZY010000008.1:0-6029 GCA_035573755.1 Candidatus Acidiferrales bacterium
CAGAACGCCCCGGACGAATGGGATGGTCGAGCGTTTCAATGGCCGCATCAGTGATGTGCTCAGGACGCACCACTTTCACAGCGGGGAGGACCTGGAGCAAACTTTGCTGCGGTATGTGCAGCTGTACAACCACCACTTGCCGCAGTCAGCCCTGCAGAGCAACACGCCGATGCAGGCTATGCGTGGATGGTACGATTCCCATCCTCATCGGTTCCTGCGAAGACCTGATGATCGTACGGGACTGGACAGCTATCAAACAAAAGCAGAGAACTCACCAGACAACTGGCTACACGATCCGTCTCAGGTCACGTATGCGGTACATAGGCGGGACGGAACCAGCGGCAACGGAACAGGAGCTTGCATGGTGCGTGATGCGCCTCGTGATGGCGCATCCAGCAGAGCGCGTGAGTCGCCGAAGAACGCCACGCGGGGTCGCCGCCGCGGCATTCCGCCGGTACCACGCGTTGTCATCGCAAGGCCTCGATCGTTGCAATGTTATTCTTCTGATGTCAGTCTTTTATTGTCTCGCAGCGCGGCAGACAGGGGTGTCGTTCTTCGTCGAGACGACTTCGAGGTGGCGGCGTGTGTGTCGGCGCGCCATAACGCATTGATAATACGGGGTTGGAATATGGCAAATCAGTACCGCTGCGGCGTTGCAGGACTCTTGGCAATCGGCAGTGCGTCGGTTTGGGGTCAGGTGACGCCGGAGGCTCCCAGCACCGTCATCGCATTTCAAAGCTTTGCCTCCCCGACATTGGAAACGCCGGTAGGCTTCGGTGGAAGCTGGGGGGCGGTCGGTGTCGGCGCTTTTGGCCAAACTTTTGCAAATGATGAATTCGATGCTTCAGCTGGTGTGGCTTTTGGTCTGGGTGATCCGGATCGGTATATCGGCGCCGAGTTCGGCATTGGATTTTCCTCTCTGACCGGCGACAACAGCGAGGATTCCTTTGGTGATTCAGGTGGCTTTTCGTTCAAGATCCACCGCAATCTGCCGGGGTATTCAGCTGTCTCCGTCGGGGTCAACGGCTTCGGGGTCTGGGGTGGCGCTGAGGACAACAACGATCCTAGCTATTATGCAGCGTATTCCAAAATGGTCCCCTTAGGCCGGTTTGCTGGGATCTTCACGGTTGGCGCAGGCACGGAGTTTTTCAATGATCCAGGCGAGGACGGCGCAAATATCTTTGGCAGCGCCGCACTATACCTCACACCTCAGATCGCATTGATCGGCGAGTATACTGGGCGTTTTGCCAATGCTGCGGTATCCGTCGCGCCGTATTCCTGGCTGCCGATGACGCTGACCCTGGGTGCCGTGAATGTGACCGAACGGTTTAACGCCGATACCGAACTGGCAGTTTCTGTGGGATTCGGCTTTAATTTCAGTTGATCCTGGACCTGAGTGTGGGCGGTCTAGGCTTTTGGTCCTCGAACGGGAGGTGGACGATGGGCAAAGTGAGCAAGATGATGGGTGCCGCCGTGCTGGTCGGCGCAGCAGCGGTCTTTTCAGGAGCGGCTTGGTCTGCTCCCTTTGAGATCGGTAGTACCGGAACGCGGGGCTGGGGGATTGATTTCAATCCGTCTACGGGCAAGACGGTATATGTCTTCCCGGGGAAGAAGCAGATCATTGCCGATCCGGTCACCAATACCAAGACCGTCACGCGCCGGACGGGCACAGTGGTCACCAAGGATTATCCGGACGGCAGCCGCCGGGGCGGTCCTTCCATGGGTCTGGCGCGTTTCTTTTACAAGCTTTATTAATCAAGCCATTTGGCGAAGCAGATAGATAAGCATGCCGTCCCGATCTGATGATCGGGGCGCGCGTGTTCCTGTGCTCCACATTGGGTCGCGCTTCGGCGTCCTGCTGCGGTTTAACTCGCCATGATCAATGGTAAATTTCGGGTGTTGATGGTCTGCAGTGGAAACATCTGTCGCAGTCCGCTTGCCGAAGCGGTTTTGGCCGACCGCAAGTTGGAGAAGGTCGCGAGCGTGTCTTCTGCCGGAATTGGTGCCTTGGTTGGATCAGCCGCCCATCCCGAGGCGATCCGGGTCGCGAGCGAGCATGGTCTCGACATCAGGCAGCATAAGGCGCGTCAATTCGATCAGGCGCTGGCACATGATCATGATCTGGTGCT
Source organism: Candidatus Acidiferrales bacterium (assembly GCA_035573755.1). Lineage (GTDB taxonomy): Bacteria > Pseudomonadota > Gammaproteobacteria > UBA5335 > UBA5335 > Macondimonas. The sequence goes on from DATLZY010000008.1 coordinate 2,130, forward strand.
GGTGATGGAGGATCTGCATCGACAGTGGATCGAGCGCGCATTCCCTCACCTGCGTGGACGGGTCCATCTGCTCGGGCATTGGTCCAAGCGGCAGATCGAGGATCCATTCCGGAAAGGCCCCCGTGCCTTTGACCGCGCCATGCAGGAGATCACGCAGACCGTCGAAGAATGGTGCACGAGACTCTCCTGAGATCGGCATGGATGGTGTCGGCTGCATGCCGGCCGTTTCGAGATACCAAAAATACTGAGCTGACGTTCGCTCCCTGAGCGAGAAGGGATATCGCGCGATGATCGAAAAGAACAGAAGCAGGAAGGTGCTATGTGCAGGGTTGATGACTGCGCTGACAGGTTGCAGTAGCGTCCCCGGAATCGTCGTCGAGGATACGAATACCCCGCGACGCAGTTGGGCACCGGACTTTCTCGATCCCTTGCTGGCTTCATCCGCATCGCAGAAAGATGCAGCGGAGGAGGCGCAGGATGCGGACGCACTGACCCCGCGAATCATTCCCGTCACGCCCCAGCTGTTGCGAGAGCAGGCCGCGCGCCGACAGATGCTTGATGCCGAAGTCAGGAACCTGATTGGACAGCAAGAACCTGCCGCTTATCGCATCGGAGCTCAGGACATCCTCAATGTGCTGGTGTGGGATCATCCCGAACTCAGCAACCCGATGGGCAATTTCCAGGATATCCAGAACATGGGGCGTCTGGTCCGCGAGGACGGCACCATTTTCTTCCCGTATGTCGGTGTGCTGCAAGTCGCCGGCAAGACGGTCGAGGAAGTGCGACGGGATATTCAAGCCAAGCTCGCGCCGTATATCCAGAGTCCGCAGGTCGATGTGCGCGTGGTAGGGTTCCGCAGCAAGAAAGTTTACGTCACCGGCGAAGTGGAGAAACCTGGAATCGTCCCCGTGACCGACGTGCCCATGACGGTGATGGATGCCATCAATCTCGCTGGCGGTTTCGACAAGGAACGCGCCGATCAGCGTACCGCTTATCTCACGCGCAACGGTCAGCGGCAACAACTCGACATTCTCGCGCTGTACTCCGGTGCCCAGGGGAATCTGCTGCTGCAGGACGGTGACGTCTTGTATATCCCGAACAATACGCAGAACAAGGTCTTCATCCTCGGTGAGGTGGAAAAGCAGCGGGCAGTGATGATGGATCAGGGTCGCTTGACGCTGGCGGAAGCCTTGTCGGGTGCCGAGGGCATAAATCTGAGTACGGCCGATACGCGTGGGGTCTACGTCATCCGGGCGGTGCCCACGGTGCTCCCCGACGGGAGCCCGGGGGCAGTCCAGGCCGACATCTATCAGCTCGATCTGCGCGATGCCAGCGCGCTCGTTTTGGCGGATGCCTTCCAGCTTCAACCGCGCGATCTGGTCTACGTATCGAGTTCTGGACTGGTGCGCTGGAACCGCGTGGTGCAGCAGATTCTTCCCACGATCACAACCCTGTTCCAGACCGATCGTCTGATCTTCAACCGCTAAGGATTTCCATGCAATCATCCAGCACAACGGGTCTGCCGGACGCCGGCATGACAGCTCAGGGGCTTGCGCCCCCCGCCGGCGACGAAATCGATCTGCGCGAGCTGTTGGGCATTCTGCTGGCCGGCAAATGGACCGTCATCCTGGTCACGGGAGTGGTGGTTTTTTTGGGCGTGCTTTACGCGCTGAGCAGCACGCCGGTCTATCAAGCCAATGCCTTGGTGCAGGTCGAAACCCGCGGCAGCAGCAGCCTGCTCGATGAGCTTCAGAATCTGTCGGCACTGGCCGGGCAGGAGTCGCCGGGGCAAACCGAGATCCAGATCCTGAAGTCCCGGTATGTTTCGGGACAGGTGGTCGACCATCTGGTGCTCGATATCGAGGTGGAACCGCGGCGATTCGGCATCCTGGGCCGAATCTTGGCCACAGATCAGCCACGGGCGGGCGAGCTTGCCGAACCTTGGCTCGGGCTGGATCGCTATGCCTGGGGCGGGGAAGTCCTCACCGTAAAGCGCATGAAGGTGCCCGATCAATGGCTGGGTAAGCCATTGAAGCTGATTGCTTTGGGCGGCAGACAGTTCAAACTGCACGATCCGGATGGCAATGCATTGCTCAGCGGCCGCGCGGGCGAGCTGGCGACGTTGGGAAAAGACAGAAACGCCGACAGCAGAGTCGAGATCTTCGTGCAAGAGCTCGTCGCCCGGCCGGGCACCGAGTTCATGGTCACCCGCAAAAGCCGCCTGGAAACCATCGAGACGCTGCGCGAACGGCTCGCCATTTCTGAACAAGGCAAAGGGACCGGCATTTTGCAACTGTCTCTCGAGGGAGAGAATCCTACAGAGATTGCGGGAATCCTCAATGATATTGCCCGCACCTATCTGCGCCAGAACGTCGAGCGGCGCTCGGCGCAGGCCGAGGAAAGCCTGCGCTTCCTGGACGAGCAATTGCCCAAGCTCAAGTCGGAGCTGGAGTCTGCCGAGGAAGCCTTCAACGCCTTTCGTAAGAAACATGAAAGCCTCGACCTGTCCGTGGAAACGCAGGGGCTGTTGCAGCGCATCGTCGAGGTTGAAACGGAGATTTCCAATCTTCAACTGAAACGTACCCAGATGGGACAAAGCTTCGCCAGCCAGCATCCGACCATGATCGGCATCGGCAACCAGATCGGCGAACTCATGAGCGTCAAGCGTGAGCTGGAGTCGCGGGCGAGCAATCTGCCGGATACCCAACAGGAGATCCTGCGCCTGCAACGCGATGTCGAGGTCAAGAGCGCGCTCTACACGGGTCTGCTCAATAAGGCGCAGGAGCTGCGCATCATACGCGCCGGTACTCTGGGTAACGTCCGCATCATTGACGAGGCAGCCGTTCCAGAACAGCCCATCAAGCCCCGCAAGTCGCTGATCGTACTGTTGAGCCTCCTGCTGGGCCTGTTTGCAGGCGTCGTAGTCGTCTTCCTCCAGCGCAGCTTCAGACGGGGCGTAGTCGACAGCCGTCAGCTCGAAACGGAGCTCGGTCTTACGGTCTATGCCAGCGTCCCCTACAGCGGCAAGAATCGGCGCCTGGTGAGGGAAGCGGCACGTGCTGGTGACACTCGAATGCCAGTGCTGGCGCGCGAAGCGCCGCAGGACATGGCCGTGGAAAGCTTGCGCAGTCTGGCCACGGCCATGCATTTCGCCCTGCTGGAAAAAGACAGCAATGTTGTCGCGGTCACCAGCTCGGCGCCGGAGAGTGGCAAGACCTTCCTGTGCGCCAACCTTGCGCACCTGTTGGGAGAGTCGGGACAGCGTGTCCTCTTGATCGACGGAGACCTCCGCCGTGGGCGCTTGCACCAGTTGACGGGCGGCGAGCGCCAGCCTGGTCTATCCGAGGTGTTGACGCGCCGGGCGACCCTGGATAGCGCCGTGCGTCCCTTGGTGGCTGGCAAGGTCGATCTGCTGACCACGGGCCAGTTGCCGCCAAACTCATCGGAGTTGCTGATGAGCAAGGGCTTCAGTGAGCTGATCCAGAGCGTGCGCCAATGGTACGACGTGATCCTGATCGATTCGCCGCCCGTGCTGGCGGTCGCCGATGCGGGCGTCATTGCAACCCACGCCGGAGCGGTGTTCTTGGTGGTGCGGGCGGTTCGGCAAACACTGGACGAGGTCGACGCGACCATCCGGCAGCTCCGCAACTATCAGGTGCAGGTGACCGGGGCGGTATTCAATGCCTACGACTCGAAGGGGCAGGGCAGCCTGTACGCCTCGCCGTACTACCGCTCCTACGAGTATTCGAAAACGTCGGCCTAAGGACACACTGAACATCAATATCGCAAGGCAATGGGCCTGTCGGTGACCGAACTCGCTGCGAAGCGATCCGCGAGCGATTCGGGCTGATTTTTGGCTCGATTGCGGGTTGTTTGGCCGATCATTCGCCCGCTGGCGGT
>DATLZY010000009.1:0-17207 GCA_035573755.1 Candidatus Acidiferrales bacterium
AGGCCTTGGCGGGCCAAAACTCTGATCTCCACTGCTTGTTCCTGGGTCAACATGTTCGGCGGCCAAAAAGCCGCCATCCTCGCCCAGGTGGGTCACTTTTACTTCGGCAGGTGGGTCACTTTTACTTCGGCAGGTGGGTCAGTTTTACATCGGCGGCGACACAGCGAATCAGCGTTATTGAGCGCGATGATCTGGCCGGCCAGCAGCCGGCGAGCGGCGAGACCAGAAACAGTGTGAGGTCGGCGAGTTCATCGACGGTCGCAAGGCGAGGGATGGGCAGGCGCGCGGGGTTTGCGTAGGTGGGCTGAACGTGCCAGTCGCGCCGGCGATCAGGATGTCGAGCAGTCCGAAGTGCGCCACTGCGCGCTCGATCTGGGTGGCAGGCACGGCGTCATGGTGCACGTCGACCGAGCAGCCCAGCCCCCGGCTGTCGTTGCGCGCCACCACGATGACATTCGCCCCGTGTTCGGCGAAGCGCTTGGCGATGCCGAGGTTGATGCCGCTGGAGGCGCCGGTGATCAGCGCTGTCTGGCCGGCCAGCAGCCGGGGTTGGAAAACGGAATGCGGCGCAGACATGCGACTCCTTTCGATGCGGTGAATGACAATGGCGCCTGAATACGATCAGCCCGCCTTGAATCGTGCGGCATACTCGTCCTTGAGCCTGCGCTTGAGCAGCTTGCCCGACGGCAGGCGCGGGAGCGCGTCGCTGAAGTCGATGTAACGTGGCAGCTTGTAGCGGGCCAGATGTTCGGCGGCGAACGCGCGGATTTCTTCGGCCAGCGCGTCCGACCCTTGCACGCCGGGGATGGGCTCGATCACGGCCTGCACGGCTTCGCCCCAGTCGGGATCGGGTACGCCGAACACAGCGGCATCGGCCACCAGCGGGTGGGTGACGATCACGGCCTCGATCTCGGCGGGATAGATGTTGACGCCGCCGGAGAGGATGAGGTCAGTGCGCCGGTCGCTGATGTAGAGCCAGCCGTCTTCGGTGAGGTAGCCGAGGTCGCCGGCGGTGATCATGCCGTCGCGCTTCACCGAGCGGGTCTTGTCTGGGTCCTTGTGGTATTCGAAGTCGCCCAGGCCCGCGGTCATGTAGATGGTGCCGATCTCGCCGGGCGGCAGTTCGCGGCCCTCGTCGTCCAGGATCTTGACCTGGATGCCGGGCCAGGCGCGACCGACCGTGCCGGGGTGGGCCAGCCATTCCTGCGGCTTGACCAGCGTGCCGCCGCCTTCGGTGGCGCCGTAGTATTCGTAGATCACCGGCCCCCACCACGCCAGCATCTGGCGTTTGATCTCGACCGGGCAGGGCGCGGCGGCATGAATGGCGTTGCGCAGGCTGGATAGGTCGTAGCGTCGCCGCGTTTCCTCGGGCAGGCGCAGCAGCCGCACGAACATGGTCGGCACCATGTGGGTGGCGGTGACGCGGTGTCGCTCGATCAGCCGCAGCGCGGTTTCGGCGTCCCACTTGTCCATCAGCACCAGCGTCTGGCCCATGTGCAGCGCGCCGGTGCTGAATCCCGCTGGGGCCGAATGGTAGAGCGGCCCTTGGCACAGGTGGACGCCCTCGCCGGGTTTCACGTCGAACAGGTGGAACAGGAGCTGGCCCAGTTGCGCGACGGCCTCCGGCTTGCCCTCGGGCAGCGGACGCAGCACGCCCTTGGGCTTGCCGGTGGTGCCGCCGGTGTAGAGCATCAGCGTGCCGGCGCTGCGCTGCTCCGGCGGCGTGTCCGGCTGGCCGGCGAGCAGATGCTCGTAGGGGCTGAAACCGGGGATCGCGCCGCCCGCGGCGTAGCACTGTTGCTCGCCGAGGCCGGCCTGCCGGGCCGCGTGCACGGCGATGGGGGCATAGCGCGCATCGGCGATGAGCACGCGCGCATCGCAGTTCTCGACGATGTAGGCGGCTTCCTCGCCGGTGAGATGCCAGTTGATGGGCGTGACGTACAGGCCGATCTGGGTCGCGGCCATGTAGGTCTCGATCCACTCCAGCCCGTTGGGTAGCAGCAGCGCGAGGTGATCGCCGCGTTGCACGCCCAGGCCGCGCAGCGCATGGGCGATCCGGTTCACCCGCGCGCCCAGTTCGCCGAAGCTCAGGGTCTGTCCGTCCGGCGTGATCAATCCCGGCCGGTCGGGATCGGCTTCGGCCCATTGCCAAAAGGAATTCGCGCGCATCGTCATCCTCCCTTGTCGGTTTTCCCTCAAGTTAGGAATTAGTTCAGCGCAGGGCATCCTTCAAGGCGCAGTCATGCTCGGATGACTGGCACAAAAAAACCCGCGCGGCGACCGGCCGCGCGGGCAGACGCGGGGCGCTGGCACGCGAGCCAAAGCCCGCGTGCCGGGCGCCCGATGAAGGCCGGTCAGGGGCGCACGGGCTTGAAACCGGTGATCATGAGCACATCGTCGGTGCCGTAGCCGTCGACATCCATGCTGCCATCGGCCGGATCCCTGCTGTGCTGGATCGAGACGTAGGCGGTGCGGCCGTCGCCGCTGAACAGGAAGCCGGTGGGCTCGGCCGATGCGTCCACCACGGAAAGCATCTTCACGCAGCCATCGGTCTTGATGTCGCGGTCCGCGCCGTCGGCGAGGCAGGCCCAGATGTCACCGTTGGGGTTGTCCTCGATCACATAGACGTTGCGTGTGCCGGGCTGGAAGGCGAGGTTGTCCGGCTGGTTGAAGTCGGGGTCGCCTTCCACGAAGCGATTGATCGTCACCGTCCGGTTGGTGGCGCTGGCGGTGAGAGGGGCGCGATCGATGGCGCACATCACTTCGCCATAGTTCTCGGCGGCCGCATTTTCGGTATTGGTCCAGCAGAACCGGAGTCCCTCCCCCTGATAGCCGGGATCGTCGTGCAGGTCTTCGGGGCGGTAGTAGCCGGTCGCGCCGGCGTGGTTGGCATCGACCCGGGCGTTGGCGGCGGTGACCGCAACCCAGGCGGCCTGGCCGACTTCGCAGCCCTGGCCGAACTGCTGCTTGTTGTCGACGCAGGATACCTGCAGCGCGTAGACGCTGCCGGCCGCCAGCGGCGATTGGTTCAGGTTGGCGATGCTGGAAGTGGTGGTCGGGGTCGTGGGGACGAACTTGAACAGCGCGCCGCCGTCGGTGTCCTTGGTGCTGGTGCGGGCATCGGTGTAGGAGCCGGGTCGCAGTTCATCGCCGGCGATCACGACGCCCTGGGCGGTGATGGCCAGTCCTTCCCACGCCATTTTGGGCAGCGCGCTGCGCAGGGCGAGCTTGTTCGCCGTGTCGGTCACGTTGGCGCCGGTGGGATCGAACAGATTCGCCGTGCCGCGTCCGGTGAGCGTCAGATTGGTCATCTGCAGCGGATTCAGGATTTCATAGGCCTGACCGTCGCTGGCTTCTTCGGTGACGAGGATGGTGCCCCACGGGGTGCGACGGACGCCGTCACAACCGGCCATGCCGCGCAGGATGGTCTCGACGTTGCCGTCGGAAAGGCGGATGCGCTGCACGGAGGGATTGTATTTGTCCGTCGTGCCATTCGGGAATTTGCCGATCACCTGGCGCTCGAATTCTTCCACGCAGGTGATGAGGTGGGTGGGCGCGGTGTCGTTGGGCCAGAAGGCCATCTGGTCGGTGTTGTGAGCGGCGGTGCGGGTGAGATAGCGGACCTGCAGGCCCTGCGCGAGCAGGATCTGGTCCGTGGCCGCTTGTCCCGGGGCGCGTGCAAAACCGGACGGCTGAGTTGCCGATGCGGACAGCGGTTTGGTGAAGCCGAACAGGCGGACGGTGCTGGTTTCGAGTTGCTTTTGCGTCAGCTCGCCGAAATCGGCGGCGGGCGCATTTCCTGACATGATCAGGCCTAGGCCGAGCAAGGCCGGAATGGGGCGACAGCGCATGGGAACGTCCTCCGAAAGGGCGGTGGGTTGACACGACGCGGACAGCCTAGGGCCACGCAATCGATGAAATGGTGAAAGCGGAATGTCAGTTACGCGACAGTTGCATCAGGGCCTGTTTGGTGAGGACCAGTCCAAGAAAATGTTCCCCTGGGCGCGATGTTCCGGGGCGAGTGGCGGCACATCGGGGTCCACTTGGCGGTAGACATTCGTGGTCGGCACCAGTGTGGCGTCGCGGCCGCGCGTGAAGGATTGTTCGCGCACGATGCTGAGGTAGGCCTTGTTGAGCGCCAGCGCGCGGGCCGGGCTGGGGGTGATCAGGGTATGGACGTCACGGGCTCGGGCCAGCCGAGCCGCATCAGGCTGTCCATTTGGACCAAACCAGCGCTCGATCATTTCGCCGTTGGCGCGGAACTCATCCCCGCCCCCGACGCGGTGCAGGTATTGGCGAATCTCGCCCTCCACCTCACCCAGCATCGGCGCGTCGGGCATCCCGCGCAGGTCGATGTAGCCTTGGCCGCGGGCGCCGGGGATCTTGCGCGCAAAGGCGAAGGTCTGGTCGATGGTGGCGCCGATCGAGGTATGGCAGCCCTTGCAGAAGAAGGTTTCCTCCTGGGTCTGCGGCCGCAGCTGGCCCTGCGCGTCTTCGATGAAGCCCTGCAGGCGCCAGCCGAAGCCGTTCACGGCGCCTTGCTCGGCCTGCCAGCCCATCTGCGGCAGCATTCCCTGCTGTTTTTCCCAAGCTTCCTCATCATAGAGCGCGCCGAGATGGGCTGGGTCCAGCCAGCGCTCTTTGACGAGGTAACGCACTTCCTTCATGCGCGCTGCTGGATGAATCTCACCCTGCGCATCGACGGCGAGATAGCGCACGGTATGCAGAAATTCGGTGCCGACCGGATAGAGAAAGGCAACGACCGGCACGGCGGACGCTCCGCCCAGGTAATGGTCCGGCCGGCGCAGGCGCGTGGCGAGGCCCAGCCGTCCGTCGGCGTCGAGATCCACGCCGACCGCGCGCTCGTCGATGGTCGGCGTGTCGATCGACTTCTGGCCCTTGATGGCGGCCTCCAAGATGGCCAGGTTGGCGAGGTAGACGGGCCAGGACGGTACCCCTGCGGCATCCTGCCGAAAGGGCGGCGGCAGGCGGATCATGACGTCGTCGAAGGAGCCGTTGGTGGGCCAGAAGGTGCTGGGCAGCGGCTTGTACTGGAACGCGATCCAGCCGCTGCCGTCGCGCGCGCGACCTTGGGCGTCGAAGGCGCGCGCAGGGTCGGCCAGATCGGCGAGATCGGGTACCCAACCCCGGAAGCCGCGGCGGCGCGCCGTCTCGATGAGCGGCGTGTAGTTGTCGGCCGCAACGTAGCGACTGATCTCCGCATCGGAAATGGCGGCGATGGCGGCGCGCCGGTCGACGAAGAGATTGGTCCAGTGGTTCTCGCGTCCGATGTCCGAGAAGGTGTACGCGCCCTGGAGGTGACCATCGTCCATGTGATTGGGCCGGCCTTCCGAGACGGGGTGAGACTGGTGGCAGGTGTAGCAGGGGTTGAAGCGGCCCTCGGTCCGGGTGTAGCACTGCGGTGGGATCACGGCTTCGGGATTGGTGAGCACGCGTCGGTAGCTCGTGTCCCACGCGGCGGGTTTCGGTTCCGCATGGACGGCGACATGGCCCAGGCTCAAGGCGACCGCCATGGCCAGCCAATGGGTCGGACGGCGGAGCCGCGGTGGAGTGGTTATCATGGCCGTGAAGTATCCGGACGCATGATGTCAGCAGCGTGTCACGACCGCTGGCCGCGCCGGTGTCGCGCCACCCGCAGGTTGAGCCATGAAATATGCCGTTCTTCCCGTCACGCCCTTCGCCCAGAACTGCACCATCCTGATGTGCGAGCAGACGCGCGAGGCGGCCGTGGTCGATCCGGGCGGGGAGGTTGCGCGCATCCGCGCCGTGCTGGCCAAGCATGAGCTGAATCTCACCCGCATCCTCGTCACCCACGGCCATCTCGATCACGTGGGCGGGGTGGCGGAGCTGGCCGAGGCGACCGGCGTCCCGGTGGAAGGTCCGCACCGGGCCGATGCGTTCTGGCTCCAGATGCTGCCGCAGCAGGCCAAGATGATGGGTTTTGGCGGGCGCGCCTTCACGCCCGATCGGTGGCTGGAAGAGGGCGACACGGTGACGATCGGCAACTTCACGCTGCAGGTGTTGCATTGCCCCGGCCACACGCCCGGCCATGTGGTGTTTTTCGAGCCCGAGGCCGGGTTCGCGCAGGTGGGCGATGTGCTCTTCGCCGGCTCCATCGGACGCACCGACTTTCCGGGTGGCGATCACGACACCCTGATCCGCAGCATCCGCGAGAAGCTGTTTCCCCTGGGCGATCAGGTCCGCTTTGTGCCGGGACACGGCCCCACCTCGACCTTCGGCGAGGAACGGCGCAGCAATCCTTTCGTCTCGGGTCGTTACGGCTGAGCGCTCCGGGCATGCGGCTGACGCAGGAATCGCTGTCGTGGCATACGGTCGGGCGTGGCCTATGGGAGATCACCACCGCCGTGCAGGCCGTGGTCGATCGCTCCGGCGTCGAGAACGGCCTGTGCCAGGCCTTTTTGCGGCACACCAGCGCATCCCTGATCCTGTGCGAGAACGCGGATCCCTCCGTGCGCGCGGACCTGGAGGCGTTCGCGCTGCGCTTTGCGCCTGACGGCGACCCCCGCTACCGCCATCACCTCGAGGGACCGGACGACATGCCGGCCCATCTGCGCGCGGTATTCACACAAGTCGAGCTGACCGTTCCGGTGCGGCAGGGGCGCTGCGCGCTCGGCACCTGGCAGGGGATCTTCCTGTGGGAGCACCGGCTGGAGCCCATGGCCCGCGAGGTGGTGGTCACGGTGTGGGGACGTTAATCGGCCCTGACTCGAAGTAGCGCACGCGATCCGGTCCGATGGTACCGCCCGAGATGATGAAGCGCATGCCTTCATCCACCGTCCAGTCAGTCGCAATCAGCCGTTCGGTGGGCACGATCTGCACGTAGCCCGAGGTGGGATTAGGCGTCGTGGGCACATACACCGCCGCCAGTTTCACTCCAGTATGCTCATCCACGAGCGTCTTGGTGACGAAGCCGAGTGCCCGCATGTGGGGTCCTGGAAATTCGATCAACACCACGCGCTGGGGCTTGTCGGGCTGGCTTTCCAGCGACCGCATCAATTGCTGGACGCTGCCGTAGACTGTTTGCACCAGCGGGATGCGGTGCAGGATAGCCTCCAGGAACGCGATCAGGCGGCGGCCGATGACGAAACTAGTCAGGAACCCCAGAAAATAGAGGGCGAAGAGGGTGAGGATTGCTGCGACCAGCGATTGTACGATGGGGTGCAGCAAAAGGTTGATCAGGGGATCGGTGGGGCCGTTGATGCGCCCGGCCAGCATGCGCACGGCAGGCATGCCGACGAGGGTGAGCTGCTCGAAGATGAAGGCCATTACCCACCAGGTGATCCACAGTGGGATGATGGTCACCACGCCGGTGACCAGATAACGCTGGGGATGCCACTGCGAGCTGTTCCAATCCATCACCGACTCCATCATCAGGAAAGCGCATTCATGCCCGCCCCACCGCCTTGGTCGCCCCATGCTCAACCGCGGAACCGGCCGCGCTCGCGGCGAGCAGCGATGCGCCGGCTGCGCGGGATCGCTCTGGCCGTGTCAGTGGCAGTGCTGGGCCTGACTATCTTGCCGCTGTTGGTGTTGGCGGTCGTGCCACCGCCGATCAGCGCCTTCATGTTGCACCAACTCGCCCGCAATGTGGCGAGCGGTGAATGGCGGTTGCCGGAGTACCGCTGGGTGTCCGCCGAGCAGATTTCCGACCATCTCGCCCTCGCCGTCATTGCCGCCGAGGACCAGCGTTTCCCGTCGCACTTCGGCCTCGATCTGGAGGCAATCCGGCAGGCCGCGGATCACAACGCCCGCGGCGGCAGCGTGCGCGGCGCCAGCACCATCACCCAGCAGACGGCGAAGAATCTGTTCCTCTGGCCGGGGCGGAGCTGGCTGCGTAAGGGGCTCGAGGCATGGATCGCCCTCTGGATGGAGGCGCTACTTTCCAAGGAGCGCATCCTGGAGCTGTATCTCAACCTCGCCCAATTCGGTGACAACGTCTACGGCGCCGAGGCCGCCAGTCGGCACTACTTCGGCGTGTCGGCCGCCCGTCTCGATTCGTCGCAAGCGGCGCTGCTCGCCGCGGTCCTGCCCAATCCAGTGCGCTACCGGGTCGAAGCGCCCTCGGCTCATGTCCGCAACCGTCAGCGGTGGATCCTCGGGCAAATGCGCCAGCTCGGCCCGGATTCTCTGCGCGCCATTCGCCGTCGATGAACGAAGCCGGTTCCTCGGGGAGAGTGGACGCAGGAGGCGACGGGTGCGAGGGAAAAGGGAGTCGTAACGTCCCGGGGCGTGATGATTCGGGTGCTGGCCGTGCGAGCGGTCGATCCATGGGATTCACATGCTTGAGGCGGCACTGATCAGATAGCCAACCATCGCCAAAGGCTTTGACTGGCGTGGCTTGCCATGATGCGCCATCCGGGTCGATGGATTAAGCCTTGAAGTTTGCCTTGTAAGCACTGCCAAGGATCCGCACGCAACGGTCGGGCCACATCCGCGGGAAGGGTCAGCGGTGTCGCAGTGTTGCCCATCTGCATTTCGGGGGCGCGGCCGCTGATCTGTGTCGCCCAGGTTTGTTACGCGGACCCCGAGCCTGCTTCCGGATTTGCCTGTTGGTTTTCCGCATCATCCGGAGCTCATCGGTGCCCATCGATCTTCATCCGGTTCCCGGCTGTGGTCTCGTGAGTCGCCAGAATTTTGGCGTGTCAGAGTGTTTCACTGATCGGTTGACCAGAATATTTTCCTTATAAAACAAGTGGTTGAAATAATCATCCTGTCTCGTTTCCTGTTGGAATGCTTCCTGCTTTAAGCGGGCGCCAAATCGATCGGGGGTGTTCCCGTCGGAACTTTGGCACTCGGGATGGATAGCAGCGCTGGGCAAGATCAGACCCGGCGGACCAAAAACGGAGACAGGTCATGAGGCAGTCGGCTCAAATCACTTCGCGTGAACAACACGATCTGGTCGTTCAACATGCCCCCTTGGTGCGACGCATTGCGCAGCATCTTGCCAGCCGATTGCCGGCCAGCGTCCAGATCGATGATCTGATGCAGGCAGGGATGATCGGGCTACTGGAAGCTGCCCGCCATTACGATGCGGATCAGGGCGCCAGCTTCGAGACTTACGCTGGCATCCGCATCCGCGGCGCGATGCTCGACGAGACGCGCAAGGTGGACTGGGCGCCCCGCTCCGTGCATCGCAAGGCGCGCGAGATGGCTGCTGTCGTCCACGAGTTGGAGCACCAGCTGGGCCGGGTTGCCAAGCCCGCCGAAGTTGCTGAGGCTATGCAGATTGACCTCGATCAGTACTTTCAGATTGTCGAAGACGCTGCCGGCTGTCGCGTGTTGAGCCTGGATGAGCCGGACAACGGCGTGTTCGATGCCGACGAGATCCCGGGCGATGGCGATCACGACGATCCCGAGCAGCAGATCGAAGCCGACGGTTTCCGGTCCGCGCTGGCCGAGGTGATGGCGGCATTGCCGGAAAAGGAACGACTCGTGATGTCGCTGTACTACGAACAGGATCTCAATCTCCGGCAAATCGGGTCGGTGATGGGGGTAAGCGAATCGCGAGCCTGTCAGATCCACGGCCAGGCTGTGAAGCGGATTCGTGCCCGGATGGCTGATTGGATCAAGGCCGGGTGATCGTGTCGCCGTCGGGAATTTGACGCATTAACCGGTCTTTGGCACAAAGTACTCAAGTTGGCTCAAACCGGACCGATAAGGTATTCGGTTGGGTCAATAAGAGGCGATCGACATGCAAATCAAACAACGGCTGGGCGCGAACGGGCATCTCGAAGAGCACATGCTCGAAGCGACGAACCCCAGAACCGAATACGCCGTGGTTTCTTTGCTGGCGCCGCTGGGCGCGCGTTGGTCCGAAGCCCAGCGCATCGCCCATTTACGCGATCTGGTTGCGGCGGGCTGCTATCAAAGCAACGCCGATCGCATGGCTGCTCGGTTCGCGGAACGTGAAGGTTTCTGGTGCTCGTCGGTGTGAGTGGGAGGCCAAAGGAGTTACCCGATGTGCGGTCGGGAGGCATGGACCCGGTATGAGCTTGTTCGAGACGCAGATCGTATCCGGGAGCTATTGACCGAGTGGCAGGATAAGGCGGTGGAACTGGATTTCGGTCCTGCTGCCGGCGCGGCGATTCCCGTCGCGTTGACCCGGGCACCAGACGGGTGGAGTATCGCGGCGGCTCGGATGGGGCAAACAACCTTGAAACAGCGCGGTGAGGCGCTAGAGCGCATCGTCTTGCGCCATGGCGGCCAACGATTGGAAACACCGTGCGCCGGGCTTCGTGACGACGGCGGCACGCTCTGGCTGGGCGAGCCGCAGTGGTTGCGTTACGCACAATCGCGAACGGAAGCGCGACTGGCCTTCGATGGGTCGCGAACGGCGCATCTCATTTTCCGGCCCGACACCGACCAACCTTTATCAGCTGCGTTGATGGATCTGTCAGCGAGCGGTGTCGGCGCCTTCTTGCCTTACGCTTCGGCGGACGCGCTCAAGGTGTACGCGACCTATCCAGCGGCCCTGCATCTGCCTTCGGGGGCGGTAGCTGTTCGCGTTCAGGTCCGCTTCGTCGCGCCCATGGAAGGCGCAGCGCAATGGCGCGTCGGTTGCTGCTTCGAGGCGCCGGAGCCACCGATGCGCAGCCTGATTAGGGATTTTCTGGTCCATGCGCGGCGAGCGCAGCGCCGATCGTTCAGCGATCATGGTCCTTCAGGCTGAAGATCTCGACAAAATTGCTCGCGTTGGGATGCGCGCGCGAGGGGCCGTGGGTCATTACGACCGTGCCACTCCGGATCCCATGCTTCATGCACCATTCGCGCGCCACGTCGCGCCACACGACTTCCGTGGACGCGATTTTCACGGCCACGACCCCATAGGAAAAACAGAGATCCTGGCAGGTCTTGTCAGCCGAACTGAATGCAATGACGGGCGCGGCAAACTTGAACCGGGCCAGGCGCCGCGCAGTGGCGCCGCTGTCTGTCGGCGCAATGACGACAGGTGGTCTGATCTTGTTGACGAGATCGGCGAGGTCGGGCGCCATGATCTCTTCCACGCGTCGGTTGCTTTGTCGTGGCGGTTCAAGCCAGGCTGGGTCGGGCGGGGGGCGTGATTTCTCGGTGGCGAGTGCGATGCGGGTCAGCATGCGCACCGCTTCGACAGGATACTGTCCGATCGCCGATTCTTCGGACAGCATGACGCAGTCGGTTCCGTCCAGAATGGCATTGGCCACGTCTGTCGCTTCGGCTCGGGTCGGGCGGCGGTTCTCCACCATCGATTCGAGCATTTGAGTGGCCGTGATCACCGGTCGGCCGTACTGTCTGGCCCGGCGGATCAGCATCTTTTGCGTGACAGCAATTGATTCGATCGGCGTTTCCACACCCAGATCTCCCCGTGCCACCATGATGCCGTCGCATGCTTCGAGAATGTCGTCGATGTTCCGAACCGCGATGGCGCGCTCGATCTTGGCGATCAGGAACGGCGCAAAGCCCAGTGCTCGGGCGCGCTCGCGAACTTGACGTAAATCCTCCCCGCGTTGCACGAATGAGACGCTGACGGCGTCTACGCCGGCAGCGAGCGCCATTTGTAGCAATTCGTCATCCCGAGGCGTGAAGGCGCTCTCGCCGAGGTCGATGCCGGGCACATTCATCCCGTTGTAGGACAGGAGTATGCCACCGACCTGCACTCGGCACTGGATGTCAGTGCCGTGGATCGCCTGGACCTTGAGCTGAATAAAACCGTCGTTGAGATAGATGATGTCGCCCGCTTTCAGTGATTCGGCGAGACGCGGGAAATCGTAGGGAATGCAATCCATCCCGTCGGAGGCCCCTTCCACGAGTCGGATGCGCTGATCGCGACGCAGCGTGACCGGCGAAGGATCAAGCCGGCCCACGCGCATTTTCGGCCCCGGCAGGTCGGCCAGAATCGCGAGTCGTCGGCCTGTTAGGCGGCTGGCTTCGCGCAGGCGACGTATCGTTTCCCGATGACCGTCAGCGTCCCCGTGGGCCAGATTGAGCCTGGCAACGCTCATGCCGGCGCGCAACATCCGCTGGAGGGTGTCGGGATCTCGGGAGGCAGGTCCGATTGTACAGACCAGCTTGGTATGCGCTTGAGGGACGGACAGGTGGCGCATGGAAATCCCCCGGATGAGCGATGCGTCCGCGACTAGTATAACCCTGGCTTGGAAACACAAAAGGACAGGGAGGACTTGATCCTCCCTGTCAATGCGCCATCTTTCCGGAGAGCGGGAACATGGTCGCCGCTTGGCGAAACCAGCTTCCCGGAATCAAGCCTAATCGGAGTTGGGGCTCGCGAAATTGACTTGCGTCAAGGATGCATGCAATGCCTCGGGCGACAATAGGTTACCTTTTCCCGAGAGATGGATCATGGCGTCCCCTCCCACCTGCCTTTCATCCGTCGCCCATCGTACGATCCGCCGGACTTGCGTCAACTGCGCTTTGAGCGAGCTGTGTGTACCGGTCGGGCTGGATCAAAAAGACATGGAGCGGCTCGACCAGTTGGTCGATCGTCAACAGCCATTGCCGGCCCATGCGCATCTTTGCCGTATCGGCGAGCGGTTCAGCACCTTGTACGCCGTGCGCTCGGGGTGTTTCAAGAGTTATCGAATGGACCGCGAAGGTCGTGAGCGCGTGCTCGCGTTTCACCTACCCGGTGAGTTGATGGGTCTCGATGCCATTTATCCGGGCGTTTACCAGTCCAATATCGTGGCGTTGGACGTTGGCGGCGTTTGCGCGCTGCCCTATAACGATCTCAGCCGTCTGGCCGCCCAGATTCCGCGTCTCCAGGAGCAGATCTTCCGGTTGTTGAGTAAAGACCTTTCGGCCTATGCCTGGTTGGGAGGCGATCACAGCGCGGAAGAACGGGTAGCCGGTTTCCTGCTCGATTTGTCCAACCGCTACCGGGAACGGGGCTACTCGGATCGAGTCTTCAACCTCGCCATGCCGCGTCGCGACATCGCCAATTACCTTCGGCTCGCCACCGAAACGGTCAGTCGCATCATTACCCGGTTTGAGCGGCAAGGGTTGATCCGCACCGAGCGACGCGAGGTGCAGCTGCTGGATCTCGAGGGACTGAACGAGCGCGCCAATCATTGCCTCCAGGTAACAGGTTAAGCTTCGTCGCAGTGAGCACGGCCGGCGCTGACCGGCTCCTGGAGGTTTCTCAGATGATGTGCGCATGCTCGGCGGGGGATGTCTTTTCCTGGAGATAGGCGTCGAACGGCGCCGCGATCGCGCGCAGGAGATAGCGTCCATTTGGGGTCACCTCCAGCGCATCAGGGCTGAGACGAACCAAACCATCGTCGATGGCAGGCGCGAGCATCTGCAGTTCAGCTGCAAAATAGGTGGGGAAGTCGATGCCGTGGCATTCACGTATGGTCCGGTAGCAAACGCGACCTTGGCACATCAGCGCCTGAATCACGGACTGCCGGAGTTGATCCTCGCGCGTCAGCACGATGCCGCGACTCGCCGGCACGCGCTGCTCCGCAATGGCTGATTGGTAATCGTGTAAGCTCTTGGTGTTCTGCACATAGTGCATGCCGACATGGCTGATGGCGCTGACCCCAAACCCGATCAGATCGCAGCCGCCCAAAGTGGAGTAGCCTTGGAAATTGCGGTGAAGATCCCCGCATTCCAAAGCCTGTGCCAGAGGATCATCGGCTTTTGCGAAATGGTCCATGCCGATATGGACATACCCGGCTGATTCGAAACGTTCGACGGCTAGTGCCAGCAACTGCAGCTTTTCTTCGGGCCCGGGCAGGGCCTCGTTGGGGATGCGGCGCTGAGCCTGGAAACGGTCCGGCAGATGCGCATAACTGTAGAGCGCCAATCGGTCCGGGTCGAGCGTGAGGACCTGCTCCAAGGTCGCCTCGAAGCCTTTCGCGTGTTGGTGCGGCAGACCATGGATGAGATCCAAGTTGATCGAATGAAAGCCTGCCTCGCGCGCTGCACCAACGATGGCTTCGGTTTGCGCATAGCTCTGGCGGCGATTGATGGCAGCCTGCACCCGTGGGTCGAAATCCTGCACGCCGACACTGAGGCGATTGAATCCGATGTCACGGAGGGCATGGATCGCGGATGCGTCGAGGTTGCGTGGATCGGCCTCAATGCCCATTTCCGCGTTGGACGACACATGGAAATGGGCGCGCAGCTTGGCGACGATGGCCGCGAGCTGGTGTGGTGAGAGGAAAGTTGGACTGCCGCCCCCGAAGTGCACCTGAACGACGGGGCCGGGGTTCTCCAGCAGGGCAGCCTTGAGAGTGATTTCCTGCTCCAGACTTTCCAGATAACGCTGAATCGGGCGGGCTTGCCGCGTGATTTCGCGATGGCAGCCACAATAAAAGCACGGGCTTGGGCAAAATGGGATATGTAGGTATAGTGACAGCGGGGCGCTGCCGCGCGTGCGCAGGGCGCGCTGATACTCTCCGGCGCCGACCCCCGGATGGAAGCGATCCGCAGTCGGATAGGATGTGTAACGGGGCGCACGGATATCGTACCGCGCGATCAACGTAGCATCAAAAGCGTGGACTGTGGTGGGCATGGCGCTACTCTCCCCGGGGCTTGTGGGGAGAATAGCGCGCGGGCCCTCTCGGACAATGATTTATGTCAACGGCGGCCGCTCGCCGAGGAGCGGCTCATGGCCTGTGCCGGGCAAAGACCAAGGATGCGTTCGTGCCCCCGAAACCGAAGCTGTTGGACAGCACGGTGTTCAACTGCACGCCATCCCGGCGCTCGCGCACGATGGGCAGACCCTCCGCAGCGGGGTCCAGCCGCTCGATGTTGGCCGATGCTGCAATGAAGTTTTCCTGCATCATCAGCAGACTGTAAATGGCTTCGTGGACGCCGGCGGCGCCCAGGGCGTGGCCTGTTAGTGATTTTGTGGAGGAAAGCGGTGGCATGGCCTCACCGAAGACCTCGCGCAGCGCCTCCAGTTCACGTATATCCCCGACTGGTGTGCTCGTGCCATGGGTATTGATGTAATCGATGGGTGCATCGACGGTTGCCAATGCCTGGCGCATGCAGCGCACCGCACCCTCGCCCGATGGGGCTACCATGTCGTAGCCGTCGGAGGTGGCGCCGTAGCCGACGACCTCGGCATAGATCGGCGCGCCGCGGCGCAGCGCATGCTCTCGCTCTTCCAGGACCAGAATGCCGCCGCCGCCCGAGATGACAAAGCCGTCGCGATCTGCGTCATAGGTCCGAGATGCCTTCTCCGGCGTTTCGTTGTACTTGCTGGACAAGGCGCCCATGGCATCGAACATGAACGCCATGGTCCAGTGCTCCTCCTCCGCGCCTCCGGCAAAGACGATGTCCTGCTTGCCGAGCTGGATTTGCTCAACCGCGTTACCAATGCAGTGCGCGCTCGTGGCGCATGCAGAGCTGATGGCGTAGTTGATGCCCTTGATCTGAGCGCCGGTGGCCAGGCACGCCGACACGCCGCTGCACATCGCCTTGGTGACCATGTAAGGACCGACGCGCCGGATGCCCTTGGCGCGCGCCGTGTCGATGCCCTCCAGGATGCTCTCATGGGAAGCGCCGCCGGCTCCGACGATGAGGCCGGTGCGCAGGTTCGACACTAGATCCGCCGGCAGGCAGGCGTCAGCGATCGCTTCCTGCATCGCCAGCCAAGCATAGGCATGGCCCTTGGCCATGAAGCGCATCAGCTTGCGGTCGATGCGTTCTGCGACATCCAGGCGAATCGATCCGGCCACCTGAGAGCGCAGACCCTGCTCGGCATACTCCGGCTGGTAAGTGATACCCGAGCGGCCGGTACGCAGGCTGTCCAGCACTTCCGCTTTGCTGTTGCCGATGCTGGAGACAATGCCCAGACCGGTTACCACGACGCGTTTCATCGGTATCCTTCCTCCCGCGTGAAGTTGCTCGGGTCCACGGCTTCTCAGAAGTTGGCCGTGGAAGTGAACAGGCCTGCCCGCAGGTCCTTGGCTGTGTAAATTTCGTGTCCATCCACACAGAGCGTGGCATCGCCGATGCCCATCACCAGCCGCCTCAGGATGACCCGTTTCAGGTCCAGTGTATAGGTGACTTTCTTGGCATTCGGAAGCACTTGTCCGGTGAACTTCACTTCGCCGACACCCAAGGCGCGACCGCGGCCGGGTGCGCCCAGCCAGGCGAGGTGAAAACCCATCAGTTGCCACATGGCATCCAGGCCCAGGCAGCCCGGCATCACCGGATCACCTTGGAAGTGGCACTGAAAGAACCAGAGGTCGGGGCGGATGTCGAGCTCTGCCATGACGTGGCCCTTGCCGTAGGCCCCCCCCTCCTCGCTGATGTGGGTGATGCGATCGAACATCAGCATTGGCGGTAGGGGTAGCTGAGCGTTCCCAGGACCGAACATCTCCCCTCGGGCGCAGGTCAGCAGATCGTCAAGATCCAGCGAAGCAGGTCTCACAATGGGCTCCAATTGGCGCTCATCCGCTTTCGGAAGAGGCGGAAAAAGGGCTGATGATTGTCCACTTCGAGCAACAATTCAAGCAATGGGTAGGGTTGATGGCGTTGATCGGCATCGGGCGGTTTCAGGGGGCAAGCCGTTCCAACGACCAAGTGTGATCCGCCCGGCACTGGTAGGCCAGACGGTCATGCAATCGGTCAGGTCTGGACTGCCAGAATTCGAATCGCAAGGGAGTCACTCGATACCCACCCCACTGCGGCGGACGCGGCACGGGCTGGTCACCAAATGCCTGGGTAAAATGGTCCAGTCGCTCTTCGAGATCTTCGCGTCCCCGCAGCACCCGGCTTTGTGGTGATGCCCAGGCGCCGATCTGGCTCCCACGCGGCCTGGATCTGAAGTACGCGTCCGATTCATCCGGACCGACCCGCTCAACGCTGCCCTCGATCCGTACTTGTCGCAATTGGGCCGGCCAGTAGAACAGCAGGGCCGCGGACGGATTGTGGGCGAGTTCCTCGCCTTTGCGGCTTTCATAGTGGGTGTAGAAAACGAAGCCGTTCTCATCGAAGGCTTTGAGCAGCACGATCCGCGCGCTGGGACGGCCATCGACTCCGACGGTAGCCAGAGCCATGGCGCTCGGTTCGGGCGGGTGCAGCGGCTGCGCGGCCGCATACCATTCCCGGAACAGCCCCCACGGTTGGGGGGGCACTGAATGTTCGTCTAGGGCGGGAAGCTGTGTGGTCAATGGCTCATCCGCAGGAGAGAGAGCAGGCGGGGACAGCTTCCCCGCCTG
>DATLZY010000010.1:0-36358 GCA_035573755.1 Candidatus Acidiferrales bacterium
GACCCGAGCGGACCTGCCGAACAGCCTCCTGCTTGAACTCTCGCGTGTACTGCGCACGCACCTGCTTGTCACTCATCTCTGAACTCCTTGTCGGTATTTTCAACAAGGGTTAAGAACTCCAGTTTTCAGGGGCAACCTCACTGGCCCGTTTTCCGTGCTCGCGTCGTCGAACACCTGGCCGACTTCAGTCCGGCTCAGGGGCACACGCCACCTGATGGCGCAGGTGCGGAACGGATGGTCTTCGACCTCTTTCAGGCTGAGCGCTCATCGCTGCCGGGCAACGCAACAAACGCCGCCGTTGCACTTGGGTGGCCCTTACATCCCTTTGCATCGCGGGAGCTTCTCTTGCGTAAAGCAGCCGTCCTCCCGGCTTCGATCGACATGGCAATCCTCGATGCGGAGCTTCGCTTACTGTACCTCGACGGCCAGTTGATCAATGTTCGATGAGTGGCAGTTCTTGTGGGGGGGTTCCGTCGTTCCGGGTAACTGCACCGCCCGGTAGCTGCCTTCTGCAAACACATTGTGCTCCGTCACTTCCAGTAGCCACTGCGGCACAGGTGGCATGCCGCTGCAATCGATCGATTCAATCGGACACGGCGACCCTGCGCGAAGCACGCGGGGATGCGGAGAGAGCCGGCCGTGCATACGCAAGGTGAACAGCCGTCTCACCGAACCGGTCGCGCAAGCGTTGCAGCAGGTCCCCGGAGGGCTGGACTCGCCAGGCATCCCCCAAACCCAACGTCGCCTCGGCCTTGGCATTGCGGTAGATGATGCGCACCGCGCAGCCGCCTCCCCGAAAAGGCTCCAGCACCTCGACGAGTTGGTCGACGAGCGCCTCCCCTGAGTTTTCCGCAAGTTCCAGAGTGAGACGCTGCCCATAGCGCAAGCGCATCTGTTCCAGATCAAACAGCTGACGCGGCGTCAGACGCCAGTTGCCCGAATAATCATCGAAACTGAGGCTGCCCTCGACGATGAGGAGTTGATCCTTGACGATGAGATGCTGGAAGCGCTGATACTGATCCTCGAACACCGCCACTTCCATGCGCGCGCTGCGGTCGTCGAGCGTCAAGAAGGCGCGCTTGCCCGCCTGGCGGCGAATGGCCACCACGAGACCCGCGACGACGACATCACGCCGCTGCCCCGGCCCGGCATCAAGCGTAGCGCCCGTCAGATCGCTTAAGCGGTCGGTCACGAACTGGCGCAGATCCGACTCGAATTGCGCAATGGGGTGCCCGGTGAGGTACAGCCCGAGCGTTTCCTTTTCTTCCTGCAGGCGCTGCGCCTCGGGCCACTCGGGAATCTCGTCCGCGAACGCCTGCGCAGATCGCACCGGCTCGACAGCCAGACCGAACAAATCGTCCTGCCCCACCGCGCCAGCCCGCCCCTTCTGATCGGCCAGCCGCAGGGCTTCGTCCAGGCCCTGCATCAGGCCAGCACGCGATGCGCCCAATCGGTCGAGGGCGCCGGCCCGGATCATGGCTTCGAGCGCGCGCCGGTTCACCCGCCGTCCATCGATGCGACAGCACAGGTCGATCAGATCCTTGAATGGCCCGCCTCGGGTACGTTCTTCCTCGATCGCCTCGATCGCCCCCTGGCCGACCCCCTTGATGGCGCCCAGGCCATACTGCAGCCGGTCCGGTGACGGCGCGCTGAATCGATAACCGGACTGGTTGATGTCGGGAGGCTCCACCGTGAGCCGCATGGAGCGACACTCGTCGATGAGGGTCACCACCTTGTCGGTGTGATCCATGTCGGCGGAGAGCACGGCGGCCATGAAGGCAGCTGGATGATGCGCCTTGAGATATGCGGTCTGATAGGAGAGCAAGGCGTAGGCGGCGGAGTGCGACTTGTTGAAGCCGTAGCCGGCGAACTTCTCCATCAGGTCGAAGATGTAGGTCGCCGTCGCCTTATCGACACCGTTGGCCAGCGCGCCGGCGACAAAAATCTCGCGCTGCTTGGCCATCTCTTCGGGCTTTTTCTTGCCCATCGCGCGGCGCAGCAGATCGGCGCCGCCCAGCGTATAGCCGGCCAGCACCTGGGCAATCTGCATCACCTGTTCCTGATACAGGATCACGCCGTAGGTGGGCTTGAGGATGGGCTCCAGCGCCGGGTGGGGGTAGTCGACCTTCGCCCGTCCGTGCTTGCGGTTGATGAAATCGTCCACCATGCCGGATTGCAAGGGCCCCGGCCGGAACAGCGCCACCAGCGCGATGATGTCCTCGAAGGTGTCCGGCTGAAGGCGCTTGATCAGATCCTTCATGCCGCGCGATTCGAGCTGGAACACCGCTGTGGTCTCGCAACGCTTGAGGAGCGCGAAGGTTGCAGGATCATCCAGCGGCAGGGCATCGAGCGCGACGGGTGGGTCGCCGCGAGCGGCTCTTTGGCGATTGATGGCAGCCACCGCCCAGTCGAGGATGGTGAGCGTGCGCAGGCCGAGAAAGTCGAACTTGACGAGCCCGGCGGCTTCGACATCATCCTTGTCGAACTGGCTCACCAGATTCTCGCCGCCGGCCTCGCAGTACAGCGGCGTGAAGTCCGTGAGCTCGGAAGGTGCGATCACGACTCCGCCAGCGTGCTTGCCGGCATTGCGAGCGAGACCCTCCAGCGCACGCGCCAGATCGATCAGCGCCTGCACCGCCTCGTCCTCGCGGTAGAGCCGGCCCAGTTCAGGCTCCTGCTCCAGCGCCTTGTCCAGCGTGATGCCGAGTTCGAAAGGGATGAGCTTGGCGATGCGATCGACGAAGCCGTAGGGATGGCCCAGCACGCGACCCACGTCGCGCACCACGGCCTTGGCCGCCATGCTGCCGAAGGTGATGATCTGGCTGACCTGCTCGCGACCGTAGCGCTGAGCCACGTAGTCGATCACCCGGTCGCGGCCCTCCATGCAGAAGTCGATGTCGAAATCCGGCATCGAGACCCGCTCAGGGTTCAAGAAACGCTCGAACAGCAAATCGTAGGCGATGGGATCGAGGTCCGTGATGCCGAGCGCGTAGGCCACCAGGGAACCGGCGCCCGAACCGCGTCCCGGGCCCACCGGCACACCGTTGTTGCGTGCCCACTGGATAAAATCCGCCACGATCAGGAAGTAGCTTGCAAATCCCATGCCGTTGATCACGGCGAGTTCGCGGGCCAGACGCTCGTCATATGCCGCCCCCGGCGCGGCGTTCGCGCGTCCGGCATCGCGCCGCTGCATGAGCCCCGCGCGGGCCAGATCGGCCAGATGATCCTCCGGGGTGCGCGCATCCGGCACGGGAAAACGCGGCAGTACGTTTTCGCCGAGCTGCAATTGCAGGCTGCAGCGACGCGCGATCTCGACACTGTTGGCCAGCGCCTCGGGAACATCGGCGAACAACTCGGCCATCTGCTCGGGTGAGCGCAAAAACTGCTCGGCCGTGTAGTCGCGCGGCCGGCGCGGGTCGTCGAGCAGGCGGCCACGGTTGATGCAGACCCGCACCTCGTGCGCCTCGAAGTCCGACCGCTCCAGAAAGCGCACGTCATTGGTCGCCACCAGCGGGACACTGAGACGACCGGCCAAGTCGACCGCCGCCGGCAGATAGGCGCGCTCGTCGGGATGCCCAATGCGAGTCAGTTCGAGGTAATAGCGATCCTTGAAAAGGCGCAGCGCGTCGTCCAGCAGGCCGCGCGCCTGCTCCTCCCGTCCGGCGATGAGCGCCCGACCGATGGCCCCTTCCCGACCGCCGGACAGCGCGATCAGCCCATCGGTGCCTTCCTCCGCCAACCACCCCCACGTCAGCAGCGGCGTCCCGCGGCGCTGGCCTTCTCGGTAAAGCCGGGTCACCAGACGCGTGAGATGGCGGTAGCCGGCAAGGTTCTGGCAGAACAGCGTCAGCCGGCTGGGCGGTTGTGCATCGCCCTCATCCACCCACACATCCACCCCGACGATCGGTTTGATGCCGGCGCTGCGCGCTGCCTTGTAGAACTTCACCAGGCCGAACAGATTGGACTGGTCCGTGATACCGACGGCCGGCATGCCCAGATCCCGGACCCGGGCGATCAGCGGTTTGATGCGCACCACGCCGTCCACCAGCGAATACTCGGTGTGGATCCGCAGGTGGATGAAGGAAACGGTCATGCCGAGTCTCCAGCAAGTGCGCGCCGGACCGGGGCGAAGCTGCGCCGATGCACCGGGCTCGGGCCGTGCTTTCGCAAAGCCGCGAGGTGCGCGGCGGTCGGGTAACCCTGGTGGCGGTCGAAGCCATACGCGGGATGGCGCTCGGCTAGTTGCTTCATTTCGCGGTCGCGGGCGACCTTGGCGAGAATCGACGCCGCACTGATGGCGCCCCGATCGCGATCACCGCCGACGAGGGTACGGACAGACATGGGCAATGCCGGCGCCTGATTGCCGTCGATCCAGACCACGTCGGGCCGAACGGTGAGCGCCGCCACCGCGCGGGACATGGCCAGCAGAGTCGCCTGCAGGATGTTCATCTCATCGATTTCCGTGACCTCGGCCCGGCCGATCGCCCAGGCATGGGCGCGCGTGACGATGACCTCGAACAGCGCCTCGCGCCGCTTCGGTGTCAGGCGCTTGGAGTCATCGAGGCCGGCGATGGGCCGCTCGGGGTGCAGAATGACCGCCGCCGCCATGACAGGACCCGCCAGAGGCCCTCGGCCGGCCTCGTCGACGCCGGCAATCCAGCGCATGGCGCACGCGCCGGTCATTCCGGCGCCCACCCCCGCGCGACGCGCAGCACGGCGTCTGCGGCTGCCTCGGCCCCGCCGGCGCGCAACTGCCCCCGCAGCGCCGCGAAGCGGACCCGCAGGGACTCACCGTGTCCCGGATCGTCCAGCAAGCGCTGCATGGCGGTGCCAAGCGCTTGGGGCATGGCCGCATCCTGAATCAGTTCCGGCACCAGCCGTTCGCCGGCCAGGAGGTTGGGCAGGGCCACATGATCGGTGCGCACGAGGTGGCGCGCCAGTGCATAGGTGAATGGGGCCAGCCGATAGCCCACCACCATCGGGCAGCCGAGCAGCATGGCCTCGAGCGTCGCCGTCCCGCTGGCCACCCAGGCCGCGTCGCTGGCTTCCAGTACATCGTGCGCGCCGCCCTCGAGGACCTGCAGCGACACCTCCGGCGCCACCCGGGCACGCATGGCCTCGATCAGCTCGCGCAAGTCCGCATGGGCCAGCGGGAGCAGGAACCGCGCATCAGGGGTCTTCGCCGCAACCCAGCGCGCGGCAGCCAGGAAAGGCTCGGCCAGCCGGTCGATCTCGCCGCGGCGGCTGCCCGGCAGCAGGCCGATGAGCCGCGCCGTTTCGGGCAGCCCCAGACGGCGCCGCGCGGCCATCCGATCCGGCGGATCCGGCAACCGGTCCGCCAAGGGGTGCCCCACAAACCGCACCGGGACGCCGTGCCGCCGATAGAACTCGGCCTCGAAGGGCAACAAGGTCAGCATGGCATCGACCGAGCGGCGGATACCCCGGATCCGGCCCTGACGCCACGCCCAGACCGAGGGGCTGACGTAATGGACCGTGCGGATGCCTGCCGCATGCAGGCGACGCTCCAGTCCCAGGTTGAAATCCGGCGCATCGATGCCGATGAAGACATCCGGCCGGTTGCGCAGGAAATGATCGAGCAACTCATGGCGCAAGCGCATGAGACGGGGCACATGGCGAATCACCTCGGCAAGCCCCATCACCGCCAGCTCGCGGCAATCGGCGAGCGGCCGGACGCCCGCTGCGCGCATGGACGGGCCGGCCACTCCCGTGAGTTCGACTCTCCCCCCTGTCTGCCGATACAGGCTGGCTGCCAGCGCGCCGCCCAACTGATCGCCGGATAATTCGCCGGCAACGATGGCCACGCGCAGGGTCATGTCAGCGGATGATGCTGCGAGGATTGGATTCCAGGAAATGGCCGAACCGAGCCACGTCCGGCCATTCCACAGACAAGGCCGCAATCTGCTCGCGCGCCTGCTCAAGACGCAGACCACTGCGATACAGCAGCTTGTAAGCCTTTTTCAGGGCGCTCACGCGTTCGGCGTCGAAACCGTGGCGGCGCAGCCCCTCAATGTTCAGCCCTGCGGGTTTGGCGGGAATGCCGGAAGCCACCACGAAAGGCGGTACGTCCCGGTTCACGCCGGCGGCGAACTGCAAAAAAGCGTAGGCGCCGATCTTGCAGAACTGGTGCACCATGGCGAACCCGCCCAGGATGGCGTGGTCGTCGATGTGGACGTGGCCGGCCAAACTGGCGTTGTTGGCCATGACAATGTCGCTGCCCAGCACGCAGTCATGGGCGATATGGACATAGGCCATGATCCAGTTGCGGCTACCGATGCGGGTCACGCCCTTGTCCTGCACCGTGCCGCGGTTCAGGGTGCAGTATTCCCGAATCGTGTTGTCATCGCCGATCTCGAGGCGTGTGGGCTCGCCGCGGTACTTCTTGTCCTGTGGGTCATCGCCGATGGACGCGAACTGATAGATCCGGTTGTTGCGACCGATGCGGGTCGGCCCCTTGATCACGACGTGCGGCCCGATCACGCAGCCGGGGCCTATTTCCACATCGGGACCGATGACGCTGTAAGGCCCCACCGCGACATCCTCGGCCAGCGTCGCGCCCGGATCGATGATCGCCCGCGCGTCAATCACGGTCGTATCTCCGCGCCGCGCACATGATTTGCGCCTCCGCCACGCAGACCCCGTCGACCTCGGCGCGCGTCTCGAAGCGCCAGATCTGCTTGAGGGTCCGCATCAGCGCAACGTGAATCTGCAACTGATCCCCTGGTACGACCGGTTTTTTGAACCGCGCCCGATCGATGCCGACCAGATAGTAGAGTTCGGCCGGATCGGGCGGTGTCGGGGCACTGCGATACGCCAGAATCCCGGTGGCTTGAGCCATGGCCTCCAAGATCAGGACACCGGGCATAACCGGCCGCCCGGGGAAGTGCCCCTGAAAAAACGGTTCGTTGATCGTAACGTTCTTGAGCGCTTCCAGCCAGCGCCCGGGCTCGAGCGCTACCACCCGGTCAAGCAACAGGAATGGATACCGATGCGGCAGAAGCGCCTGAATCTGGGGGACGTCCATATCGTTCAAGCCGGGGATCCTTCTTCCTCTGAATCTGTATCTGTCGATGCAAACTTCGTCTGGCGCTCGAGTTGGCGCACTCGGTCTGCCAACTCGTCGAGGCGGCGAAAGCGAGCCGCATTGCGTTGCCAACGCCGATTCACATCGGCGGAAATTCCCGATGAATAGATGCCGGGGGTGTGAAGCGAATGCGTCACCATCGTCATGCCAGTGATGACGACATCGTCGGCGATCTTCAAATGACCATTCATGCCGACCCCGCCGCCGATCATGCAACGCGCACCGATGACCGTGCTGCCGGAAATCCCGGTGCAGGCGGCGATAGCGGTATGTCTACCGATCTTGACGTTATGGCCAATTTGAATCTGGTTGTCGAGCTTGACTCCATCCTCGATCACGGTGTCTTCCAGAGCGCCGCGATCCACGGTGGTACCGGCACCAATCTCCACGTCATCGCCGATCCGTACGGTACCAAGCTGCGGCACCTTGATCCAGCGCTCGCCGTCCCGAGCGAAACCGAACCCGTCCGCACCGATGACTGCGCCGGGATGCACGATGCAGCGTCGCCCCAAGCGCACTTCTGGCCCAATGTAGACTCGGGCGACCAAACGCGTTTGATCCGCGATCCGAGCATGGCGGCGCACGACGCATTGCGGTCCCAGCACGACGCCTTCGCCGATCTCGACCGCCGCCTCGATCACACAATGAGCACCGATCTGGGCCCCCGGATGAATACGAGCTGTGGAATCGACCACTGCCGTCGGGTGCTGTCCGGGACACACGCTATCAGGCGGATGCAGCAGCTCCGCCAGCCGTGCAAAAGCCAGATGGGGATGATCCGTCACCAGCGAAGGCACAGGACTCAGGGACGCATCCTCGGCTTTGAGAATGACTGCCGCCGCCTGCGTCCCACCCAGAAGCGGTCGGTAGGCCGGTGTAGACAGAAAGGCAACACAGCCGGGCCGCCCAGGAGACAGCGCACAAACACCGGAGATGAGGACTTCACCCTCGCCCCGCAACTGGCATCCGAGGCGCTCGGCCAATTCAGTCAGGCTGTAAGTCGCCACTTCATCTCCCACCTGCGGGATCAGGGGGCCTTGCCCTGCAGTTCCTGGATCACCTTGGCCGTGATGTCCATCCTGGGCGAGGCATACAGCACACCTTCGGAAAGGATCAGGTCGTACTTTTCGCGCTCGGCCAGTTGCCGGATGACGCGGGTCACGCTGCGATCGATTTCCCGCAAGCCTTCCATGCGGCGCGCCTGCAACTCTTCCTCGAACTGGCGACGCTTGCGGATGAGTTCGCGTTGAGCAAGCAACAATTCACGCTCAGCCTGCTCACGGCGCTCAGGGGTCAGCGTCGCCGCTTCCCGATCGAAGCTCTCCTGCTTTTGCGTAAATGCCGTCTCTTCCCGAGCCAGCGTCCGCTTGCGCTGTTCCAGATCCGCCTCGAGGCTTTCACGCAGATCCCGGGCCTGTGGCGCCTCGCGCAGCAGTTGCGCCAGATCGATCACACCGACCTTCATCTCCGCATGCGCCAGACTTCCGAAGCCGATCAGGGCTGCCGTCACCATTGCTCGCATGTGCATCCTTCACCTGTCCTGCTCAGAAAGTGGCTCCGAAAGTGAAACTGAAGACCTCCGTATCGTCACCGGGCTTATCGTTCAGCGGATAGGCCACCGCGAACTCGAGCAAACCCAGAATCGGCGTCAGCCACTGGAAGCCGATGCCCGTGGAGGTGCGCAGCTCGCCGGCATCGAAGTCCTCATAGGTGTCGAAGACGTTACCGGCATCGAGGAACACACTCAGACGCGAGTTGCGGCTTTCGCCGAGCAAGGTCGGGAAGAACATCTCGAGTTGGGTGATGGTACGGAAATTGCCACCCAACGGATTATTGTATTCGTCGCGCGTACCCAAGGAACTGCCCTGATAGCCGCGCACCGAGTTGATGCCACCGGCAAAGAACTTCTCATAGGGCGGCAGGTCCGTCGTTGCCCCGTAACTGTCCGCATAGCCGATGCCCACCCGAGCCGCGGCGGTCATATGGCGGTTGAAGGGGAAATACTGCTCGTAGTCGTAGGTGAGTTTGTAATACTCCAGATCGGCCACCGGCACAGCGATGTCAGCGAACAAGCGGTGGATATAGCCCTTGTCGGCGAAAACCGTCCGGTTGCGCGTATCGCGGATCCAGCCGGTGTCGAGGGTGAGGGCATTGAATGAGTCGCCGTTCTGATCGACGAAATCGATGATCTGCTGCGGCGTGCGGCCTTCCAGCACCGTCAGTTGCGTCGCCCTGAAGCTGCCGCCGAGCCGGATGCTGTCGTATTCGGTGATGGGAATGCCGTAGCGCAGCGAGCCGCCCCAGGTATCGGTATCGAAGCGCGAGCTCACGCGGGTGAGCGAGTCCGTGGAGCGCTGGAACAGAGACACGGTGCGACTCACCCCATCCAGCGTGTAGAACGGCTGGGTCAGGGAGGCGCTGTAGTTGCGACTGAATTCGCTGGTGACGAAGTCCAGGCTGACGCGGTTGCCGGTTCCGAACCAGTTGCTATGGGACACGTTCGCGTTGAGCAGCACACCCTGGCCGCTGGAATACCCCACGCCGACCTGGAAAGCACCGGCACTGCGCTCGGTGACCTCGAAATCGACGTCGACGCGATCGTTCTCACCCGGCACGGGGTTGACCTTCACATCAGCCTGCTCGATGAACGGCAAACGCGCGAGTCGCACCCGTGAACGGGCAATTTCGCTGGCCGCGAAGGACGCGCCCTCATACTGGCGCATCTCGCGTCGCAGCGCCTGGTCCTGGGTGGTGACGTTGCCACGGAAATTGACGTTGCGGACGTAATACCGATTGCCGGGCTTCACCAGTAGATTGATCTTCACCTGCCGGTTGGCCTCGTCGATGTCGGTCAGCGGCTCGACCTGTGCAAACGCATAGCCTTCATCGCCCAGCCGCTCGGAAATCTTCTTGGCCGACTCGGTCGCCTCCTGACGGGAGAAGGTGGCGCCGGGACGGACCGTCACCAGGGGGCGCAACTGGGATTCCGGCAGGACCAGTTCCCCCAGCAGCGCCACGTCGCTGACCTGATATTTCGGACCTTCGTAGACGTTGACGGTGAGATAGATGCTTTCCTTATCCGGCGACAGGGACACTTGGGTCGACTCGACACGGAAATTGAGATAACCACGATCCTGATAAAACGAGGTCAGGGTCTCCAGATCACCCGAGAACGTCTGCTGGGAATAGCGATCGCGATTGCCGAACAACCGCCACCAGCTCTTGCTCCGCGAGCGCAGCGGCTTGAGCAGTTCCTCATCGCTGAACGCCTCATTGCCGACGATGTTGATGCGGCGGATGGTGGCAACTTTGCCCTCGTCAATGGTGATGGCCACGGCAACGCGGTTGTCGGATTCCTCCTTCACCTGTGTATCGATCTTCACCGCGTAGCGACCGTTGGCAAAATACTGTCGGCGCAGTTCCTGCTCGACCTGCTCGAGCACCGACCGATCGAAGGCGCGCCCCTCCGCCAGTCCCACGTCTCGCAGGCCCTGCAGCAGCTTGTCGGAGGGGATTTCCTTGTTGCCGGTCACCGTGAAGCGGGCGATGCTGGGGCGCTCGACCACGCGAACCACCAGCGTGTCGCCCTGCCGGCTGAACCCGACGTCGCTGAAATAGCCGGTCTTGAACAGCTCGCGCGTCATCTGTCGCACGCGTTCCTCATCCACCTGCTCGCCGACGTTCAGGTTGATGGCCCGATAGACACGTGAAACATCGTGGCGGGCCAGCCCCTGAACCTCGATGCTCTGGACGACGAAGGGTTCGAATGCCCACGCCGATCCCAGACACAGCCACAATACAGCCCCAGTCAGGCGCGACCACAGTTTGTTGTTCATAAAAACCTTGATGATGATGGAATCCCGGTCTGCGCGATCCCGCAGATCATGGCGCCAGGAGTCGAACCAAATCGTTGTAGAATGCAAGCCCCATCATGAGCACCAGCGCGACGATGCCAAGCTGCTGCCCCCATGACTGGATCCGTTCCGAAAGAGGTTGCCCCCGGACCCACTCCATCAGATAAAACGCCAGGTGACCGCCGTCGAGCACCGGCACGGGCAACAGGTTGAGCACACCCAGACTGATACTGATGACTGCCAGGAAGCCCAGATAAGACACCAGTCCAATTTGGGCCGAATACCCCGCGTACTGGGCAATGTTGATGGGACCGCTCAGGTTTTCCAGTCCCAACTGGCCCGTCACCATCCGGCCGATCATGCGCAAGGTCATCAGGCTCATCTGCCAGGTGCGCTGAACAGCTGCCGGCAGGGCTGCCACCGGGGCATAACGGTACTCGGCACGCAGCCTCTCTTGCAACTCCTCTGGGACGCGGGGGCTGATGCCCACAAACCCTATCAAGACGCCATCCTGACGCCGGGCACCAATGCGCAACGTAAGGTGAAGCGCCTCCCCGCCCCGCAAGATATCGAGTCCGACGGTTTGATCGGGACGCGCGCGCACCTGCTGGACCCAGTCTTCCCAATCGGTGACGGCCGCGCCTTCCATCGCAACAATACGGTCGTTCGGCTGGAGTCCCGCCCGGGCCGCCGGGCCGTCGGCCTGCAGCGTGCCCACCTCGGCCGGCAGTGGAGGTTGATAGGGTGAGAACCCCAGAAATTCGTTCAGGCGGGCCGGATCGTCCAGGGATCCGGTCCAATTCGCGGCAAGGGTCACCACACGTTGCGAGCCGTCGCCGCCCCGGACCTGGATCTCCAGCGCACCTTCGTCGAGCGCCGCGTCCACGAGGTTGATGCCCAGTTGTTCCCACGTGGGCGTCGGCGTGCCGTTGACGCTCAGGATTTCATCGCCGGCATGCAGGCCGGCCAAAGCGGCGGCCGTGCCCGGGGCCGGCTCGTCGATCAGCGTGCGCATTCCGGGCACACCCAGACACAGCACCACCCAGTAAAGGGCGATGGCCAGCAGGAGATTCGCGACGGGCCCGGCAACGACGATGGCGGCGCGCACCGCAACCGGCTGGCGGTTGAACGCCCGACCCAACTCCTCTGCGCGAACCGGCCCTTCCCGCTCATCCAGCATCTTGACGTAGCCGCCCAGGGGAATCAGGGCGAGCCGGTACTCGGTGCCGTCGGCGCCGGTTCGCTGCCAGATCGAACGCCCGAAGCCGACACTGAAGCGCAGCACCTTGACGCCCATTCGGCGTGCGACCCAGAAATGCCCCGCCTCATGGATGGCAATGAGAATGGCCAAGGCCACCAGAAAGGCCAACACGGACGACAACACCTGAGTCATGACCCCTCCCCCAGCCACACCGCGCAGCTCGCGCGTGTCCTGAGGTCCAATTCTATCACCGCCTCCCAGCATCCCGCGGCGTTGCCGCCGAGGCGCTGCAAGGCGCGGTCGATCAACTCCGGAATGCCGAGGAACGGCAAGCGGCGTTCGAGAAACGCCGCCACGGCCATCTCGTTGGCCGCATTGAGCACCACCGGCGCGCCGCCTCCAGCCCGCAAGGCGTCATAGGCCAAGCCCAGGCAGGGAAATCTGGTGTGGTCGGGCGCCTCGAAGCCGAGCTTGCCAAGCTGCACGAGATCGAGCGGCGGCACATCGATCGCCAGTCGATCCGGCCAACCCATGGCGTGAGCGATCGGCGTGCGCATGTCGGGATGGCCCAGTTGCGCAAGCGTCGAGCCGTCGACGTACTCCACCAGCGAATGGATCACGCTCTGGGGATGGACCACCACCTCGATCTGCTCGGGTGGCAGCCCGAACAGCCAGTGCGCCTCGATCAGTTCCAGACCCTTGTTCATCAGGGTCGCCGAATCGACCGAGATCTTGCGGCCCATGACCCAGTTGGGGTGAGCGCAGGCGGCCTCCGGCGTCACCGCTGCCATGTCCGTGGCCGCCATGTTCCGAAACGGCCCGCCCGATGCTGTCAACATGAGGCGACGGACACCGGCCCCCGCCAGGCCTGGCGCGAAATCCCGCGGCAGGCACTGGAAGATTGCGTTGTGTTCGCTGTCGATGGGAATGAGTCGTGCGCCGTGGCGCCGCACCTCGTCCATGAACAGGGCGCCGCCCATGACGAGCGATTCCTTGTTGGCGAGCAGCACGGTCTTGCCGGCGCGCACGGCACTCAAGGTCGGCATCAGGCCAGCGGCGCCGACGATCGCCGCCATGGTCATGTCCGCCTCGGGCAAGGCCGCAGCGCGGATCAGCCCCTCCTCACCATGCCAGACTTGTGTCGATACCCCGGCAGCATCCAAGGCATCCCGCAGACGTCGGGCTGCCTCGGGGTCGCCAACCACGGCCACATCCGGGTGAAAGCGCAGACATTGGGACAACAGCCGATCCACCTGACGATGAGCGGTCAGCGCCACGACCCGAAACCGATCCGGGTGCTGCGCCACGACATCCAGCGTGCTGCAACCAATGCTGCCGGTGGCGCCCAGGATGCATAGCCTCTTCACAGCCATCCCTGCGCCCGCCCCAATCCCCAGGTGAAAATCGGCGCGGCCGCGGTGAGGCTGTCGATGCGGTCGAGAATTCCGCCGTGTCCGGGCAACAAGTGACCCGTGTCCTTGACCCCCATCTGGCGCTTGAACATGCTCACGGTCAGGTCACCCACCACAGACCCTGCCACGGTCATCAGACAGATGCAGGCATAGCCCATCCCCGCATCGACGTCCAGTCGCAGCAGCAAGGGCATCCCCAACCCGGCAGCCAGGCCAGCAGCCAGCCCACCCCAAACGCCGGCCCGTGTCTTGCCGGGGCTTACCCGAGGTGCCAATTTGCGCTTCCCGTAGCGGCGCCCGACGTAATAGGCACCCGCATCCGCCAGCCAGATCATGACCAGCAGAACCAGCACCCAGCGGGCGCCCTGCGGGGCGCCATGCAACTTCACCAGCGCCACCCACGCGGGCACCAGCAGCATCAACCCCACCACCAGCTTACGACCGCGCAGCAAGCGACCCTGCGGCAATCCCAGCGGAAAAATCCAGATCCAAACGGCAGCGAGCCCCCACCAGAACAAGGCAGCGCTCAACAGCATGAATACCGCTCTGCCGTCCGCCCAGCCATACAGGACGATCAGCAAAGGCAACAGCACGATGCCGGCAGCCCGCCCGCCGTCACGCCGCCAACCCATAAGCGCGGACCATTCCTGCCCTGCACCCCACACGATCGCCGCGAACACGACAGCAACCCACGCAGTCGGCAGCAGCAGCACTGCCGCGACGAGTGGCGGCACAATCCACAGCGCGGTACGCACGCGCTCGTTCAGCATGATCCGCCCTTTTCATCACTCGGCACCGGGGCCTCAGTGCGGCCGAAGCGACGCTCGCGCTGACCGTACCAGGTCAGCGCGCGCTGCAGATCGGCAACGCTGAAATCCGGCCAGAGCCGATCACAGAAGTAGAGTTCGGTATAGGCGAGGTGCCAGAGCAGGAAGTTGCTGACGCGATATTCACCGCCGGTGCGAATCAGCAGATCGGGATCGGGCAGATCCCCCAGATCGAGTTCCGCCCCCAAGGACGCCTCATCGATCTGATCCGGCGTCATCACGCCTGCGGCAATGCGCGCACCCAGCACGCGAGCCGCGCGCACGAGATCCTGTCGGCCGCCGTAGGCCAGCGCAATGACCAGCACCATGCCGGGGTTGCCCGCAGTACGCTGTTCGGTGTGCTGGATGACGGCCCGCAAGGCTGGCGGCAAAGCGATCCGATCACCGATGAATCGCACCTGCACACCCTCGGCATGCAGCGTCTCGAGTTCGGTTTCCATGGAACGAACGAACAGTTCCAGCAGGAACTCGACCTCAGCGGTTGGCCGAAACCAGTTTTCACTGCTAAAGGCATAAAGCGTCAGAACGCGGACGCCCGCGTCGCGGCTGGCACGCACAATGGACCGTGCGGCGCGAACACCGGCCTCGTGACCGGCCGCGCGCGGCTGCCCGCGCCGGGTCGCCCATCGCCCGTTGCCGTCCATGATGATGGCCACATGCCGCGGCGAGGGAGAGGGTGCGGTCGGCATCATGGGCGGGAAATGTCCTGCCTTTGGAAGACGGATGTGCGACGCAGTCGAATCGTCCCGGACCCGATCAGATCTGCAGCAGTTCCTGTTCCTTTTCCTCGAGCACCCGGTCGATCTGCGCGATGTGCTCATCGGTGATCTTCTGGATCTCGTCTTGCGCCTTGCGCACCAGGTCCTCGCTGATCAGCTTGTCTTTTTCCAATTGTTTGAAGCGGTCGTTCGCATCGCGGCGGATGGCCCGCACGGCGACCTTGGCACCCTCCCCCTCTTGCCGGACCACCTTGACCAGATCGCGCCGACGTTCTTCGGTCAGGGGCGGCAGGATGATCCGGATCGCCATGCCGGCGGTGTTTGGCGTGACGCCCAAATCCGAGGCCATCAACGCCTTTTCGATCGGCCCGACCATGTTTTTTTCCCAAGGGGTGATGGTCAGGGTCCGGGCATCGGTCACCGTGACGCTGGCCACCTGGGTCAGAGGGACGTCGCTGCCGTAATAGGGAACCTGAATGTGATCCACCAGGCCGGTATGGGCGCGGCCAGTGCGGATCTTGGACAGCCCATGACGCAAGACCTCGATGGTCTTTTTCATCCGTTCGATGGCATCCTTGCGGATAGGATCGATCATGTCATGCTCCTAGCGCGGGTCGGTTAAGTGCACTCGGCCGCGCTTCCACCGTGGTGCCGATACTTTTGTCGCCGGTCATGATACCCATCAAGGCACCATCATGCTTGATGTCGAAAACCCGCAGCGGCAGATCATTGTCGCGGCACAGGACGATGGCCGTGGTGTCCATCACCATGAGGCGCTGATCGATGACCTCATCATAAGTCAGGCAGTCATACCGCCGCGCCGAGGGATTCTTGACCGGATCGGCATCATAGACGCCGTCGACCTTGGTCGCCTTGAGCAACAGTTCTGCACCGATTTCGATTGCACGCAGGCTGGCGGCCGTGTCCGTGGTGAAGAAGGGATTGCCCGTGCCGGCCGCAAACAGCACCACGCGCCCCTTTTCCAGATGACGAATGGCGCGACGCCGGATGTAGTCCTCGCAGACCTCATTGATACGCAGAGCCGACATGACCCGTGCGAACACCCCGATTCGCTCTAGCGCATCCTGCAGCGCCAGTGCGTTCATGACCGTGGCAAGCATGCCCATGTGATCGGCGGCGACCCGATCCATGCCAGCATTCGCCAGCCCCGCGCCACGAAAGATGTTGCCCCCACCGATCACCACACCGATCTGGACACCGAGATCCCGCACCTCGCCGATTTCCCGCGCCAGACGAGTAATGACCGCGGGGTCGATGCCGTAATCGGCGTCACCCAGCAAGGCCTCGCCGCTGAGCTTGAGCAAAATACGGCGGAAGGCTGGAGCGGACGGAACCATAGACTCCTCAGGGAAGAAAAATCGATCGCAATCGGCAGATCGCTCTGGATCGCCCACGTCAAGCCGACCTGAGCGATCCGGCGCCCGCGCAGGTCAGCTTCCGCGAACCTGCGCCATGACCTCCTCGGCAAAATTCTCGGATTTCTTTTCCACACCCTCACCCACTTCCAGACGCACGAAACGCATGACCTCGGCACCGGCCTGCTTCAGGCGCTGACCGACGGTAAGATCGACATCCTTGACGAAGGGCTGACCGACGAGCGCGACTTCGTTCAGAAACTTGCGGATGCGCCCGTCGACCATCTTCTGGATGATGTCCTCGGGCTTGCCGCTTTCACGGGCCTGGGCCTCGAAAATCTCACGTTCCTTGGCCACGAGTTCTGCGGGCACATCGTCCGGCGAAATACAGATCGGACGGCTGGCCGCGATGTGCATGGCCACATCGCGCGCCAAGGCTTCGTCACCGCCCTTCAAATCGACCACCACACCGATACGGCTGCCGTGGCTGTACAACCCAAACACGTCGCCCTGGCGGACGAGGCGCTCGAAGCGGCGCACGGCGATGTTCTCGCCGATCTTCGCCACCAGTTCGCGACGGCGTTCGTCGATCTGCTGCCCCCCTTCGATCGGCAAAGCGAGCAAAGCATCGACATCGGCGGGCGCGCCGGCCAGCGCCGCAGCGGCGACTTGGGCAGCGAAGGACTGAAACTCCTCCCCACCGCTGACAAAGTCGGTTTCGCAGTTGACTTCGATCGCGATCGCCGCGGTGCCCGCGACATCGCGCTGTACGATCACACGGCCCTCGGCCGCTACGCGGCCGGCCTTCTTGTCGGCCTTGGCGAGACCCTGCTTGCGCATCAGTTCGATGGCCCGATCGAGATCGCCTGCCGTTTCCGTCAGGGCTTTCTTGCATTCCATCATCCCTGCGCCGGTGCGTTCACGCAGTTCCTTGACCATGGCGGCTGTCACTGACATCAGCAATTTCCTCGAAATGGGGTTTCAGGTGAAGCACGACTCAGTGCGTGGTATCGACCATCGCGTTCGTGACTGCTGCGGCGTCCGATTCCACTTCGACGAATTCATCGCCCAGACCGCCTTCACCGCGACTCAGCTTGCCCTCGAGCACGGCGTCGGCCATGAGCTGCGCATAGAGCCCGACCGCCCGCATGGCATCGTCATTACCGGGAATTGGGTAGCGGACGCCCAACGGCGAATTGTTCGTGTCAACGACGCCGATCACGGGAATCCCAAGTTTGCCCGCCTCGCTCACGGCGATCGATTCATGGCCGACATCAACGATGAACAGCGCATCGGGCAACCGGTTCATATCCTTGATGCCACCCAGACTGCGTTCCAGTTTTTCGCGTTCCCGGCTCAACATCAGCGCTTCTTTCTTGCTGAGTCGCTCGACCGTGCCATCCTCGACCATCTGCTCGAGCCCCTTGAGGCGACGGATCGACTGACGCACGGTCTGCCAATTGGTCAGCATGCCGCCCAGCCAGCGATGCGCCACAAATGGCATGCCGCAGCGCGCTGCCTGCTCTCGTATGTGATCGGATGCTGCACGCTTGGTGCCCACGAACAAGATCGTGCCGCCTTGGGCCACGATGCGACGCCCCTGATCCAGCGCATCACGCAGCATGGGCAGCGTGTGTTCGAGGTTGATGATGTGGATGTTGTTGCGGGCGCCGAAGATGTAGGGCGCCATGCGGGGATTCCAGAATCGCGTCTGGTGACCGAAATGCACCCCAGCCTCAAGCAGCTGGCGCATGGAAATGTCAGGCATAATCGAAACTCCGAATATTTTGGGTTAAGCCTCCGCGCGTCCCGGCGAGCCACCCCGTGGGGCACCCAGCCAGCCGTGACGACGCGCGTGCGAATTGGTGTTCTGCCCGGCCAGAATTGCAGGCATCGACCACTAGGTAATTGCCGAAAAGGCCGGCGCTTTATACCATAGACCCCAGTTTCACGACAATGGACCGGACGCTGCAATGGTGTACCGGCCCCCCGCAGTACGCCCGCGCCCACCGACGAGCCTTTCCATGCAAGTGAATCTGAAAACGCCTGAAGAACAGGAAAAAATGCGCGTGGCCGGTCGACTGGCCGCGCAGGTGCTGGAGATGATTGAACCCTATGTCCGTCCCGGCGTGACCACCGAGCGACTGGATCGCATCTGTCACGACTATATCGTCGGCGAACAGCAGGCCATCCCGGCGCCGCTCGACTACAACGGCTTTCCCCGTTCGATCTGCACCTCCGTGAACCACGTGGTCTGCCACGGCATCCCCGGCCCCAAGGTGCTGAAATCCGGTGATATCGTCAACATCGACATTACGGTCATCAAGGATGGTTTCCATGGCGATACCAGCGCGATGTTCCTGGTCGGTGAGACATCGGTGCTCGCCCAGCGGCTGGCGCGGGTGACGCGCGAAGCCCTGTTCATCGGCATCAACATGGTTCGCCCGGGGGTACGACTCGGCGACCTCGGTGCCGCCATCCAGACCTATGTCGAGCGGGAGGGCTTTTCCGTCGTCCGGGAATATTGCGGGCACGGCATCGGCCGGCAGTTCCACGAAGATCCGCAGGTGCTGCACTACGGCACGCCTGGCACGGGGCTCGTCCTGGAACCGGGCATGTGCTTCACCATCGAACCGATGGTCAACGCTGGCAAGCGTCACGTGAAGCTGCTCCCCGACGGATGGACGGTCGTGACCAAAGACCACAGCCTGTCCGCTCAATGGGAACATACCTTGCTCGTCACCGAGACCGGGCATGAGATCCTCACTCTACGATCCAATGAGGACATTCC
The DNA here is from genome assembly GCA_035573755.1 of Candidatus Acidiferrales bacterium. Classification (GTDB taxonomy): domain Bacteria; phylum Pseudomonadota; class Gammaproteobacteria; order UBA5335; family UBA5335; genus Macondimonas. The sequence continues at coordinate 19,283 of DATLZY010000010.1, forward strand.
GTCACCGCCCAGACGCTGATCGGAGTCGAGCATGTCCACAAATGCCCTGTCGAGCGCGCGTGCCGCGGAAACTGGCTTCCCGGATGAACAAACCTTGCGGCAGTTGTTCGCGGAAGGCACATCGGGCATTGCCGCGCTACGCCAGCGGGTGCGCGAACTCGATCATCGGCAGTGGATCGAATTCCAGGACGGTCGACCCGTCGAGCAACTCATGCAGGAGCGCCTGGACAAAATCGATCGGCTGCTGCGTGTCTCGTGGTTCCATTTCGTCGGCGACCAGGCACACCGCCTCTGTCTCGTTGCAACGGGCGGGTACGGCCGGGGCGAACTCCAACCCCACTCGGACATCGATCTGCTGATCCTCCTGCCGGCGGATGCAGGCGACCAATGGGCCGGAGCAATCGGCCTCTTCGTCACCGTCCTGTGGGACATCGGCCTGCAGGTCGGGCATAGCGTGCGCGACGTGGCCGAATGCGCCGCGCTTGCCGGCGCCGATCTGACCATCATGTCCAACCTGCTGGAATCCAGGCTCATCGCGGGCGATCGGCATCTGCTCGAGGCCATGCGCGCCGCCACCTCACCGCGACGCATGTGGGACAGCCGGATGTTCTTCGCGGCCAAGGTCGCCGAGCAGACTGCACGGCATCACAAGTTCCACGACACCGGTTACCAACTCGAACCCAACGTCAAGGAAAGCCCCGGCGGACTGCGCGATATCCAGACCGTGGGCTGGGTCGCCAAGCGCCACTTTCAGGCCGAAACACTCGATGAACTGCGCGAGCACGGCTTTTTGACCGATCGCGAGTTGCGGTCGCTGACCGCGAGCCAGCAGTTCCTGTGGCGGGTGCGCTGGGCTCTGCACATGCTCACCGGCCGGCGCGAGGATCGTCTGCTGTTCGACGTCCAGCTCAAGCTGGCCGCCCTGTTCGGCTATACCGATCAGGATCACAACCTCGCGGTCGAACAGTTCATGCAGCATTACTACCGCACGGTCACCCGCGTGGCGCGGCTCAATGAACTGTTGCTCCAATTGTTCGAGGAAACCCTGCTCTATCCGGGTGACGACGCGCCCCCGCTGCCGCTGAACAGCCGCTTTCAGGTTCGCAACGGCCACATCGAAGTGACTCGCTCTGACGTCTTCCGCCGTTATCCCTTCGCCCTGCTCGAGATCTTCCTGTTGCTGATGCAACACCCGGAAATCCAGGGCGTGCGTGCCGCCACCATCCGGCTGATCCGCCAGCATCGCTATCTCATCGACGGCCCGTTCCGGGACGACATCCGCGCCCGCAGCCTATTCATGGAAATGCTGCACCAACCACAGGGCATCACCCACGAGCTGCGGCGCATGAATCGCTACGGCATCCTCGCCCGTTACCTTCCCGAGTTCGGCGCGCTGGTCGGACGCATGCAGTTCGACCTCTTCCATGCGTATACCGTCGATCAACACCTCTTGTTCGTGCTGCGCAACCTGCGCCGCATCACGGTGCCCGAGTTTGCCCACGAATACCCGCTGTGCAGCGAAATCGTGGCGCGCATCCCCAAGCGCGAGCTGCTCTACATCGCCGGGCTCTACCACGACATGGGCAAGGGCCAGGGCGGCGATCACTCGGAAATCGGCGCCCAGCTGGCCAGCGCTTTTTGCCAGCGCCACGGTCTGGGAGAGCGCGATACCGAACTGGTGGTCTGGTTGGTGCGCAATCATCTGCTCATGTCCATAACCGCGCAGCGGCGCGATATTGCCGACCCACAGGAGATCCATGCCTTCGCGCGCAAGGTCCGCACCCGTTCGCGACTGGACTATCTGTTTTTGCTCACCGTCGCCGACATGCGCGGCACCAATCCCGCCCTGCTCACCGACTGGAAATACCGCCTGCTGAGCCAGCTTTATCGCGCCACGCGCGAGGCGCTGGATCGCGGGCTGGACCAGCCGCTAGACGCCGCGACGGTGATCGCCGAGAACCGCGAAGAAGCGCTGATGCAGTTGGCACGCAGCGGAATCGATCGGGAGGCCGCCGCGACCCTGTGGAAAGTCTTCCCGGACGATTATTTTTTGCGCCACCAAGGCGACGAAATCGCATGGGAGACCCGCACCCTGCTCACCGCCGGTCCGGAGTCCGCGCCCATCGTGCAATTGCGCCCAGACAACGACCGCGGGAGTACAGCCATCTTCGTCTATGCAACCGATCGCGACTATCTGTTCGGTCGGGTTTGCGCGGTACTCAGCCAGCTTGGCCTGACCATTCAGGATGCACGGATCAGCTCCACCGCCGATGCTCATGCGCTCGACACCTTCATGGTGTTGGAGCAGGACGGCCGTTTCGTGGACGACCACTATCGGCTACTGGAAATCCGCGAACAATTGATACAGGCACTGAAGCGGCCGGCAGCTGACGGCTTCGTGGTGTCGCGGCGACCCTCGCGCCTGGCGCGGATTTTCGGCATCGCCCCACGCGTCGAATTTCGTGACGATCCAGGCCCATATACAGTCCTGGAACTCGTTGCCACCGACCAGCCGGGCCTACTCTCGCGGGTTGGCGAGGTGTTCGCCGAGCAGGGCATCCGCGTGCAGGCCGCCAAGATCGCGACCATCGGCGAGCGCGCCGAAGACGTCTTCTGGATCAGCGACACAGCCGGCCGCATCGATGATCCGGCCCGACGCGCGCAACTGAGTGCAGCCCTCATCGAGGCACTGGACCAGCCGGTGTAACGGCCGTCGTTCCCCGCCGGGCCGACTGCTAGAATGGGCGGCCATTTTCAGGAGGGGCGCTCCATGACATCACTGCAAAGCCGTATCGAAGCCGCTTTCGAAGACCGCAACCGGATCACGCCCCAGGATGCACCCGAGGCCGTGCGCCAGGCCGTGCATGAGGCGCTCGACCTGCTCGAGCGCGGCGTACTCCGGGTTGCCGAACCCATGGCCGATGGGGGCTGGCAGGTCCATGAATGGCTGAAAAAAGCCGTACTGCTGTCCTTCCGGCTCGCAGACAACCAGCCGCTGGACGGCGGCTTCAGCCGCTTCTACGACAAAGTCCCCACGCGCTTCGCGGCCTACTCCGAAGCCGACTTCCGCGCGCTCGGCGCGCGCGTCGTGCCGCCGGCGACCGTCCGGCGCGGCGCCTACATCGGGCGCGGCGCGGTGCTGATGCCGAGCTACGTCAACATCGGCGCCTACGTCGGCGAAAACACCATGGTCGACACCTGGGCCACCGTCGGCTCCTGCGCGCAGATCGGCAAGAACGTGCATCTGTCGGGCGGCGTCGGCATCGGCGGCGTGCTGGAACCCTTGCAGGCCGCACCAACCATCATCGAGGACGACTGCTTCATCGGCGCGCGCTCGGAGGTCGTCGAAGGGGTGATCGTGGAGCGCGGCGCCGTGCTGTCGATGGGTGTCTTCATCGGCCAGAGCACCCGCATCTACAACCGCGCAACCGGCGAGATCAGCTACGGCCGCGTACCGGCAGGGGCCGTGGTGGTGCCGGGCAGCCTGCCCTCCGCCGATGGCCGCTACAGCCTCGCCTGCGCGGTCATCGTCAAGCAGGTGGATGAGAAAACCCGCGCCAAGGTGGGCATCAACGCGCTGCTGCGCGACTTGGACTGAAGCCCCATGTCGGCCACCTTCGAACTGGCACAGGCCCTGATCGCCCATCCCTCCGTCACCCCGGACGACGCCGGCTGCCAGGATCTGATCGCCGCCCATCTGCGCGCCTTGGGGTTTCGTTGCGAGACGCTGGCCTTCGGCGCCGTGCGCAATTTGTGGGCCGTGCATGGCGAGGCCGGCCCGCTGCTGGCTTTTGCCGGCCATACCGATGTCGTCCCGCCGGGGCCGGAAGCGGCGTGGACCTCGCCGCCCTTCCAGCCCAGCGTGCGCGACGGGCGACTGTACGGTCGCGGCGCGGCCGACATGAAGGGCAGCCTCGCCGCCATGGTGACTGCCATCACCGCCTTTCTCGGGCGCCATCCGGCGCCACCGGGGCGCATCGGCCTCTTGCTCACCAGCGACGAGGAAGGCCCCGCGGTGGATGGCACCGCTCGGGTGATCGACATTCTGGCCCAGCGCGGCGAGATCCCCGACTGGTGCATCGTCGGAGAACCCACCAGTGAACGCGCCGTGGGCGATGTGATCAAGAACGGCCGGCGCGGCTCCCTGAGCGGCACACTGACGGTACGCGGCATCCAGGGCCACGTCGCCTATCCCTACAAGGCCGCCAATCCGGTGCATCTAGCCGCGCCCGCCCTTGCGGATCTGGTGGCCGAGCACTGGGACGACGGCAGCGCGGAGTTCCCACCCACCACCTTCCAGATCTCGAACATCCATGCCGGCACCGGCGCAGGGAACATCATCCCCGGCACCTTGACCGTGCAGTTCAATTTCCGCTTCAACCCGGCCAGCCCGGCCGAACGCCTGCGCCAGCGCACCGAGGAAATCCTGGCCCAGCACGGCCTCGACTTCAGCGTGGACTGGACGCTCGGCGCCGAGCCCTTCCTGACGCCGCCCGGCGCGCTGGTGGAAGCCGTTCAGGCGGCCGTGTTCGCGGTCACCGGACGGGAAGCGCCGTGTTCGACCACTGGCGGCACATCGGATGCTCGTTTTCTGGCGCGGTACTGCCCGCAGGTGGTCGAACTGGGACCGGTCAACACGTCGATCCACCAGATCGACGAATGGGTGGATGTGGCCGAACTCGACCAACTGGCAGCCATCTACGAACAGGTGCTAGAGCGTCTGCTGGCATGAGCAGGCGTATGACGAGGCGCGCGTGAATCCGCCGTCTGAACTGCAGCCGGGCGAGTCCGCGCCGCTGGAAACCCCGACACCCACAGACGCAGCCTACATGGCGCGGGCGCTGGCGCTCGCCCACGCGGCCGAAGTGGCTGGGGAAGTCCCGGTTGGCGCCGTGCTGGTGCTGGACGATGGCGTCATCGGCGAGGGCTTCAATCGCCCCATCGGTCTACACGACGCAACGGCGCACGCCGAAATCATGGCCTTGCGCGCCGGCGGACGCTTGCGCGGCAACTACCGCCTGCCGGGAAGCATCTTGTACGTCACATTGGAACCCTGCCTGATGTGTGTCGGTGCCATGCTCCACGCCCGCATCGCGCGGCTCGTCTATGGCGCCGCCGACCCCAAGGTCGGCGCGGCGAGCCATCTGCTGGAAGGCTTCGGCAGCAGCATGCTCAACCACCGGATCGAGGTCACCGGCGGCGTGCTGGCTGCCGAATCCAGCGCACTGCTGCGCGCCTTTTTCCGTGCGCGTCGCTGACCCATGATCGTCTTCGAGAATTTCTCGCTCCAGCGCGGCGGCAAGCCGCTGTTCGAGCATGCACGCGCCACGATCCAGCCCGGCGAGCGCGGCGGCCTGCTCGGCGCCAACGGTCAGGGCAAATCGAATTTCATCAAGACTTTGGCGGGCGCACTCGCCCCGCTCGCCGGCCGACTGCAAACCACCAGGGGCCTGCAGATCGGCTATTTCGCACCAGCTCGAAACGCTCCGGCCTGCCGATTCGACCCTCCAGCACCTGATGCGCCCGGCGCCGACGGCGCGCGAACAGGAATTGCGCAACTTCCTCGGCGGTTTCAACTTTCGCGGCGACATGGCGACGACGCCGATCGTGCCGTTCTCAGGCGAAGAAAAAGCGCGGCTCGCCCTCGCGCTCATCGTCTGGGACAAGCCCCCAGCGGTGGTGATCGATCTGTTCTCCAGGTGGTGGGCTGGACGATGCGGGATCGGGCGAATTCGGATGTGGTACTGCAGGCCTTGCTGTCGACCCTCTGGCGTCGCAAGCCGAAGCCGGGCAGGTCCAGTCGGATCCGGGCTCGGTCTATACCAGCGACGACGGGCAGAAGTTCCTCTCCGCCTACAGCCTCGTGTGCAGCATGAGCCGGCGCGGCAACTGTCACGACAACGCGCCAGTGGAAAGCTTCTTCGGCCTGCTCAAGCGCGAGCCGATCCGGCAGCGCATCCACCCGACGAGGGAGGCTGCACAAGCGGATGTGTTCGACTACATCGACATGTCCTACGAGCCGAAGCGACAACACGGTTCAAACGGCAACCTGTCCCCGGTAGCGCTCGAGCAGCAGTACGCGCAGCGAGAGTCCTGACTGTCTACAGAACCCTGGGCGATTCATCTCGCCTTTCTTTGGTCGCATCACAGCCGCCGTCCGCAAGCAGGCCGCGCAGAGCCAAAACATCATCGTAACCGTTTCCATGAAATCAAGATGACTCCATGGACGAGCAAACGCACGCGCCCGACCCTTTGCAGCCGACCACATTCTTCGCGACCTGGAGATGGCGCGCCCTCGAGCAAAGCAACATCGAGCGCAACACGGCGCCGTCCGTGTGGCAGCGAACTCGAATACGAGTATTGCTGCATTAGCCCCGGGTGATCGGGATAGTCCCTATCCGGGAGCGCCGACTTCTGATCCTGATCAAGATGGATGTTTGATGCCACAACAGGCATATACCCACCAGACAAGACACCAAATATGTCGATGCATTTCCTGCGCGATCCTCGCGCATGGATCATGGTTCAACCCAAAAACTGCATCGGTCGCAGCACGAGGCACTGGTCCACGCGCCCAATCGGGCCGCGCGTGTCATAGAGCCGCGTGTGGGTGGTGCCGAGCCCCGTGGGCTCCATGTGGGTGCGGCTTTCGAGGCAGATCCACTCCCCGTCTGGGTAGCGATTGAGGTGCAGGTCGATGTCGGCGTTGATGCAGCCCATCTTGCCACCGAGATAGAGCTGGCCGATGCCGTTGCCGAAGTCCGACATCATGCCCATGTAGCTGATCGGCGTGGTAGGCTCGCCGGCCACGACGTCGGCGTCGATCCGCAGCCAGGCCGTGCCCTCGCCCTTGAAGGCGAACCCGGACACGCGCCGCATCTCGATGGCGGCGTTGAGCCCGGGCGGGCGCTTGCCGGGCTGACCGCGCCCACCCAGAAACCCCTCCGGCGTCAAGCCTTCGGGGCCCTCGGGCACGCCCCCCGTCACCACCGCATGGTCCGGCAGTTCGACCGGCTGGATCCGGCCACGGAGCGCGGTGCTGCGCGCGACTTCCTGGCCGTCCGCCAGCATGCGTGCCTGGATGAGCTGGATGCGCTGACCGGCGCGCAGGGTCTCGGTGACGATCGCAAGCGGGACGCGCGGTGCCGGCCGGCACAGGTCATGGGTAAGGCGCAGGATGCGCCATTCAGGATCGGACTCGTGCCGGTCAATGACGTGGGCCATGATGCCGGCGATGGCGCCGCCATGCAGCAGACGGCTGTCCCAAGGGGAGTTGGTGCGCTCGGTGGGGATATAGAGCTCACCGTCGCGGTGGTAAAGCGCGTCTTTCATGGCGTCATTCCTTTGACGGCAATGGGTCAGGCGGCAGCAAGGATCTCGAATTCAGGCGGTCGGCTGCTCATCGATACGCAACCTGTGTCCATCCGGATCCTCGATCTCGAAGTGGCGATGCCCGTCGGCCGCGCGGCGCAGATAACCGGCGACGGTGGCACCGGCTGCGTTGCAGCGTCGATACAGGGATTCGGCTTCGGCGACCTGGAAACAGGCCGTACTGGGATGAGGCTCGCGCTGTTCGGCGAGACAGATCTGCCAGTCGCCATGGGAGAGCAGCGCACGGCGCTCGGTGTTGATGAATTGAGTTAGTTCCAGGCCCAGTGCCTGTTCATAAAAACGGATGGATTTGACCAGATCGCGAACTTCAAGCGCGGGAATGGGGGGAGATGCACTCGCCCATCGTTGGGGCACATCCATAAAACGAAAACCTCGACACAGCGCACATGCGCCGTCGTTATCTTGAGACAACTCCTATTCACGCGCAAGCCATTGCTCGCAGCGTATCGCTGTAAGCAGAAACCTGCGACAAATTGTCGCACCACAGGTCACATCCCGAGTAACTGAAGGATAATTCGGATCGTTTTCATTTATTAGACAAGGAGTGTCCATGCCGTCGCCCCACCGCCTGTCCGGCCTGCTTGCTGCGCTCACCACGTTCTCGGCAAACGCCCAGACCGATGCCGCGATGCCGCCCAACCCGGAGCTGCCCCCCGTCACGGTCGAGGGAACGGCCGGCAGCCTGACCGTACCCGACGCCACAGCAGCCGAGGCGCGCATCCGGGAAATCCCGGGCAGCGCGGCCGTGGTCGACACGGCCAGCTATGAGAACACCCGGGCAGTCACGATCAAGGACATGCTGGACTACGTGCCGGGCGTGTACGCACAGCCGCGCTACGCCGAGGAACTGCGCCTGTCCATCCGCGGCTCCGGCCTCTCGCGGACCTTTCACCTGCGCGGCATCGGCCTGTTCCAGGACGGCATTCCCATCAACCTGGCGGACGGCGGCGGCGATTTTCAAGACATCGACCCCCTCGCCTTTCAGTACGTCGAGGTTCTCAAGGGCGCCAACGCGCTGGAACTTGGCGTCGCCGCACTCGGCGGGGCGATCAACTTCGTGACGCCGACCGGATACGACACCGACCGACTCAAGCTGCGCCTGGAAGGCGGTAGCTTCAATACCGGCCGTGCCCAGGTCGCTACCGGCGATGTCGTCGGCAAAGGCGATTACTTCCTGTCCGTCAGCCACCTGCGCTCGGATGGATTTCGTGACTTCATGGACCAGGCCAACACCCGCCTGTTCAGCAACGCCGGTTATCGCCTGAGCGACGACCTGGAGACCCGCTTCTACCTCACCTACGGCGACATCAACCAGGAAATCCCTGGGAGCCTGTCCAAGGCCCAACTCGAGGACGATCCCTCTCAGGCCAATCCCGGCAATGTGCGCAACAACTACCAGCGGGACTTCAAGGTCTTGCGCGTCGCCAACAAAACCTCATGGAAGGGGGAGGATCAGGAAATCACGGGCGGCGTCTATGCCGTCAGCAAACAGCTCTACCACCCGATCTTCCAGCTCATCGACCAGGATTCGATGGACTACGGCGCCTACGCTACCTTTCGACAGAACGGCGAACTGGCCGGCCACGTCAACCGGCTGACGGTCGGCACCCGCGTCGGCACCGGCGACACCGACAGCCGGCGCTATGTGAATCTCGCCGGCGACTACGGCGATCTTACGTCCAATGCCCGCGAGCAGTCGCGCAATGCCATCCTGTTCGCCGAAAACCGCACCGAACTCGCGCCAGGCTGGACCGGCATCGTCGCAGCACAGGGGAGCTACGCCGAACGCGACTACGACGACCGCTTCGCCAGCGACGGCGACCGCAGCGGCACCAAGACCTATCGCGGCCTGAGCCCGCGTCTGGGTCTGCTCTGGGACGCCGCCGAAACGCTGCAGTTGTTCGCGAACGTGAGCCAGGCTTACGAGCCGCCGACCTTCTCCGAACTCACCCAGAGCATTCCGGGCGTCAGCGGACTGGCGGACATCGAGGCGCAGCGATCCACTACTCTGGAGGTGGGCAGCCGCGGCGAATGGCAGGCGCTGAGCTGGGATGCCAGCCTCTACCGCAGCTGGGTGCGCGACGAGCTGATGTTCATCGCCCTCGGCGACGGCGGCCAGAGCGCCGTGGTCAACACCGACAAGACCGTCCATCAAGGCGTGGAGCTGGGGGTGGGCGCGAAGCTCGCCGAATTCGACGGCCAGAGCCTCACCAGCCGCCTCGCCTACACCTACAACGATTTCAAGTTCGACGGCGACCCGCAGTGGGGCGACAACGCCATTCCCGGCATTCCCGATCACTACCTGCGCGCCGAACTGCGCTATCGCCATCCGGCGGGATTCGCATTCGGGCCAAACGTGGAATGGGTGCCGCAGGGTTATCCGATCGACTTCAAGAACAGCCTCGAGACGGATGCCTACGCACTGCTGGGACTCACCGCAAGCTACGAGATCACACGCCAGATCGAGGTCTTCCTTGATGCACGCAACCTGACCGACGAGAAGTACGCCGCCACCACCGGGCTCATCACCCAGCCGGCCGTGGGCGCCTTCGGCCCCAACACCACCCAGTTCATTCCGGGCGACGGCCGGGCCGTCTACGCCGGGCTGACCATGCGCTGGTAGAGCCACTGAACCCCGGGCGCCGCAAACGCAGCGGCGCCCGGGCTTTGCTGCGACATCCTGCGGACCATCGCAGATGCCTCAGTCCCCGCCCTCGCGAAAACTCATCCAGACGTAGAGCACCGCGCCGACCGTGATGGCCGAATCGGCGAGATTGAAGGCGGGCCAGTACCAGTCGCGGTAATAGAGCTGGATGAAGTCGATGACGTGGCCGTGCAGGGCCCGGTCGACCGCATTGCCGATCGCGCCGCCGAGGATGAGTGCAAAGGCGAGCGGCCAGAGGATTTCCCGCGCGGGACGCAGCAGCAGCCAGCGCAGCAGCACGCCGCCCACACCCAGCGCGAGGGCCAGGAAGAACCAGCGCTGCCAGCCGCCCGCACCCGCCAGGAAGCTGAACGCCGCGCCCGGGTTGTAGGCCAGCGTCAGATTGAAAAAGCCGGGCACGATGGCGTGCGACGTGTAGGGCGCAAGCAAGCCTTCGACCAGTTGCTTGCTGACCTGATCCAGTCCCACCAGCGTCGCCACCAGCCCCAGCCAGAGCGCCATGCGCCCGGGCTGGTCGAGGATCCGCGGCGCGCCGTCGGTCGCTGCTTCGCTCACGCCCACTGCCGGTCCTCGCCCGGTCCCGCGACATTGCTGACGCAGCGCCCGCACAGCTCGGGATGCTCGGGATGGCTGCCCACATCGGCGCGGCGATGCCAGCAGCGCGCGCACTTGGCGTGCTCGGCCGGCCGAATGGCGATCCACAGCTCATCGCCGCTGGGCAAGGTCGCATGCACGGCCTCGGGCCCGCGCGCCGTCTCGCGGGCGAGGCGAACCTCGGAGGTGATCAGCGCAAAGCGCAGCTCGCCGGCGAGTGGCGTGAGCGCTTCAAAAAGCTCCTGACCGGCGTAGAGGTCGACCTCGGCCTCGAGATTGGCACCGGCGCCAGTCGCCACGCGCCAGCGCTCGAGTTCGGGGCCGACGCATTCGCGCACCGCCAGCACGCGCGCCCACAGCGCCTCGTCCGCAGCGACCTCGGGCAGGACATGCCATTCCGCCAGAAACACCGAATCCGCGCGCGCGCCGGGCAGATGCCGCCAGATTTCCTCGGCCGTGAAGCTCAACACCGGCGCGATCCAGCGCACCAGCGCCTCGGCCAGATGGTGGAGCGCGCTCTGGGCCGAGCGCCGGGCGCGGCTGTCGGCCGGCGTGGTGTAGAGCCGGTCCTTGATCACGTCGAGATAGAACGCGCCCAGATCCACCGAACAGAAGTTGTGGACGTCCTGATAGACGCGGTGGAACTCGAAACGCGTGTAGGCCTCGCGCAGCCGGTCCTGCAAAGCGCTGGCACGGTGGATGATCCAGCGATCGAGCGACAGCAAATCAGCGGCAGGCAGCAGGTCGGTCGCCGGATCGAAGCCCTTGAGATTAGCGAGCAGAAAGCGTGCCGTATTGCGGATGCGCCGGTAGGCGTCGCTGATGCGGTTCAGGATCTGCTGCGAGACGGCCATCTCGGCGCGGTAATCGGTGGCCGCCACCCACAGTCGCAGCACGTCGGCGCCGAGCGTGTCCACCACCGCCTGCGGCGCCACCACGTTGCCGCGCGACTTGGACATCTTCTGGCCTTTCTCGTCGACCGTGAAGCCGTGGGTGAGCACGGCGCGATAGGGCGCCTCACCACGCCGCGCCACCGCAGTCAGCAGCGAGGACTGAAACCACCCGCGGTGCTGATCGGACCCTTCCAGATACAGATCGGCCGGAAAGCCCAGCTCCTCGCGCCGCTCCAGCACGGCGGCGCTGCTCACCCCAGAGTCGAACCAGACATCCAGTGTGTCGTTCACTTTCTCATAATCGGCCGCCTCATCGCCCAGCAGCTCGGCCGGATCGAGATCGAACCAAGCCTGGATGCCGGCCCGCTCGATGCGCGCGGCGACCTGTTCCATGAGCGAGACCGTGTTGGGATGCAGCGCGCCGGTGCGGCGATGGACGAACAGCGCCAGCGGCACGCCCCACAGCCGCTGGCGCGACACGCACCAGTCCGGACGCTCGGCCACCATGCCGCGGATGCGCCCCTCGCCCCAGGCCGGCAGCCAATCCACACGCTCGATCTCGCGCAAGGCCGTCTCGCGCAGCCCCGCGGCGTCCATGGCGATGAACCATTGCGGTGTGGCGCGAAAGATGACGGGCGTCTTGTGCCGCCAGCAATGCGGATAGCTGTGCCGCAGCCGTTCGACATGCACCAGCGTGCCGGCCGCTTTGAGCAATTCGAGCACGGCGTCGTGCGCCGTAAGGACGGGCTTGCCGGCCAGATCGGGCACATCCGGAAAATAACGACCATCCGGTCCCACTGGATTATCCATCCCCAAACCGTAGCGCTGCCCCACCGCATAGTCGTCCGGACCGTGCGCCGGGGCAATGTGCACCAGACCCGTGCCGGTGCCGGTGGTCACGAAATCGGCCAGGATCACCGGCACCTCGCGCGCCTGGAAGGGATGGCGCAGGCGTACACCTTCCAGCGCCGCACCTGGCCCATAAGCCAGCACGCGATGGCTCTCGATGCCCCAGCGCGCGAGCACGGCGTCAACCTCAGACTGGGCGACCACGAGCCGTTCGCGGCCCCGCGCACCCTCTACCTCGATCAGCACGTAGTCCAGTTCGGGATGCACCGCCACGGCCTGATTGGCCGGCAACGTCCAAGGCGTGGTGGTCCAGATGACGACGGACACCGGTCCAGCACCCTTGCTCTCCGGCGCATGCTGCAGCCGGGCAAACAGCACCTCGGGTTCCGGGCAGGGAAAGCGCACGTCGATGGCGAGCGACTGGTGCTCGGCATACTCCACCTCGGCCTCGGCCAGCGCCGAACCGCAATCGACGCACCAGTGCACCGGCTTGGCCCCGCGCTGCAGATGGCCGTTAGCGACGATCTGCGCCAGTGCGCGCACGATGTCGGCCTCGTAGGCCGGATCCATGGTCAGATAAGGATGATCCCAGTCTGCCAGCACGCCGAGCCGGATGAAGTCCTCGCGCTGCCGGGCGACCTGCGCCTCGGCATAGGCGCGGCAGGCCCGACGGAAATCCCGCGCGCCATCCACGCCCGGCTTGCCGTGGATCTTTTCCACCGCCAGCTCGATCGGCAGGCCATGGCAGTCCCAGCCGGGCACGTAAGCCACGTCCAGCCCATCCAGCAGGCGGCTCTTGTTGATGATGTCCTTCAGGATCTTGTTGACCGCATGGCCGATATGGATCTCGCCGTTGGCATAGGGCGGCCCGTCGTGCAGCACGAAACGCGGGCGGCCCGCGCGCGCCGCCCGCACCTGCGCGTACAGCCCGGTCTGCTGCCAATGCGCAAGCAGCGCCGGCTCGCGCCGGGCGAGATCGGCCTTCATGGGGAAATCGGTGCCGGGCAGATTAAGCGTTTGCTTGTAATCCATGGGTCTCTCGGTCGACCGGGTCATTCGGCCCAGCCGGGTTGGCTGAAATAGTCGCGCGCCGCCTGCGTGTCACGGGCAATCTGCTCACGCATGAGCTCGACGGACGCAAAGCGCTGTTCATCGCGTAGATGTTGGAGGAAAAACACCCGCATGCGCTGCCCGTACAGATCGCCGGCCGGCTCCAGCAGATGCACCTCGAGCAGCGTTTCCCGGCCGTTGACGGTGGGCCGCGTGCCGAGGCTCGCCACGCCGGGAAGCGCCGCGCCGTGGCTGAGCTGCGCCTGGACCACGAAGATGCCGCGCAAGGGGCTCACGCGCCGGCGCACCGGCAGGTTGGCCGTGGGAAAGCCCAGCTCGCGGCCCAGCTTCTCGCCATGCACCACGCGCCCGCACAGGCTGTAAGGCCGCCCCAGCAGGCGCCGGGCCGCTGGCAAATCGCCCGCCGCCAGGCAGGCGCGGATGCGGCTGCTGCTGACCCGCTCGCCGTCCACGCTCAAGGTCCGGGTCCGGTGCACGCCGAAGCCGGCCTGCTCGCCCATGCGGCTGAGCAGGGCGAAATCCCCTTCGCGGCCGTGCCCGAACCGGAAATCATCCCCGACGACGAGTTCACGCACACCCAGCCCCTGGATCAGCAGGCGCTCGACGAACGCGGTCGCCGGCAAGCGCGCCAAGGCCCGATCGAAGCGCAGGCACAGCACCCGGTCGACGCCCGCCCCTGCCAGTTCGCCCAGCTTCTCCGGCAGCCGGCTCAGGCGCGCCGGCGCCCCTTCGGCGGCGAAGTATTCCTGCGGCGAGGGTTCGAACGTCACGACGGTGACGGGCAGGCCGAGCGGGCGGGCCAGTTGACGCACCTGATCCAGCACCGCCCGATGGCCCAGATGCACACCGTCGTAGTTGCCGATCGTGGCCACGCAACCGCGGTGCGACGGACGCAGATTATGGGCACCCCGGATCAGTTCCATGGCCAGCCTGCAGCGAAAGGGGTTGATTATAAAGTCTCCGCTGCGCTTGTCATCGCAGATTCGGCGGGCATCCGGAAATGGCGCGGCCGCACACCCAGAATCCAGAGCAGCGCCGGATAGGCCAGCGCCACGGCGAGCAAGACGACGCCCAAGGCCAGCAGGCGCTCGCGACCGGCGATGGCGACCCAATACGACGCCGGCGGCACCCAGAACCACAGGCCAGCGCCGATCGCGCCGTTGGCCAGCACCATGCGCGTCAGAAACCGAGGCCAGCCAGGGCTGGGTGTATAGACACCCGCCGTCCGAAGGCCGCGATAGAGCAGCAAGGCGTTGAGGTAGGCGGCAAGGCTGGTGGACAAGGCCAGCAGGGCATGAGGCGCTGGCAGGCTGCGTTGCATGACCGGAATGAGCAACAGCAGATTGATGCCGGTATTGACGCCCATGGCGATCAGGCCGATCCGCACCGGTGTGCGGGTGTCCTGGCGCGCGTAATAGCCCGGCACCAGCACCTTGACCAGAATGAAGCCGGTCAGCCCCAGGCCATAAGTGGACAGAGCCGCCGCCGACATGGCCACGTCGTGCCCCTCGAAGGCACCGCCGTGAAACAGGGTCGCCAGCAGCGGGTGCGCGATCACACCCATCATCACGGCGGCGGGCAGACTGATCAGCAAGGCGCTGCGCAGCGCCCAATCGAGGGTCGTCGAGAAGTGCCGCGGGTCCGCCGCGGCATGACGGGCCGAGAGGTGCGGCAAGATCACGGTGGACAGTGCGATGCCGAACACGCCGAGCGGAAACTCCATCAGCCGGTCGGCGTAATAAAGCCAGCTCACACTGCCCACGGCGAGCAAAGAAGCGATCAGTGTGTCGATGAGCAGATTGACCTGGGCCACCGAGGAGCCGAACAGCGTCGGCACCATCAACGTCATCACCCGCCGCACCGGCGGATAATGCCAGCCCCAGCGCGGGCGCGGCAGCAGGCCCTGGCGCGCCAGAAACGGCAACTGAAACGCCAGCTGCGCCAAGCCGGCGATGAACACCCCCCAGGCCAGCGCGTACACAGGCTCGGCCATGTGCGGCGCTACCCACAAGGTCGCCGCGATCAAACACAGATTGAGCAGCACCGGCGTGAAAGCCGGAACCGCGAACTGCCCGTAAGTGTTGAGCAGGCCGGAAGCGAATGCCGTGAGCGAAATGAACAGCAGATAGGGAAACGTGATGCGCAACAGACTGATGGCCAGTTCGCGCTGGCCGTTGGCGCCATTGAAACCGGGCGCGAACAGGAAAATCAGCACCGGCGCCAGAATCACGCCCAGCACCGTCACGATGAACAGAATACCGCCGAGTGTGCCGGCCACGCGATCGGCGAAGGCGCGCACTTCCGCCAGATCGCCCTGCGCCCGCCGCTCGGCCAGAACGGGAATGAAGGACTGCGAGAACGACCCTTCGGCAAACAGGCGGCGCAGAAAATTCGGGATCTTGAAGGCGACGAAAAAGGCGTCCATGGCCGGACCGGCACCGAAGACGCGAGCCATGAGCAGGTCCCGCACGAATCCGAAGCCACGCGATAGCAGTGTCATGGCACTGACCACCGCGGTCGATCGCATCAAACTGTGAGCCATGCAAAAGCGCCTTTACCCGCCAGGGCAGGACCGCCGATCCAGCGAAAGGCAGCCATGGTAGCGATTGCGATCCGCCACCGCCATGGGACGCCGGCGGCACAGTTACGGTTTGACATTCTCCACCCCCTGACGCATGATTTATCTCTTCTTTAACTCGGTGGGTCTTCCCCCGTTCACCCCCATTGCAAGCGGACAGACAGACGATGGCGAACACCAAGCAGGCCGAAAAGCGGGCACGACAGGCCGAAGACGCGCGCCAGCGCAACATCAGCCACAAGACACGCATGCGCACGGCGATCAAGAAAGTGATCAAGTCGGCCGAAGGCGGCGACCTGGCCACTGCCCAGTCCCAGTTCGCTGTGGCGGTTCCGATCATCGACAGCATGGTCAACAAGGGCCTCATCCACCGCAACAAGGCCGCCCGGCATAAGAGTCGCCTGAACAAACGCCTGAAGGCGCTGAGCCAATCCAGCGCAGGCTGACCATCCGATCAGCGTTCGAAAAGACCCCGCTCCATGCGGGGTTTTTTTCGCAGGTCACAATGCTCAATACGCCGTTCCGTACCACACACGACAGCCTCGGAGGACGGAATGCAGGAACCCGAGGCAGCACGGCATGCCTTCCCCCCACACACAGAACAGGCAACCATGCTGCTCCGCAGACCCGTCGCAGTGGTATTCAGCGCGTTTCGACCCTAAGGTGAGCACCAAGTTCTGGTTTAGTCGCTCTACGACCCGCTGGTCGCCGGCAAGACTGTTACTTGGCATCGGGATTTCTATGAATTCTGTTCAAAACCCGTGCCCCGTCCGATGATACGGCGCAGTTGACCGATCGGATATCGGATCCGAGGGCATGAAGCAGCAGCCATTGGACGTTGACCTGACCTGCCGGCAGACGCGCAAGCGGGTGTTTCTGGCCGAGATGGAGCGGACCGTGCCGTGGGACGCGCTGTTGGCCCTGATCGCGCCGCACGCGCCGGTGGCCAGGACCGGTCGGCCACCGTTTGCGCTGGAGAGCTTGCTGCGCATTCACTTCCTGCAGCAGGGGTACGGGCTGTCCGACGTGGCGAT
>DATLZY010000011.1:0-12575 GCA_035573755.1 Candidatus Acidiferrales bacterium
TCAAACGCATGCTCGCCTGTGGGCTGGCGCTCTCTGCAAGCCAACAAGCGATCCGTGCACTCCTTGCCGTTGTCGGTGAGCACCTGGCTGATCGGCAGCGGTCCAGCCCTGAGCGTGAGGCCTTGGGGCAGAGGAACTCCCGAGTCACCGCAAGCAGGTCATCCAGGGGCAGCCAGAGGCTGCGGCGCAGGTGCACGACGACGGCTTCCTGTGCGGGCGTCAAGGTGGTTTGCAGGCGGTGTAGGAGCGATCGACGCAGGTATCGCGCTTTTTCCACTTGTAGATGGTGGCCTCGGTGACACCGTAACGCTTGGCAAGCACCCGTGCGCTCTCCTTGCTGGCGGCCATCTCGGCGCGTATCGCCGGGGTGGTGCGGGCGTTCTTGTGCAAGGCAATCATCATGGTGTACGGGCTCCTGGGCTGGCTTGCTCATGCTCCTCGATCAAGGCCTGCAAAACGACACGGGCCATGAACAGGGAGGAGCGGCGAGAGTCTATGCAATCGTCAGGGATGCGACAGGTATGCTCGCGCTGGTGCTGATCACCGGCCTGCTGCGCTTGATACTCGGCGCCAAAGGCGCTGCGTTCGACCTGAGCAATCCCCTGTTTCACGTCAAGCTGACCGGTTTCGCCGTCATGGTCCTGCTCGCCATTCCCGTCGCTCGGCAATTGCGCATCTGGCAAACCGCAGCGCTGGCCGATCCGGCCTTCGTACCGAACGAGGCCGACTTGCGCCGCTTGCGACGCATCCCGATGCTGGCCATGCATCTCCTGGTGATCCTACCGGTTCTCGCCGCACTGGTGGCGCGCGGCCATGGCTTGCGATGACGACCCACAGGCGAGGGCGCGATGTGGCGTCCGCCTCATGCCGACGCGGAGATCCGCCCCATGCGCTCGGCGATCACCGCCAGCAAGGCCGAGGCAAGGGCTCGTTTCGACTGACGGGGCAAGGCGAGGGAACCGCCCTCCCAGAACACGGTGAGCGCATTGTCGTCACTGTCGAACCCTAGGCCCCGATCGTCCACCTGGTTGGCCGCGATCATGTCGAGATTCTTGCGCCGCCGCTTGGCCTCGGCATACTCGGCGAGGCGCTCGGTTTCGGCAGCGAAGCCCACCGTGAAAGGTCGATCCGGCCGCCCTGCCACCTCGGCCAGTATGTCAGGCGTGGGTTCGAGGCTCAGGGTCAGCGGCTCGCCGTTCTTCTTGATCTTGTCGGCAGCGCGGGTCACGGGTCGATAGTCCGCCACGGCAGCGGCGGCGATGAACAGATCCGCTGCCGCGAGATGTTGCAACACCGCCGCGCGCATGGCCTGGGCCGTCTCCACCCGCAGGCAGGTCACGCCCGCAGGCGCCGCCAAATGCACCGGACCACTCACCAGAATGACATCTGCCCCCGCATCGCGCGCCGCCTCGGCGACGGCATAACCCATCTTCCCCGAGCTGCGATTGGTGAGAAAGCGCACAGGGTCCAGCGGCTCGCGCGTGGGTCCTGCGGTGACCAGAACCGTGAGTCCGCGCAGGTCGACTGCCGGGGGGGGTACATTCAGCGCCTCGACGAGCGCCATCGGCTCCAGCATCCGCCCCGCCCCGACCTCGCCGCAGGCCTGTTCGCCCTCTGCAGGCCCAAGGAGCCGCACGCCGCGCGCGGCCAGCACGGCGCAGTTGGCCTGCGTGGCCGGGTGCTGCCACATGACCCGGTTCATGGCGGGCGCGACGACGAGCGGCGCCTCGCTGGCCAGACAGACCGTGCTCAATAAATCGTCGGCCAGGCCATGGGCGAGACGGGCGATGAAATCCGCGCTGGCCGGGGCAATCAGGATGCAGTCCGCCCAACGCGCCAGCTCGATGTGGCTCATCGCGGCCTCGGCCTGCGGGTCCATCAGGCTGGTACGCACCGCTCGACCGCTCAGAGCCTGCAGGGTCAGGGGCGTGATGAAGGCCGTGGCCGACTCAGTCATGACCACCTGCACTTCGGCGCCCCGTTCGCGCAGCCGGCGGACCAGCTCGGCGCTCTTGTAAGCGGCAATGCCGCCGGTGACGCCGAGCAGGATGCGTTGGGGAAGCAAGGCTGAATTCATGGGCGGCATGCTCGAAATCGACAGATCTTAGCGATCCGGAGGGCTTTGCGCATCCTATCGCACGGCGCGCGAGCGCCCAAATCCGATCAAGCCCTGCCAGCTCCAGCCGATACGACAGAGGCGCCGCTGCTCCGGCATGCGGCGTTCGACTGCGACGGATTTCGGGGTCGGCCACGAATGGCCCCCACGTCCGGGCGGCACTTCGAGTGGAAGACGATGCGAATCACCGACTGGCCCGATGCCGAACGCCCGCGTGAAAAATTGCTCGCCCAGGGGCCGGGCGCCTTGTCCGATGCTGAACTGCTGGCCATCTTTCTGCGCACCGGCATTCCGGGCCGCAATGCCGTCGATCTGGCGCGCGATCTCCTGACACAGCACGGCGGGCTGCGCACGCTGCTCGGCCTGTCGCAGCGGGACTTTTGTCGCGCACCGGGCCTGGGGCTGGCCAAGTACGCCCAGCTCCAGGCGGTGCTGGAGATGGCGCGCCGGCATCTCGGCGAAAGCCTCAAGCGGGGCGATGTCATGAGCCGGCCCGATGAGGTGCATCGCTTCCTGCAGAGCCAACTCCGCGATCACCCCTTCGAGGTCTTCGCCTGCCTGTATCTGGACAATCGACACCGGGTGATCGCCTTTCGCGAACTGTTCCGCGGCACCATCGACCAGGCCAGCGTGCATCCGCGCGAGGTGGTGCGCGCCGCGCTCGACTGCAACGCCGCGGCCGTGATCCTCGCGCACAACCATCCCTCCGGCGTGGCCGAGCCCAGCCGCGCCGACGAAGAACTGACCCGCCGGCTCAAACAGGCGCTGGCCTTGGTTGACATCCGCGTGCTGGACCATCTCATCGTCGGCGACGGCCCCTGCGTTTCCATGGCCGAACGCGGGCTGGTTTGAAGCGTTCACGCCCACGGCCCAGCGACCTTTTGGACACCATCAAGCAGCGCACCGTCGCCGGGTGCGAATAACGACGTGACTCGTCCTGAGAAATGGATATATTCTTATACTATTACTAGAATAATTGGAGACCGACTCGTACAGGAGCCCAGCCATGCTGTTTCGCCAACTCTATGACCTGGATACCGGCACCTATACCTATCTCCTGGCCGAACGGCCGGGCGGTGAGGCCGTGATCATCGATCCGGTCTTGGAACAGATGAATGCCTATCTGCAACTGCTGCGCGAACTCGATATCCGGCTGATCAAGGCCATCGACACCCACACCCATGCCGATCACGTAACCGCCATGGGCAAGCTGCGCGAGACCACCGGCTGCGTGACGCTCATGGGCGAGCAGACCAAGGCCGAATGCGTATCGCTGCGGGTGCGCGACGGGGAAATCATCCATGTCGGTGCATTGACACTGCGGGCGCTGTACACCCCCGGCCACACCGACGAATCCTACAGCTTCGTCATGGATGATCGGGTCTTCACCGGCGATACCCTGCTGATCCGCGGCACCGGCCGCACCGACTTCCAGAACGGCGACGCGCGCGCCCAGTACGACAGCCTGTTCAACAAGCTGCTCAAGCTGCCCGACGCAACGCTGGTCTATCCCGGTCACGACTACAAGGGCTGGACGGTCAGCACCATCGGGGAAGAAAAGCGCCACAACCCGCGCCTGCAGGTCCAATCGGTCGATGAGTACGTGAACATCATGAACAACCTGAACCTGCCCAATCCCAAGTACATGGACGTGGCGGTGCCTGCCAATCTGGCTTGCGGCCGGACGGCCTGATGCCGGGCCCTGTGGAGACACCTTCGGTCAGGGGGAAGGGGCGACTGCGGGTCGCGCTTCCTCCGCTACAATGGCTCAGGACGTATCGACGCCAGGATCTGATCGACGACAGCCTGGCCGGCGCCATCACAGCCATCCTGCTCGTGCCCCAGAGCCTCGCCTATGCCCTGCTCGCCGGCCTGCCGCCACAGGCCGGGCTTTATGCCAGCATGCTGCCGCCCATCCTTTATGCGATCTTCGGCACCAGCCGCACTTTGGCCGTGGGGCCAGTGGCAGTAGCCGCGCTGCTGGTCGCGAGCACCTTGAGCGCACGCAGTGTGACCGATCCCACCCAAGCCCTCATGCAGGCTGTGATCCTCGCCTTCGAGGTCGGTTTGCTGCTCCTGGCGCTGGGTCTGCTCCGCGCCGGCCGGCTGATCAACTTTCTGAGTCATCCGGTGCTGTCCGGATTCACCACCGGTGCGGCGCTGGTGATCGTCATCAGCCAGATCAAGCATCTGACCGGCATTCCGGCCGGCGGGCAGCAATTGCCCGCCATGATCGCCCAATTGATTTCCGGTCTCGACCGGCTTCAACCGCTGACGGTGATGCTCGGCGTCGGCGCGATCGGCTTGCTGTGGTTCTCGGGGGCGCCGCTCGGGCGGCTACTGCGACGGTTGCGTCTCACCGACTGGAGCGTGCTGATCATCGGCAAAGCAGCACCCCTGCTCGTCGTGCTGCTGGGCACGGCCTTGGTGGGCGGAGCCGGTTGGGACGTCCGGCACGGCGTTGCCGTCGTCGGCGCGCTGAACGTCACCTTGCCGCGGCTGGATCTCGGCTTTCTCGACTCAGCGCAGCCTTGGCGGGAGTTATTGCCGTCTGCAGCGCTCATCGCCCTGATCGGCTATGTGGAAAGCGTCTCGATCGCCAAGGTGCTGGCCAGCCGGCGCCGCCAGCGCATCGACCCCGATCAGGAACTGATCGCCCTGGGCGCCGCCAATCTGGGCGCTGCCTTCACCGGCGCCATGCCGGTTGCCGGCGGTTTCAGTCGCACGGTGGTCAACGACACGGCTGGGGCACACACCCCGCTCGCCGGCGTGATCACGGCCATGCTGGTCGGTCTTGCCGCCATCTACCTGACGCCGCTTTTCACCCACATGCCCCAGGCCGTGCTGGCTGCGATCATCGTCATGGCGGTGCTGAATCTGGTGGATGTGGCGACGCTGCGCCTGGCCTGGCGCTATGACCGCAGCGATGCCGCAGCCTGGCTCACCACCTTCGCCGGCGTGATGGTCCTGGGTGTGGAACACGGTCTGCTGCTGGGCCTCGTTCTGTCTCTGCTGCTGTTCGTCTGGCGCAGCGGAAATCCGCACATCGCACGGGTGGGCCAGATTCCGGGAACCGAGCATTTTCGCAACGTTGAGCGCCATCGGGTCACGACCTGGCAGGGACTGTTGCTGGTGCGGGTCGACGAGCGTCTGTGTTTTGCCAATGCGGCGGCGGTCGAGGATTTCATCCTGCGGTCGGTCGCCAGTGCGCCCGATACGCGTCATGTGGTGCTGATCGCCAGCGCCGTGAATGCCATCGACCTCAGCGCGCTGGAGATGCTGCAGAGCCTGATCCAAAGCCTGCGGGCGCAGGGGATCACCCTGCACCTGGCAGAGGTGAAAGGTCCAGTCATGGACCGGCTGGAACACACCGCGCTGCCTGCCGCACTCGCACCGGGGCGCATCTTCCTGCACACCTTCGATGCGGTACGCACGCTCACCACTCCGGCAACACCTTGCCCGGATTCAGGATCCCCTGCGGATCGAGTGCGCGCTTGACGCGCTGCATCAAATCCAGTGTCACCGCGTCCTTGTAACGCGCCATCTCGCCGCGCTTGAGCTGGCCGACACCATGCTCGGCCGCAAAGCTGCCGCCATGGGCCACCACGCGGTCATGGACGAGACGCTCCAGCCCCGCGCGCTGCGTCTGAAACGCCGCGGCATCGCCGGCGTGCGGCACGGAAAGATTGAAATGCAAATTGCCATCTCCGAGATGCCCGAAGATGCAGGGCCGAACGCCGGGGCAGCGCGCCTGCAGCAACGGGAGCACTTCTGCGATGAACGGCGCCATCCGTCCCCGCGGCAGGCTGATGTCGTGCTTGATGCTGGGCCCCTCGCGCCGCTGGGCGTCTGGAATGGCGTTGCGCACCGCCCACAGCCGGCCCATCTGCCGTCGATCGGCTGCCATGACGGCGTCACGCAAGCCCTCGCCCCCCGCGGACACATCCAGAACGCCAGCAAGCTCGGAGGCCAGATCAGTCCCCGCACTGGTGCGCGAGAGTTCGATCAGCACGCACCAGGGGCTACCGTTCATCCGGGGCACAGGCAGATCAGGAAAATGGCGCGCCACGAGATCGAGGGAGAACGCCGACATGAGCTCGAAAGCGGTCACGGCCTCCCCGAAGGCCGCGTTCAGGTGCCCGAACAGCTGCAGCGCGGTCGCGACATCGGGCAGCGGCACGAGCATCAGGGCTTGTTGCGCCGGTTGCGGCACCAGCCGCAGCACGGCAGCGGTGATGATGCCGAGCGTCCCCTCGGCGCCGATGAAAAGCTGCTTGAGATCGTAGCCGCTGTTGTCCTTGGCGAGCCCCTTCAAATCCGACCAGACCCGCCCGTCGGCCAGCACGACTTCCAGCCCGCGGCAAAGCTCGCGCACGTTGCCATAGCGCAGCACGTTGTGCCCGCCGGCATTGGTGGCGAGGTTGCCGCCGATCTGGCAGTCGCCGCTCGAGGCCAGGCTCAAGGGAAACCACCAGCCGTTGGACGCCGCCGCCTGCTGCAACTCAGCGAGCCGGCAGCCCGCCTGAACGGTCACCGTCCCCTCCGCGGAATCGAACGCAAGAATGCGCCGCATACGCTTGAGATTGAGGATGACCTGCCGACCCGTATCGTCCGGCATCGCGCCACCGCACAAGCCCGTCTGACCGCCCTGCGGAACGATGGCGATGCCGTGGGCGTGCGCGTACTGGACCACGGCGGCCACCTCCGCGGTGCTGCCCGGCAGAACGACCGCGCGCGCGACACCCGTGAAGCGGCCGCGCGGCTCCCGCAGGTAATCCGACTGATCCGCCAGGTCCGTCACGACCCCGCGCGCGCCGCAGACCTGCCTGAAAAATGCAAGATCCGGATCGGGTCGCGCGGGATCTACCAAGTCAACACCACCTTGCCGAACTGCTGGCCACTGGCCAGATAGTCGAACGCCGCGCCAGCCTCCTGCCAGGGCCAGGCCCGATCGATCACCGGCTTGAGCCCAGTCGTGTCGACCGCCCGACTCAAATCCTCGAGCATGCGCCGACTGCCCACGAACAGCCCTTGCAGGCGCACGCTGCGCATCAGCACCCGGCGCAGATCGATCTGGCTGGACACCCCCGACAGCACACCGATGATCGCGATCCGCCCGCCCGGACGCACGGCCTCGACGGACTGGGCCAAGGTGCCCGCGCCGCCGACCTCGACGACATGATCCACCCCGCGCCCGTCGGTCAGCGCCTGGACGGCTTTACCCCAGTTGGGTGTAGTGGCACTGCAGATGCCGGCGCTGGCGCCGAGCGCCCGAGCCCGGGCCAGTTTTTCCTCGCTGCGGGACACGACGATGACCCGCGCCCCATGGGCGCACGCGATCTGCAGGGCAAACAGCGACACACCACCCGTGCCGATCACGAGCACCGTATCGCCGGATTTGATCGCGCCCTGCCCCACGAGTGCATGCCAGGCGGTGACGCCGGCGCAGGGCAGGCAGGCCGCCTCGGCATCGGAAAGGGAGTCGGGACTGTGCACCAGGCCAGTTTCGGGCAGGATGACCTCCTCGGCCAACATCCCGTCGAGCGGCCCGCCGAGCGTGCGCCGCCCACAGCGGCCGTCCACCTCGCCATCCAGCCAGTCCTGCGCAAATACACCCATGACCCGATCACCGGGACGCCAGGTGTTGACCCCCTCGCCCACCGCCACCACGGTACCGGCGCCATCCGAACAGGGAATGAGCGGCAAGGACTGACGCGGGTTGTACAAGCCCAGCAGCATCATGAGATCGCGGTAGTTGAGCGAAACGGCGCCCATGCGGATGCGCACCTGACCGGGACCGGGCGCGGGCAATGCGCGCTCCGTACGCTGCAACCCGTCCTTGCCAAAGCGAGCGATCTCCATCACCTGAACCATCGGCATCCTCCCATCGGCCGCTGCGCGGGCGGCACGTTCTCGGCAAGCTCATAGAAAAGGCGAGAACAGCCGCGCGATCCCGTCCCGCAACTTGACCGGCAGGGCGCGGGCGTCGACGTCCGCCAGCGTGCAGGGCCGCGCCATACGGATGCGTTCAGCGACCAGCGCCGCCAACGATTGGCCCAATTCGCGATCATAGCATTCGAGATTGCACTCGAAATTGAGCCGCAGACTACGCGGATCCCAGTTCGCAGAGCCGAGAAAAACCCAGGCCTCGTCCACGACCATCAGCTTGCCGTGATCAAATGGCCCCATGCTGAACCACACTCGGCAGCCGTGCCCGAGCACTTGCCAAAGCTGACCCATCATCGCCCAATGCACGAAGGGTAGGTTGTTGTGCGCCGGGAGCAGAATATCGACCTCCACACCACGCAGCGCCGCCAGATTGAGTGCGTTGATCAGGCTGCGATCCGGCAAGAAATAGGGCGTCATGATGCATACCCGCCGCCTGGCCATGCCGAGCGCGCCCATGAACACCCAGGACAGCTGATCCAGATCCTCATCGGGCCCGTCGGGCACGGCGCGCGCGATCACCGTTCCGGCCGGCGTCAGTGCCGGAAACCACGTGTCACCGTATAAGTGCTCGCCGGCGGCAAAATCCCAGTCCTGTGCGAAAATCTCCTGCAACTGGCGAACGACGGGACCCTCGATGCGAAAATGCAGATCCCGCGTGAAGCGCCTCCCGCTGCTGTGGCAGTGATGCACCCGCAGGTTCATGCCGCCGGTAAAGCCGATGCGACCATCGCAGACGAGCAGCTTGCGGTGATTGCGCAGGTTGAGGCCCACCAGCCAGCTGATGTGCTTACCTGGCAGAAAGCGGGCGACGCGCAATCCTGAGTTCTGCAGAACGGACACCATGGGCGGCCAGGAATAGCGCTCACCCGCGGCATCGATCAGGATTCTGACCTCGACGCCGCGCTGCTGGGCGCGAACGAGCGCTTCCAGAAACGCACGCCCGACCCGATCGTTGCCGAAGATGTAGGTCGACAGGGCGACGCTGACGCGGGACTGCTCGATCGCCACGAGCATGGCCTCGAACGCGGCATCGCCATCCACTAGGGTACTCACGGCGTTGCCCGAGACCAGCGGCAAGCCCGTCACGCGGCTCACGAGTGCGGCCATCTCAGTCAGATGAACGTCCTCCGGCCCCATAGCCAGACGCAACTCGCGCGCTCCGACGCCCGGCAACCTATCTTGCTGCCGCATCGGGCGGCGGAGGCTGCTCGCCTGGCGCCGCAAGCGATTGACGCCCAGCAGCATGTACAGCAATGCCCCGCCCACCGGGAAAAACCAGATGATGGCGACCCACAGCGCTGCAGCGCGGGCATCCCGTTTCACCAGGACCACATGACCGCTCAGCCAGAGCGACAGCGAGGTGACAAGGAGAGCAGACAGGCTGTACCACAGCTCCATGACGCGGGGCTGCTCAGCAATCGGCCGGGGTGTCGGCACCGGTAAAATGGCGGACCAGTTCGCTGACCAGCGGCTTCATGAAGAAACTGTCGCTGGGCATGACATCGACCCGGATCCCCAGCCGTCCCAGATCGCCTGCCACCACCGGCCCGACGGCAGCCACGCGGGTCCTCGCCATGCCACGCTCGAGCGCATCCAGCAAGCCCGATGCCTGCGCAACCTCTCGCAATCGGCGGAACTGCGGTTGGCTGGTAAACACAATGGCATCAATGCGGCCGTCATTGAGCGCGCCGATCAGGGCCACGACCTGTTCATCGTCGGTTTTGGGGGCATAGACGTAAGGCGCCACAGGACGCGGGTTTGCGCCAGCCTCGCGCAAAGCAGCCATGAGCGGAAGGTTGGGCTCCTCACCATAGAGCTGCACACCGACGTCCTGTCCAGCCAAATCGATCTGCCGCAAGGTTTCAATCACGCCTGCCGTGGTTGGTGCAACCGCGCTCCAGCGCGGCTCGAGCCCCAATTCCTTGAGCACTCGGGCTGGCTTGGGACCCCGCACCAGAAACGGCTGCCGCGCCAACGCCTCACGGAAGGGTCGGGCGATGCCGCGGCGCTCTGCGCGATCGAGCAAGCGACGCAAACCCTCGCCCGTCAGCAGAATGGTGAGCGCGGGCGGCACGTCAATGAATGCCTGCATCCATTCGACCACGGCCGCCTCGTCAGGATGGTCAAGGATGGCCACCATGGGACAGCGCCAGATGGCGGCCCCGCGCCGCTCGAGCAAGCCAGCCAGCACGTCGAGCATCCGCGTCTCCGGGAGAGCAACGGTGCGTCCCGCAAGCGGACCCTCGAAGGCCATGGGTGCTCCTCAGATATCGACTTCAGGGATAATAGAGGCTCAGGGTCTCGGCGACGCAGCAGGGTTTGTCCTGCCCTTCCCGCTCCACGCTGAGCTGGGTCACGGTCTGGATGGCGCCGGCGATTTCGCGCACGCCCTTGAGCGTCACGCGCACTCGGATGCGGCTGCCGACCGGTACGGGGGCCGTGAAGCGCAGCTTGTTCATGCCGTAGTTGACGCCCATGCGCATACCCTTGATCTGGATCACCTCATCCACCAGTGCCGGCGTGAGCGCAATGGTCAGGTAGCCATGCGCGATGGTCATGCCGTGCGGAGACTCGCGGCGGCAACGCTCGACATCGGTGTGGATCCACTGATCGTCACCCGTCGCCTGCGCGAACTGATCGATCCGTTCCTGCGTCACCTCGATCCAATCGCTGACACCGACCTCCTGGCCGACCAGCTCCTTCATCTCGGCAACGCCATTGATCACCCGCTTGGCCATTGATTATCGCTCCCACAAGCATGTCGTTTTTTGCCCGCGACTCAGTCTGGGCCGCAAGCGGGGCATGACACTCCATGCCTTAATCGCGTGACTTTAGCGCAGCAGGCAGGATGGGGAGAAGGGGACACGTCAATCCGGGCTCTGCGATCCGGCGGCCTGCGAGTGAGTCACGGGAATGGAACCATCTTCGCCGAAGCGGTAACCCTGATCGAGGCAGTAGCGCAACCATTTTCCCAGCATCACGTTGATCATCCAGCGCTCGGAGGGGTCCAACATCGGATTGCCTCGCCGAAACGCAGGTCTCGGAAGGTGCAGCACCTCACACTGGCGAGCATCATGATAGACACGCAGTTCAAGATCGGGCACCGACCGAGGCTCGCACGCCCCCCCGAAGCAATGGGTCAGGTAGTAGGTCGTCGTGAACCGATCGCGCTCCAACACAGACAGGTACAGCGCCGGCAACCGACCCGGCCGGGCGACGGCGCCATTGGGATAAGGTCTACGCGTCCCCAGCAGGTGGCACAGCGCCGCGTAGTTTTGCTCATACAGCGCCATGAGAGCGGCCAATCGGGGCCCGCTGTTCAGGGACGCGACGGCGATATTGGGTGAAGGCTGACCTGACACGAATAAGCTCCGCCCTTGGGCTGGTGAGAACTGTGCTAAGGTGATTTCGCGACCCTGCGTCACGGGAAGAAAACAAAGGATCCACAATGGCACATGAAGGCTATCACGAATCGTCCGACTACCTCCGTCCTGAGACCCGCGATCTGCACCGCGCCATCAGCTCGCTGATGGAGGAACTGGAGGCAGTCGACTGGTACCAGCAGCGCATCGATGCCTGTCAGGATCAGGAACTGGCGGCCATTCTGGCCCACAATCGGGATGAGGAAAAAGAGCATGCGGCCATGCTGATCGAGTGGTTGCGCCGCCGCGATGCGCGCTTCGACAAGGAGCTGCGCGATTATCTCTTCACCGACAAACCGCTTGTGACCTTGGAACAGGCACATGCCGGCAAGTCGGATGACGGTGCCTGAAGCCTTGAACATGGCCGGGCAACTCAACAATGATGACTGCAAATGAGGGATCTTGAAATGGGTGGTCAATTCGATCTGCGGCGGGTACTGCTGCTGGTAACGGGCGCCGTATTCGGGAGTTTTGGGCTGCTTTGCCTGCTTTATCCCGATCTGTTGACGCGATTGACGGGGATCGACTCCTCTCTTCCAACGGGACAGATCGAGTTGCAAGCCGTCTACGGCGGGTTGCAGATCGGCTTTGCGGTCTTATTGCTCGTGTGCGCCATCCTGCCGCGCTGGTCCTCGGTCGGCATCTGGGTCGTGATCGCCTTGGTGGGCGGCTTGGCGCTGGGACGGGGTGCGGGAGTGGCCACCCATGGATGGGACAGCGTCTATACCACTTTTTCCCTGATTTACGAGGCCCTGACGAGCCTGATCGCCCTGCTCACGACCGTCTATAACCCGCCTCTGAAACGGCAACCGCAAGCTTTTCCGGTACCTGCCGACGGATCCGTACCACCACCGGTTGTCGCTCATCCGCCATCCTATTCACCCATGCCGTGAGCTCAGCCATGCTATTTGCCATTCATGAGCGGGGTATGCCCCGCTAAGGACACACTGAACAACCCCATCAATATCGCAAGGCAATGGGCCTGTCGGTGACCGAACTCGCTGCGAAGCGATCCGCGAGCGATTCGGGCTGATTTTCGGCTCGATTGCGGGTTGTTTGGCCGATCATTCGCCCGCTGGCGGTCGATT
>DATLZY010000012.1:0-19664 GCA_035573755.1 Candidatus Acidiferrales bacterium
GACCCGAGCGGACCTGCCGAACAGCCTCCTGCTTGAACTCTCGCGTGTACTGCGCACGCACCTGCTTGTCACTCATCTCTGAACTCCTTGTCGGTATTTTCAACAAGGGTTAAGAACTCCAGTTTTCAGGGGCAACCTCACAACGCCGCGCGCCCAGTTATCGTCGGCCCTGAGGAAACCTGACCCGGCTGATGCGTTGCTCCCAACCAGTATCGGCGAGAGCCAAGGGGCACGAGCGTGACGCTTGCGCTGATAGCCTTGTGCAGATCTCGATCCATGCGGATGATAAGGCTCTCCCCGCCGTCGGGCTGCAACGGGAGCCCGCGCCAAATCGGGTTGTTCAGCGCTGCCGCACCTTCACAGGATACCACTGCGCCGACCCGCAACCCGCGCCAACGGGGCGGCGCGGGTCGAGCGAGAATCGGATGCCAGTCAAAAGAGGCATCATCGAACTGCATCCCAACATTGGCGACACGCACAGCCATAGAGCAAAGCGCGGCCAAGTCCAATCGCCAGCCGTGGTCGATCCGAAAAGCGCCGAAAGGTGCCTTGAATCCGCTCACGATGGAGTGGTCTGTCCAGGCGCTGCGCGAAGCGTGGGTATGCCCGACCGCACGTTCCCGCTCGCTGTCGTCCCGGCAGATCCGGACGATCTCGAGCGGGCTCACCAGGGGATGATCCAGTTGGCGGCTCAATCGGTCATAATGCGCACGGGCGGCGCTGCAGCGCGGCAAGAGATCAGGCGGCGAAGCCAGACGCGGGCCCGTCAGTGGATTCATGAGTCCGCTGGCCGCGCGAGAAGCCGATGCGACCGGTGAATCGACGATTCTCACTCGCTGTCCCGCGCGGACAAGCTCAAACGCCAACAAGGTACCAGCAAGGCCACCGCCGACAATGAGCGTGTCGATGCATCCGACCATCAGGCGCATCAGTCCCCCTCCGGTGAGGGCGGCCGTAGCACCGCTCCATGGTTGAGCTGGGACCCAGTCGCTGCGGCGCGACAGCGCACACGGCGCAGGTAGCCTGACCGAACCGGTGGCAGTGATTTCGAATGACGGGTGACCACAGAGCGTGGACCCCCTACCCCACAATAACGGAAGTGCTTTATGGCTGAATGGCTGACGTGGGTCAACAATCCCGAGGCGTGGATCGCACTGTTCACGCTCATCCTGCTGGAAATCGTGCTCGGGATCGATAACATCGTCTTCATTTCCATTCTTTCCGATCGGTTGCCGCCCAGCCAAAGGCCCCGCGCCCGACAACTCGGTCTGGCGGTTGCACTCATGACACGCATCATGCTGTTGTTGTCCTTGGCGTGGATGGCTCGTCTGACGAAGCCGCTGCTCTCGGTTCTGGGCGTGGGAATCTCCGGTCGCGACATGATTTTGCTCGCCGGCGGCTTGTTTCTGCTCGTCAAGGCGACACTGGAGATCTACGACAAACTCGAAGGCGAGGAAGGTGAGAAAGACGCCAAGGTCATGGGCGGATTCACAGCGGTGATTCTGCAGATTGGCATCATGGATATCGTCTTTTCGTTGGATTCGGTGATCACAGCCGTTGGCATGGCCAACGACATCCCTGTCATGGTGATCGCAGTCGTTGCCGCCGTGTTGTTCATGATGATCGCCGTGAACCCGGTCAGCAACTTCATCGATCAACATCCGTCAGTGAAGATCCTCGCCTTGAGTTTCCTCATCATGATCGGCATGGTGCTTGTGGCCGAAGGTCTGTCGTTCCATGTACCCAAGGGTTATGTGTATTTCGCCATGGCGTTCTCGGTGTTCGTGGAGATGATCAACATCCGGATCAAGGGCGCGCGCGCGGTGCCGCCCGTCGAGCTGCGCCGACCTTATCACGACCATCATCAAGACTCTTCCGGATCTAAGTAATTGATAGGACAGTTAACTTGATGATATTCCTGAGGGAGCGTACAAAGACGCCCGCCAGCATTGCGTCTGATCCCGCCTGCGTGCGCCCCCAATCGGCAGCCAGCCGATCAGTAGGACGTGTTCTCAATCAAGCCAACCAGACGATAGCGCAAGCCAGATGGACGAAGGCCAGGAATGATTTGGCCCGTTTGTCGTAGCGTGTGGCGAGGCGTCTGAATGGCTTGATGCGGCAGAAGAAACGCTCGATCAGGTTGCGGCTTTTGTAGATGTGCCGATCGAACGCCCGAGGATTGCGTCGGTTGGAACGTGGCGGGATGACGGCCCGCGCGCCTTGTGCCGCAATCGTTGCGAGGAAGGCATCCCCGAGTCGTAGCTCTTGTCGGCCACGACAAACTCGGCAGACTGATCCTGAATCAGGGCGCTGGCCTGCTCGAGGTCGGCGACTTGGCCCGCCGAGAGAACGATCCGCAGGGCTTACCCAAGGCATCCACGGCCACATGCAGCTTGGTGCTCAGCCCGCCGCGCGAACGGCCGATGTGCTGTGGCCCTGCTTTTTGGGGCGTCCGCGGTGTGTTGGTGAGCACGCACAATGGTCGAGTCGATGAACAAACGCGCGATGTCGGCATCGCCTTGCAGTGCGCTCGCGATGCGCTCCCACACCCCTTTGTCGCGCCAGCGCGAGAAGCGCACATAGGTCCGGTGCCAATGGCCCAGTTCCTCGGAAAGGTCGCGCCAGGGGCTGCCCATGCGCATGATCCAGAGCACGGCTTCAACGAAGCGGCGGTTGTCCTGCGCGGTGCGGCCCGGGTCACTCTTCTTCCCCGGCAATAGCGGTTCGATGCGTGCCCACTGGTCATCTCAACATCACATCCTGACTCCTGCAGGAAAGTTGGAATGTCACCGTAACTCATCTTTCCGTGAACACGCATGCCATTGACCGTGAACGATTTATTCAACCTCTATCGCCTATAACATGCGACTGTTCGCTTGATTGAGAACAGGGCCTAGGAATTACCTTGGAAAAACCCGGCAGGGCATCGCCCCGGCCGGGCTTGGTCGAGGGAGTTGCGGCGGCTCAGGCTGCCTTGGCCAGCGAACGCAGCACGTACTGCAGGATGCCGCCGTGCTCGTAGTAGTCCCACTCCTTGGGCGTGTCGATGCGCAGCCGCGCAGTGAAGCTGCGCTTTGCGCCATCGGCGCCCGTGACGGCGACCGTCACCTGCCGCGCGCCTTTGGTTACGCCGAGGATGTCGAAGTGCTCCTCGCCAGTCAGGCCCAGGGATTCAGCGTTGTCGCCGTCGAGGAACTGCAGCGGCAACACCCCCATGCCGACCAGGTTGGAGCGATGGATGCGCTCGAAACTCTCGGCGATGACGGCCTTCACGCCCAGCAGCATGGTGCCCTTGGCCGCCCAGTCGCGCGAGGAACCGGTGCCGTACTCCTTGCCGGCAATGATCACAAGCGGCGTGCCGTCTGCCTGGTACTTCATCGCGGCGTCGTAGATCGTCATGGTCTCGTTGGTGGGCAGATAGCGGGTCATGCCGCCTTCGACGCCGGGCACCAGCCGGTTGCGCAAGCGGATGTTGGCAAACGTGCCGCGCATCATCACTTCATGGTTGCCGCGGCGCGAACCGTAGGAGTTGAAATCCTTGGGCTCCACGCCATGGGCAATCAGGTACTGCCCCGCAGGGCTATTGATCTTGATCGAGCCGGCAGGGGAGATGTGGTCGGTGGTGATCGAGTCGCCCAGCACCGCCAGCGCCCGGGCCGCCGTCACGTCGGCGATGGTGCCGGTCTCCATGGTCATGCCACGGAAATAAGGCGGGTTCTGCACGTAGGTCGAATCGGGGCTCCAACCATAGAGATCGCCTTGCGGCACCTCAAGGCTGTTCCAGCGGCTGTCGCCCTGGAACACGCTGGCATAGGACGACCGGAACATGGCCGAGTCGATGTGCGCAGCAATGGCGGCAGCCACGTCGGCATTGCTGGGCCAGATGTCCTTGAGGAACACATCCTGACCATTCTTGCCCTTGCCAAGTGGCTGTTTGTACAGGTCGACGTCGACGCTGCCGGCAATGGCATAGGCGACCACCAGCGGCGGCGAGGCGAGGAAATTCATGCGCACGTCGGGGTGGACGCGGCCTTCGAAGTTGCGGTTGCCGGAGAGCACAGAGCAAGCAACCAGGTCGTGTTCCTGGATCGCCTTGCCAATCGGCTCAGGCAGGGGGCCCGAGTTGCCGATGCAGGTGGTGCAGCCGTAGCCGACGACGTTGAAGCCGAGCGCTTCGAGATCGCCCAACAGGCCAGCTTTCTGCAGATAGGAAGTGACGACCAGCGATCCGGGGGCCAGCGAGGTCTTGACCCATGGCTGCACCGTCAGACCCTTGGCTACGGCATTACGGGCTAAGAGACCCGCGGCCATCAGCACCGCCGGGTTGGAAGTGTTGGTGCACGAGGTGATGGCTGCGATGACCACGGCGCCGTCCTTCAGGACAAACTCGCGGTTCTTGTAGGAGACCGGTGCTTCACCGGCGACCTTCTGGACGGCGGGCGCGCCCACGGCCGCGCTGCCGCCTTCGCTTTCGAAGTTGGCGGTCGCGCCGTTCTTGGCCTCGCGCGCTTCGACCATGGGTTTCAAGGCGTTGCGATAGGTTGACTGCATGTCAGTCAGCGTGACGCGGTCCTGCGGCCGCTTGGGGCCGGCCAGACTGGGCACCACGGTGGACATGTCGAGTTCCAGTACATCGCTGTACACCGCTTCCACGGCTGGATCGCGCCACAGGCCCTGCGCCTTGGCATAGGCCTCGACCAGCGCGACCTGTTCGGCGCTGCGGCCAGATAGGTTGAGGTAATTCAAGGTTTCCTGGTCGATGGGGAAAATGCCGCAGGTCGCGCCGTACTCGGGCGCCATGTTGGCGATGGTGGCGCGGTCGGCCAGCGGCAAGTGTTCGAGACCGGGACCGAAGAACTCGACGAACTTCCCGACCACGCCCTTCTTGCGCAGCATCTGCGTGATGGTCAGCACGAGGTCGGTCGCGGTTGCGCCTTCGGCCAGCTTGCCGGTCAGGCGGAAACCGACGACCTGCGGGATCAGCATCGAGATGGGCTGGCCTAGCATAGCCGCCTCGGCTTCGATACCACCGACGCCCCAGCCCAGCACGCCGACGCCATTGATCATGGTGGTGTGCGAGTCGGTGCCCACCACGGTGTCGGGGTAGGCCACGGTGCGGCCGTTGTCCTCGCGCGTGAACACCACGCGGGCGAGGTATTCCAGGTTGACCTGATGCACGATGCCGGTATCGGGCGGCACCACGCGGAAGTTGGAAAACGCCGTCTGCCCCCAGCGCAGGAAACGATAGCGTTCCTGGTTGCGTTCGAATTCGATCTTCGCGTTGAGTTCAGCCGCATCTGGACGACCGAATTCGTCCACCATCACCGAGTGGTCGATGACCAGTTCGGCCGGGGAGAGCGGATTGATCTTGTTGGGATCGCCGCCCAGGGCTTTCATGGCATCGCGCATGGCGGCAAGGTCGACCACGCAGGGCACACCGGTGAAGTCCTGCAGCACCACGCGCGCCGGTGTGAAAGCAATCTCAGTATCCGGTTCGGCGGTGGGATCCCAGTTGAGCAGCGCGTCGATGTCGGCGCGGGTGATGTTGACACCATCCTCGGTACGCAGCAGGTTCTCGAGCAGGATCTTGAGGGAGTAGGGCAGCCGGGCGAGCTTGTCGCTCTGCACGGCATCCAGCCGATAGATTTCATATTCGCGACCGGCCACGTTCAGGGTGGTGCGCGCCTTGAAACTGTCTGTCATCGGTGATCCCCCAAGGGTTGAGATTGAAGATTCGGCGAACGCAAAACGACACGCACAGGAGCAGGATGATTCCCAGATCAGCTTTGCTCTGCCCGCAGCGGATGCATGCGGCGGTGCTGTATCAAGAACTCAAGAACGGCATGAACGGCGCAGTGCCGTTTTTCAATGGCGCGGATTATAACGAAAGGCCACCGGGTACTCTACGAAGTGTTCATGCGGCATCCAGGTTCGCCAGCAAAGCTTCTGCCTCTCGTCGCAGGCGCCGACTTTGCAGCAACAGCGTCAAGCGCCATCCACCGCATTGGCGCCAGAGCCAGGCCGAGCGGATACCGGCCAGCAGCAGTACCCGAATCAGGTCTGCAGCGCCCGCCGCTTTGATTTGCTCCGGGTCTCCGCGCACCACGATGCGTGGACCTGCTTCCCCCGCGGTTTGCTGATAGACCTCGGCCAGGTGGGCGAGAACCGGCGCGCCGTCGGCGCCGAACATCGGGATCTTGGCGAGCGCCGCCCGGATGCCGTCGGTCAGCCGCTGCACCAGCGGGGGGCTGCGCCGAATCCGCCCCTCCAGGAACAGCAGGCTAGCGAGGTAGTAGGTGATGGGGTGCTGCGGATCCATGCGGCGCTGTCCCAGCTGCTCACTCAAGGCCTTGAGTCCCAGCCGGACGCCGGCAGCGCCGCCATAGACCGCCGCAACGTTTTCGGGATCGGTTGCATAGAGGCTGTTGATACTCGCCTCCAGCGCCGCGACGTCGAGCGCGCTGCGACCGCGGTGCGCCATGCAATCAACCAGGACGGCCGCCTGGAAGACGCCGGCCAAGGCGAGCAGACGATCGGTCGGGGTAGCATTCATGCGAAAGATCCCATATCTGTCGCTGGGCGGTCGATGGTGAGGCGGGCGCGAATCACGGCGCCGCCCAGACACTGATCCTGCCTGTAAAACACGATAGACTGGCCGGGGGTCACCGCCCATTGCGGCGTCTCGAAATCCACGCGCAGCCCTTCGCCCTGCCGTGTGACACGACAGCTTTGGGCGCTCTGGCGATAGCGCACCTTGGCGCGCAGGTCGTCCCGGGACGCCTCCGTGGGATCGCCGGAAAGCCAATGCGGGGGTTCGGTCCAAAGCGTGCGCGACAGCAGGCGCGGATGATCGTGATCCTGGCCGACGATGAGCCGGTTCCCCGCCAGGTCCTTGTCCAGCACATACCAGGGCGCGCCGCTGCCTTCGCGCGCTCCGCCCAGTCCCAAGCCCTTGCGCTGGCCGAGGGTATAGAACATCAGACCCTGATGGACACCCAACTCGCGCCCCGCGCAATCCACCATGAGGCCCGGGCGGGCGGGCAAATAGCGCGACAGGAAGGCATTGAAATCACGCTCGCCGATGAAGCAGATGCCGGTGCTGTCCTTTTTGCGCGCGGTGCGAAACCCTGCCTCTTCGGCGATGCGGCGCACCTCGGACTTGGTTAGCTCGCCGACAGGAAACAGCGTACAGCTGAGTGCCTCGGGGTCGATGGCGTGAAGGAAATAGGTTTGATCCTTGTCGCTGTCGACTGCCGTCAACAACTGCGCCCCCTCCGCGCCCTGCACGATGCGGGCATAGTGCCCAGTGGCAATGAAATCCGCGCCCAGACGCCGAGCGTGGCGCAGGAAGTGGCGGAACTTGATCTCGCGGTTGCACAGGATGTCCGGGTTCGGCGTCCGTCCGGCGGCATATTCATGCAAAAAATGCTGGAACACCTGCTCGCGATATTCTGCCGCGAATCGCACCCGGTGCAGCGCGATGCCGAGCTCTTCACACACGCTGCGGGCGTCCTGGTAGTCCCGGGCGGCGTCGCAATCGCCGTCCGGATCGTCCCAGTTGAACATGAACAGACCCTCGACACGGTAGCCCGCCTCGAGCAAACGCAGCGCCGCCACCGAGCTGTCCACACCGCCGGACATGCCAACGATGACCAGTGGGCGCTCAGTCACGGATGATCGCCTCGGGTTCGCCAGCCAGATCGAACACCGCCTCCAGCGGCAAATGCAAGCCGCGCGCGAAATCCTCCACCGCACGCAGCACCAGCGGGCTGCGCAGCCGGCCGGCCTGCGCGCGCAGTGCATCGGCGTCGAACCAGTGCGTGGCCAGGATATCGGCATCGAGTGGGCCCGGGTGCGCCTGTTCCGTCAGATCGCCCCAGAAATTGACGCGCAGGATGGTGCGGTCGCTCGTCGGCGCGGGACGCCACAGATACAGCGCCACCACCCCGCGCGGCTCGAAGCGATAGCCCGTCTCCTCCAGCGTCTCCCGAATGACGGCATCGATCAGGCTTTCCCCAGGCTCCAAATGGCCGGCGGGCTGATTGAACACAGTGTTGTCGCGCCCCTGTTCCTCGACCAGCAAAAACCGGCTTCTGCGCTGGGCGATGGCGGCGACGGTGACGTGCGGTTTCCAAATGGCAGGGGAATCGGCGGGCTGGATCGTCATGGCCGGATTTTAACAGCAATGCCGCATCGGAACGCCGCGCCGAGATGCCGATGCATGCCCCGGACATCGTGCACGTGGCCTCATGTCTCGTTCCGTTTGTGCATGATAGGATGCGCCCCGAACCTCCCGATCAGCGGTTTCGGGAGTCATCGGTCAACCGCGACGGAGTAAGCGACCACCATGACGATCGGTGTGATTTTTCCGGGGCAAGGCTCCCAGTCCGTAGGAATGCTGGCGACTTTGGCGGACGAGTTTCCCGAGGTGCGCTCGTGCTACGAAGAGGCGAGCGCCGTACTGGGCTACGATCTGTGGGCCGTGGTGCAGTCCGGCCCGGAAGAGCAACTCAACCAGACGGCCATCACCCAACCTGCCTTGCTCGCAGCGGGCGTTGCGGTGTGGCGTGTATGGCGGGGCGAGAACGGTCCCTCGGCGCGGGTCATGGCCGGGCATAGCCTGGGCGAATACACGGCGCTGGTCTGCGCCGAAGCCATCGATTTCGCCGACGCCGTACGCATCGTCGCCCGGCGCGGGGAACTCATGCAACAGGCGGTTCCCGCCGGCGAGGGCGCCATGGCCGCGATTCTGGGCCTCGAAGATGCCCAGGTTGTCGAAGTCTGTGCCGCGGCCGCGCAGGGTCAGGTGGTTGAAGCGGTCAATTTCAATTCGCCCGGCCAGGTGGTGATTGCCGGTCACCGCGCGGCGGTGGAACGAGCCATCGAAGCCGCCAATGCGCTCCGGGCCAAAAAGACGATCATCCTGCCGGTGAGCGTTCCCTCGCACTGTGCGCTGATGGCGCCGGCCGCGGAACAGCTTGCCGAGGTGCTGCAAACCGTGACCATCCGGGCGCCGAAGGTGCCGGTAATCCATAATGTGGACGCCCGCACTCATAGTGACCCCCAGGCCATCCGCACTGCGCTGGTTCAGCAGCTGCATCGCCCGGTCCGGTGGGTCGAGGTAATCCGTGCGATGACAGCGGATGGTCTGGCGCTCTTTATCGAACCGGGCCCGGGCAAGGTGTTGAGTGGCCTTGGCAAACGCATCGAGCGCGACGCCAGCTTCCTGCCGGTGTTCGACCCGGAGTCGTTGAACAAGGCCTTGCACAGTGCGCTGGAGATTTGACATGGGTGAAACACGCATTGCGCTGGTTACCGGTGCATCCCGCGGTATCGGTCAGGCGATTGCGCGGGAACTCAGCACCAGCGGCTTTTTCGTCGTCGGAACAGCGACCTCGGCGGCAGGCGCCGAGCGCATCGAGGCCGACCTCAAGCAGCACGCGGGGCAGGGCCTGGGGCGGGTGCTCGATGTGACCGACCCGGCATCGGTGGCTGCATTGATGGACAGCATCAGGAGCGAACCCGGCGAGCCTGCCGTGCTCGTCAATAACGCCGGCATCACGCGCGACAATCTGCTCATGCGGATGAAAGATGCCGAGTGGGACGACATCATCGCGACCAACCTGACATCCGTCTATCGGTTGTCGCAGGCCTGTCTGCGCCCCATGATGAAAGCCCGCTGGGGACGCATCATCAGCATTGCCTCGGTGGTCGGTGTGATGGGCAATGCCGGCCAAAGCAATTATGCGGCTGCCAAGGCGGGCATCATCGGATTTTCGAAATCACTGGCACGCGAAGTCGGCTCCCGCGGGATCACCGTGAACGTGGTGGCGCCCGGCTTCATCGCCACGGACATGACCGAAGCCTTGAGCGAAGCTCAGCGCACCGCCATCCTGTCACAGGTTGCGCTGGGACGCCTGGGCGCCGCACAGGACATTGCTCACGCCGTGAGTTTTCTGGCATCGGACGCTGCCGGCTACATCACCGGCGAAACCCTGCACGTCAATGGCGGCTTGTATATGGTCTGACCATCCATTCCGGCGGCGGTGACAGATCCACCGCCTTTCATTACAATGGCGCCCGCACGCCGGTATCCGCGGGCGAATCGAGAGGATTCTAGGAAAATGAGCAGCATCGAAGAACGGGTCAAGAAGATCATCGTGGAACAGCTCGGGGTCAAGGAAGAAGAGGTGACCCCGGAAGCTCACTTCGTCGACGATCTCGGCGCCGACTCGCTGGACACCGTTGAACTCGTGATGGCTTTGGAAGAGGAATTCGAGTGCGAAATCCCCGATGAGGAAGCCGAGAAACTGACCACCGTCGGCCAGGCCATCGATTACATCAAGGCACACCTCGGCACCTGATCCGCATTCCATCCTTTCGCTGCCCTAGAAACCGTCGTCCCTTGAGACGGCGGTTTTTCGTGAATGAAGTCGCGCATGGAGACCGGACCGCATGGATAAGCGCCGCGTTGTCGTCACAGGCCTCGGCATGATCACGCCGCTGGGATTGGACACCCCGACAACCTGGAACGCATTGCTGGCCGGGCAGAGCGGCATCGGCGCGCTCGAAGTCGATTTCGATCTCTCCAAGTTCCCGACTCGCATCGGCGGCCAGGTGCGGGGATTCGATGCCACGCGCTACATGTCGAGCAAGGATGCGCGGCGTATGGATACTTTCATTCAGTACGGCATCGCGGCAGCTCAGGAGGCCATCGCCGACGCCGGGTTGCAAGTGACGCCTGAGAACGCCGAACGCATCGGTGTCGCGATCGGATCCGGTATCGGCGGCATCGAGGGCATCGAGAAAAATCATCTCGCATTTCTCGAAAACGACCATTCGCCGCGGAAGATCTCGCCCTTCTTCGTGCCCGCCAGTATCATCAACATGATCGCCGGCAATCTGTCCATCATGCACGGCATCAAGGGTCCGAATCTCGCCGTCGTCACCGCCTGCACCAGCGGCGCTCACAACATCGGCCTCGCTGCCCGGCTGATCCAGGCCGGTGATGCCGACATCATGCTGGCCGGCGGCGCCGAAATGTCCACGACACCGATCTCGCTGGGCGGCTTCAGTGCAGCCCGCGCCTTGTCCGTGCGCAACGACGAGCCCACGCGGGCCAGCCGGCCATTCGACAAGGATCGCGACGGATTCGTCATGGGGGACGGCGCCGGGATCCTGGTATTGGAATCTCTGGAAAGCGCGCAGGCACGCGGGGCGACGATCTACGCGGAATTGGTCGGTTTCGGCATGAGCGCCGATGCGCACCACATCACCCAACCCAGTGAAGGCGGCGAGGGCGCGGCGCGCTGTATGGTCAATGCCATGCGTGATGCCGGTTTGGCGCCCGAAGCCGTCGACTACATCAACGCCCACGGCACTTCCACGCCGGCAGGGGATGTGGCCGAGACCCAGGCGATCAAGCACGCCTTCGGCGATCATGCACAGCGTCTGCCGATCAGCTCCACCAAGTCGATGACCGGGCATATGCTCGGCGCAGCCGGCGCCGTGGAGGCTGCCTTTGCCATTCTCGCCTTGCGCGATCAGATGATTCCGCCCACCATCAATCTGGACACGCCCGATCCGGAATGCGATCTGGATTACGTGCCACATCAGGCGAGGTCGGCGCGGCTGGATGTCGTCCTGTCCAACTCCTTTGGTTTCGGTGGCACGAACGGTTCTTTGATCTTCCGGCGCTTTTCCTGATTCAAGGGGTCTTTGCCCCGGTGCCCGACGCTACCGCCGTCTATGTCCAGAAGCTTCCGCAGCAGCCGAACCTCTTGGCCCTGCACGCCAGCTTTCCGGTGCGCTACCCCTTGCTCCTGGAAAGCGCGGCGGCTCACCCC
This sequence comes from Candidatus Acidiferrales bacterium, assembly GCA_035573755.1. Taxonomy (GTDB): domain Bacteria; phylum Pseudomonadota; class Gammaproteobacteria; order UBA5335; family UBA5335; genus Macondimonas. Next base: position 11,847 of record DATLZY010000012.1, read on the forward strand.
CTGACCGGCCGCTACGACATCCTGCCCGCCTTTCCCGAGACCCTGATCGTCGCTCGCGAGCAGGGCGCCGATTTTCTCCGCGAGTTGGCAGACGCCTGCCGCCTCACGCCTGTCGCGACTGATGATCATGGACTGCCTTTCGTCGGTGGGTGGATCACCTATCTCGGCTATGAGCTGGCCGGCGCGATCGAGCCGCGGCTAAGGCTGCCGCAACCGGCGGATTCATCGCTCCCGATGGCTCTGGCCTGGCGCTGTCCGGCCGCATTGATTCATGATCGTCTCCGCGGCGAGAGCTGGGCGGTCGCGGAACGCGAGCCGGACCTCCAGCGCTTGGTGGCCGATCTGTCGCAGGCAGCGACCCCAAAGACAACCTTGCCAGCCTACCGGCTGAGCGAACAGGACTCCGTGCGTCATCTCGCGGCGATCGCGCGCGCACAAGACTATATCCGTGCCGGTGACATTTTCCAGGCCAACCTGTCCCGACGTTGGCAGGCGGACTTTGCAGCCCCGATTGCGCCCGAGGCCGTTTATGCGCGGCTGCGCCGCACCAACCCGGCGCCGTACGCGGCCTCGCTGCGCTGGGGTGATGCGGCCGTCCTGTCCAGTTCTCCCGAGCGGCTTTTGCAGGCCAAGGCGGGATGGGTCCAGACCCGCCCGATTGCCGGCACGCGCGGGCGTGCGAGCGATCCGACCGAGGACGAAGCGCTCGCACGGGAGCTGCTGGCTCACCCGAAGGAACGCGCCGAACATGTAATGCTGGTGGATCTGGAACGCAACGATCTGGGCCGCATCTGCCAGCCGGGGAGCGTGCGCGTCAGTGAACAGCTACAGGTCGAGACCTATGCCCATGTTCACCACATCGTCTCGGCGGTGGAAGGCAAGTTGCGCGCCGGTGTGGATGTCGCCGCGATCCTTGCAGCGCTGTTTCCCGGCGGCACCATCACTGGCTGTCCCAAGGTGCGCTGCATGGAGATCATCGCCGAACTGGAAGGTGAGGCGCGCGGTCCCTATACCGGATCGATCGGTTACGTCAGCCGGAACGGCCGCATGGATTTCAACATTCTGATTCGGACCGCGCTTCTGGAGGGGTGCCAGCTCAGCTTCCGTGCCGGCGGCGGCATCGTGGCCGACTCGGATCCGGCGCGCGAACTGGCCGAAACCCGCGTCAAGGCGAAGGGCATCCTGCGGGCGCTGGAGGCGACTTCGTGTTGAGCCTCGTCGACGGACAGTCGGCTTCCTGTGTGCCGCTGGATGATCGCGGCCTGCAATACGGAGAGGGGCTCTTCGAGACCGTCCTGGTCGACGCTGGAGAGCCCTTGGCCTGGAATCTGCACATGGCGCGCCTCGCGCAAGGCTGTCGCGCTCTGGGCCTGCCGGACCCGCCGCTGGCCGCTCTGCACCAGGATGCCCTTCAACTATGCGGCGCACTGGATGGACCGGCCGTTCTCAAACTCACGCTTACCGTACAGGGCGCCGGGCGCGGCTATGCTCGCCCTCCGTCGGTCACGTGGCGACGCATCGTGCACATAACGCCTGCGCCCGACTGGCCAGCCGCGGATTATCAGCGAGGCATTAGGGTACGCTGGTGCCGGCAACTGTGGTTTCCCGAGCCGCGCCTTGCGGGCATCAAACACTTGAATCGGCTGACCCAGGTGCTTGCCCGCGCCGAATGGGACGATTCCGACATTGCGGAAGGCTTGCTGCGCGATCCTTCCGGCGCTGTGATCGGCGGGACGATGAGCAACCTGTTTCTGGTCCGCGATGGGGTCCTGTTCACCCCCGTGATCCGAAACTGCGGGATCAAGGGGACGCTGCGTGCCCGCATCCTGGCGTGCGCCGGGGAGCTCGGCATCCCTGTCCGGGAAAGCGTTTTGGCTGTCGCAGATTGCCATCGCGCCGACGAACTTTTGCTCTGCAATGCTGTCCGCGGCATCCGTCCAATTCGCATGCTCGGGCGCCAGTCGTTCGATGTGGGCCGCGTGACACAGGCCTTGCAGCGCGCCATTGCCGGACCTTGGCCGCGACCGACAGGTGCCGTTGCATGAGGCGGAGTTTTCTGACCAGGTGCAAACGTTTGAGGCGGGTGCGGGCGCTGCTTTCGACGCTGTGGACGCCTCTGGCGCTGCTCGCGATCGGCAGCGGCTGGGTAACGTTCGAGCATTACCGGCACCGGCCTCTGGGCATCACCTCGCCTCGGATTATCGAAATCCAGCCGGGAGACGGCTTTTCAGCCATCACCCGCACCCTGCAGGAGCAGGATATCCTCGACTGGCGCTGGCCGTTTATGGCGCTGGCACTTTTCGAGGGACGGACCGGGCGAATCCGCGCAGGGGAGTATCGTCTCGCGCCTGGTCTGACGCCTCAGGGTTTGCTGGATCAGCTCGTCAAGGGCGAGATCCTGCTGCACCGTGTCACCCTGGTCGAAGGCTGGAGCGCAGCGCAGGCACGCGCGGCCCTACGCCAGCATCCGGCGATTCAGTCCACCCCCGACCTGGACATGCCCAAGCTGATGGCGGCTCTCGGTGCGCCGGATCTCTCGCCCGAGGGGCAATTCTTTCCAGACACCTATTTCTTTGCCCGGGGTACGACGGAACTGGCCGTGTTGCGACAAGCCCATGAGCGCATGCAACAGGAACTCGCTAGAGCATGGGCCGCCCGAGCACCGAATCTGCCGCTCGAAACCCCGTACGACCTGCTCATCCTGGCGTCCCTGGTCGAGAAGGAGACCGCGAGCGCGGACGAGCGGACTGAAATCGCCGGCGTATTCGTGCGCCGATTGCAACAAGCCATGCCCCTACAAACCGACCCTACCGTGATCTTTGCCTTGGGTGCCGAATATTCGGGCAATCTCACCCGCGAGCATCTGCTGCGCGACCACCCGTACAATACCTATCGCAATGCCGGCTTGCCGCCTGGCCCGATCGCTCTGGTGGGCCGCGCTGCGCTCGAGGCCGCGGCGCATCCGGCCCCTGGTCGAGCCCTCTATTTCGTGTCTCGAGGTGATGGAACCCATGTGTTTTCCGACACCCTCGAGGCACACAACCGCGCCGTTGCATGCTATCAACGCAAAATCTGCCAAGGAACTCCGCCATGACGTCGACCGCCCGAGGCCGTTTCATCACACTGGAAGGGGTCGAGGGCGTCGGCAAGACTACCCACCTGCCCTTCGTCAGTGCGTTCCTGCGCGCGCGTGGCCTCGAAGTCGTCGAGACGCGCGAGCCTGGCGGCACAGCGTTGGCGGAAGCCATCCGCGACCTGTTCCTGAGGAATGAGCCCATGCCGGCGGCAAGTGAACTCCTGCTGCTGTTTGCCGCCCGCGCCAGTCACCTTCAGGATGTGATCCTACCGGCCTTGGCCCGCGGAGCCTGGGTCGTTTGCGACCGCTTCAGCGATGCTACCTACGCCTATCAGGGCGGTGGACGGGGGCTCGATCCCGCGTGGATCGCTGATTTGGAAAGGCGTGTGCAGGGATCGATGCGGCCGGATTGTGTGCTCGTGCTCGATGCACCGGTCGCCGTCGGCCGAGGACGGGTTGCAGCGCGGCGCGGCCGGCAGGACCGTATCGAAGCCGAAGACATCGCTTTTTTCGAGCGCGTTCGATCTGTATATCTGGAACGGGCCCAGTGGCCGGGCTATCGCATCATCGACGCGACCGGCGCTGTCGATGTGGTGCGACACGAACTGAGCTGCCACTTGGAAGATTTTCTGGCCCAGCAGGCACCCTGATGGAACTGATCGCCGCCACGGCGCTGGAGACAGCTCCCGTTTTCCCTTGGCAGATGCCGCTCTGGCGGCAACTGGGCGACGCACGTCGCCGCGACCGACTGGCGCATGCCTATCTGTTGGCGGGGCCGCCGGGGGTGGGCAAACGCATGCTGGCGAGACACATCGCTGCAAGCGTGCTGTGCCGCAGCCCTTTGACGGATGACCGCGCGTGCGGACGTTGTCCGGATTGTCTGCTGCTCGAGGCCGGGACTCACCCGGACCTGGTTGTCATCGAGCCCGAGAGCGGCAAGACCCAGATCGCGATCGAGGCGGTCCGCGCGTTGTGCGCAGATCTGACCCAGACCGCCCATCAGGGCGGGATCCGGGTCGCACTCATCGTCCCGGCCGAGGCCATGACGCCGCAATCGGCCAACAGTCTGCTGAAAACGCTCGAAGAGCCGCATGGACGCGTGCTGCTGATTCTGATCAGCGATCGGCCGCTCGCGGTGCTGCCGACCTTGCGCAGCCGCTGCCAGCGCCTGGACTGCCCGATTCCGTCGCAGGATGCCGTCCGGAATTGGCTCAGTCGGGAGCATGTCGACGAGCGTCGATTGCTGCGGGCGTTCGCCTTGTCAGGTGGCGCACCGCTGCATGCGCGTGCCTACCTCGAGGACGCAGAAGCGGAGCGGCTGGACCGATTCGCACAGGAAAGCCTCCAGGTCATGAAGGGGACGGCCGACCCACTGATCATTGCTGCGCGCTGGGCAACCGGAGAGCCTCACGATCTCCTCGGCCTGTGGGTGGTCCGCTTGGCGGAGGAGATGGCGCGACTGCGCGTGCTGGGCCATGGCCCAGCACCGGTCCTGCTCGATCTCGATTCCCAGACCCTGCAGGGAATGCTCGCCAGTGCCGATAGTGAAGATGTGCTTGCCTATGGCGCATATGCGCGGCAAGCGCGCCTGTGGCTCGTGCAGGGCACCGCTCAACGTCAGGGACTGATCGAGAGTCTGTTGATCCCCTTGGCGGAGGGTTTGCGCGCGTTCAGGTTCAACAATCCGTGTGGGACAGGTCTGCTGAGAGAGGCGACATCGTGAGTGATCCCCAGACATCCGCAGGTGGCATCCTCAACATCACCATCAAGGACAAACTGGCCTTGTACGAGGCCTACATGCCCTTCATCCGCAACGGGGGGCTGTTTTATCCTACCCTCAAGCCCTACCGTCTCGGAGACGAGGTTCTGCTGTTGCTCACCTTGATGGAGGAAAGCGAACGCATAGCGGTTGCCGGGCGCGTGGTCTGGATCACGCCGCCGGGCGCGCAAAACCGTCGACGCACGGGGATCGGTATCCAGTTCAACCCGAAAGACGAAGGCGTGACGCAGAAACGCATCGAGGTGTATCTGGCTGGCACGCTCGACAGTGCGCGTCCGACGCTGACCTTGTGAAACGCCGTCAGCCTGGTGGGCCAGATCAATCGCTCCCTGTCATCTGCGCTTTGAATCGCGACCAGATCAGCTCGGGCGGAAGCGTCGTGTAGCAGGGGGGAAGGGCATTGGGGGCAGCAAGTTGCCGGCAAGTGCGTTGCCGGCAAGGGGAGCAGGGCCACTGGGCCTGAAGGTTGACGCCACGACTTCCTTGCAGGCCAGTCAAACGACTGTCCGTCGCGCCGTAGATGCCGATCACCGGCCGCCCCAGTGCGCAGGCCAGATGCCCCAGACCGCTGTCGACCGTGATCAACCCGCCCGCGGCCGCGATCACGTCCATCAGAGCGGCCAGCGACAGGGCGGGCAGCACCTCGCTGCGTTTGCCGGCGTGAGCCAGCGCCGCGGCGCGGGCCTTTTCCTCGGCATTCCCCCAAGGCAACGCCACCCGATAGCCGTCCGCTTCGGCAAGCGCGATCACCTCGGCCCAGGCAGGATCCGGATAATGCTTGCTGGGCCAGGTCGTTCCGTGCAGAAAGACGAGCTGTTTCGGGTCCCCCAGCGGATCTTGCCGTAAACCATAATCCGGCGGATCGATCGGCCGCGCATATCCCAGGGCGGCCGCAAACAGCCGGCGCACACGCTCGATCGCGTGCAGATCAGGGTCGACCTCGATGCGATGGTGATAACCCAGCGCAGCCAGCGGTTCGCGCGCCGAGCGCCGTGACAGCCCAGCCCGGTCACCATGGCCAACGGTGCTGATCAACGCACTTTTATAGAGCCCCTGAGCATCGATGATCAGATCATAAGGTTGCGCACGCAGGGCGCGATGGCCTTGCAGCAGTTCCTGCCAGTTGCGCCGATGCAAGGGCTGTCGGCGCAACCGCCGCAGGGGCAGGGGAATGACGCGATCGACGGCCGGGTGCCTTGCCGGGATAGCGGCAAAGCCCGGCTCGACTGCCCAATCCGCTCTCAGTCCGGGGATGGCCCGAGCTGCATCGGTCACGGCAGGCAGGGTGTGCACGACGTCCCCGAGCGATGAAAGCTTGACGATCAGGATGCGCATCGGGGGGGGCTGACCTTGCCAACCGTTCGGTATACTGAGACACTCAGCAGTTGCTAGAGCACCGCTGGACCGCGGTGGAATGTAACAGACATCACGGAGGATGACGATGTCCACTTTGGCCTTGTTGCGCGAAGAGCCCAGCCGGCGCGCCTTGCACGCCATCACCCATCAGATCGGTTACGGCACGCTGGCACGGGCAGGGATCAAGGCCATCGTGCGCAGCCGGCTGAACCGCGCCGAACTGCCGCGTCAGTTTTTCCTTTCGCTCTGGGACACGCTTGGGCAGCGCGAGGCCATCGTCGACGGTGATCAGCGCATCACATTCGCCCAGTTCAAGGACCGGGTGTTGCGTCTCGCCAATGGCCTGTATCAGCTGGGCTTGCGTGAAGGCGATGCCTGCGCCGAATTGCTCTATAACTGCTCGCACTGGTTCGAACTGAATCTGGCCTGCGCCCTGACCGGCATGGCCATGCCCATGCTCAACTGGCATCTGCGGCCGGGCGAGCTGGTGGAGTGCATTCAGCGCGCCAATGCCAAGGTGTTGGTGGTGGACGCGAATTTCGCCGAGATAGTGGCCGGCGTGCGCAACCAGATCCCGTCGGTTGAGCGCATTCTGCTGACCGGGGCGGATCGACGTGAAGGCTTCGATTCCTTCGAGGAGCTGATCCGTCGTTCCGCTCCGATCCTGCCGCCCGGGCATTTCGCCATGTCTTCCAAGCCCTACAGCGGCGGCACCACCGGCACGCCCAAGTACATCAACCTCAATCAGGAGGTGATGTTCGGCGAATCCGACACTGCCCGGCGCGGTGTCAGCCGCGAACAGATCACCCGCCTCACGCTGATGCAGGCCAGCGCTTTCGATTGGTACGGCCTCGGTGAATGTCATGATCCCGTCTCAGGCAATGCCCGCTCTCTGATTCCGGGACCGCTCTACCACGCCGGTGTGCAGGTCGGGGTGCTGCCGTTCTTTTTCGGCGGCACCGCGGTGCCGATGCGCAAGTTTACGGCCGAGGGTTTTCTCAAAGCCATCCAAGACGAGCGCATCAACTGGACCTTCGTGGCGCCGACCATGCTGGAGCGCGTGCTGGCGCTGCCAGACGAGATCAAGAGCAAGTACAACCTCGCCAGCATGCGCACCATTATCTGCGCCGCCGCGCCCTGTCCGCCCAAGGTGAAACAAGAGATCAACGCCCTGTTCCGTCGCCAGGGTGCACGCAATGACGTTTTCCATGAATACTACGGGGCGTCGGAAACCGGCCTCATCACGGTGCTTGTGCCCGCGGACTATCAGGCCAACCCCAAGCGCTACGAAAGCGTCGGCAAGGTGCGGGCGGCGCAGTGCCGGATCTACGATCCGGAAGCGCAGCGCTGGGCGCAACCGGGCCAGGAAGGCAAGGTACTGGTTCGCTCGGCACTGACCAGCGGCCTCGAATACGTCGGGCAGAAATCCAAGACCGATGAGTGCTTCCTGCCGATCGACGGCGAACTCTGGTACGACGACGGCCTGATTGGTTATCTGGACGAGGATGGATTTTTGTATCTGACCTCGCGGGTGAAGGAGATGATCATTTCGGGCGGGGTGAATCTGTTCCCGAACGAGATCGAGCATGCGATCAAGCTGCATCCG
>DATLZY010000013.1:0-19664 GCA_035573755.1 Candidatus Acidiferrales bacterium
ATCAGCGCCGGCAAACTGCCCAAGGTCGCCTTGGTCGCTTGCATGCGCAAGTGTGCTCTCCACGCTCAACGCCATGGTCCGCACCATCCAACCCTGGAACAACTCCCTGCACCGCACTTGACTCAAAAGACGGTCACTCAGCCCTTTGAGGAATATCGCCTGACGCGGGTTGGTCAGTCCGCGAACTTGCGCGCCGTCATCCGCACATCCCTCACGACCGGAGCCGCATACGAATTCCGCTGTGTCGGCCGGACTTGCTGCCGACTGATGCAGATACCGCAGGGATGCGTCGAACTGGATCAATTTTTCAAGATGAAAAGCAATCTGTTTTCATCATCGCGCAACATCAGCGCATATAATCATCAATTGCTCAAGTTCGCTTTCGAAAAGGAGGCCGTCCATGAAAAAGTTCCTGCTCCCCTTGGCCCCGCTGCTGGCGACCCCGCTTGCCGCCCATGCCGAGCTGCAGAATCTGGCCGATGAGGATCTCTCGGCGATCCATGCCCAAGGCCTTTATTCGCTCAAGGCCGGTACTCTCAATCTTTATACCTTCGACACCACGGTCATCGGTGGATATGGCGTCGGCCCGGTTCAGTTTTCCGCCGTCTACGGCGCGGTCTACGACCACACTCCCGGACTGGTCGATGCCGCCAAGAACGCCGCTCTGAACACGACCAACCTCGCGCTCGCGCCGGTCAATGTGGCGCTCCAGGCTCAGTTCGCAACCATCCCCATCTTCGGTACCTATTTGTCCAATACCTTCACCCCGGTCCAAGTCGTCTTCACTCCGTGATACTTTGGTGACCAGAGGATCCCACGCGGGTGCTCGACATGCCGATGGTGGCCACCGCAAGGTGGCCTTTCCCTTCTGCCCCTCCAAAGTCGTTATTGCGGGAGCGAGGCATCGTGGCCACGCGATCCTGGGCACTGCATACCCGCCATCCAGCAGCTAGCAGCGCCGTCAGACCAGCTTCCGCAGAATCGCGATCGCCTCCGTGACATGCCGGGTGGCGCGTAGCTGGCTCGAGAAAATGTGGCGGATGATGCCGTTCCGATCGATCACGAACGTCACCCGGCCTGGCAGAATCCCCAGTGTCGCGGCCACGCCATAGGCTTTGCGGACCGCGCCGTCCTGATCGCTGAGCAGCACGAAAGGCAACCGGTACTTGCCGGCGAATTGTGCATGCCTGCTCGGCGCGTCGGAACTGATGCCGATGACTTCGGCGCCCGCCTGCTTGAAGTCCTCGTACTGATCGCGGAAAGCGCAGGCCTCGGCCGTACAGCCGGGCGTGTCGTCCTTGGGGTAGAAATACACCACGACCGGCAGGCCGCGATACTCGGACAGCGCAATGCTTCGACCCTCTGCATTCGGAAGACGAAAATCGGGCGCCTCATCACCCACCTTCAGTGTCTTGCTGGCCGTCATGCTGCACCTCCCTCCAGTCATCAGGCCTTATTTAATCCCAAATCCTCTGCGTTTCGAATATAGGCCAAACGCAAATCGCGCTCTTGAAAAAGGGGGCTTACGCCCCCTTCCTCGAGTCAGTCTCAAAACACTGTCTTACTCGGGCTTGAACGTGCACTTGGACTTGGACAGTACCACGTTGCCTTTCTGGGTCTCGGCCTGGACGATGGCCACGCCGGGTTCGGTCACCCACAGCTTGGTCACGATGTCGTCGCCGGGATAGACCTGATCGGCAAACCGCGCCTCGAACGAGCAGAAACGGGCCGGATCGCTGCCACACAGGGTGTGCAGGATGGCGCGACCGACGAAGCCGTAGGTGCACAGCCCATGCAGGAAGGGCTTGGGATAGCCCGCCATCTTGGCGAAGTTCGGGTCGATGTGGATCGGATTCGGATCCCCGGACAGGCGATAGAGTGCCGCCTGCTCGGGCCGAGTGTTGTAGGTGATGACGTGGTCGGGATCGCGCTCCGGCGGCACGTTGATGCCTTCGGACGAAGGCCCGCGCTCGCCACCAAAACCACCAGCGCCCTTGAGGAAGATGGTCGCGTGCGTCGTGCAGATGGGACCGTCCTTGTCCTGCACCAGCCCTTCCACGCCCAGCACCGCAGCCTTGCCCTTGTCCCATACCTCGGTGATCTTGCCAATGCACTCCACCTTGGCCTGCGGAGGAATCGGGCGGTGCAGCGTGATGGCCTGTTCGCCGTGCAGCAGATTGGCGAGATTCATTTCGACCTTGCCCATCATACCGCCCATGGACATCATGCCGGCGATGACGCCGTAGGTGGGCAGCACCTTGGGACCTTTCTGCTCATAGACGAACGCCAGCTCGGTTTCCGGCTGGCAGCCCACGCCGAGGGCGTAGAGCTGCACGTCTTTCTTGGTCCAGGACGCCGGCATCGGGCTGAAGGTTTCACCGACCAGGTCGGGGGAGATTTTCTTGGCCATAGGATTGTCCTGCTGTTCCTTCAACAGTGAAAAAGTTTTCAAATAGTAGGTAGGGGTTCCACCAGCGTCAAGAAAGGCGAACTTGCAAATGCGATAAGGTGTCTATTGACGCGCTTCATCCACAACAATCAAAGCAGGAGCCCCCCGATGCGCCGAACCGTCCTCATCACCGGTACCTCTTCCGGCATCGGCAAAGCCGCAGTCATGGCCTTTCACCGTCGCGGCTGGCAGGTCGTCGCCACCATGCGCAATCCCGCCCGGGCTGCCGCGTTTGGATGGCCGGCAGATGTCTTGGTCGAGCGACTGGACCTGACCGACACAGCCAGCATGGAAAGCGCGCTGGCTGCAGCTGAAGCACGCTTCGGCGCGGTGGACGCGCTGGTCAACAATGCCGGCTACGGCCTCACCGGCGCGATCGAAACCTGCAGCCCGGAACAGGTGCGTGCGTCCTTTGAAACCAACCTGTTCGGCACGCTCGCCGCCATCCGTACCTTCCTGCCCGGCATGCGCGAGCGCAACCGCGGCGTCATCGTCAATGTCACGAGCATCGGCGGGCGCATGACCTTCCCTTTCTACGGCTACTACAGCGCCGCGAAATATGCTGTGGAGGCGATCAGCGAGGGGCTATGGCACGACCTTCATCCAAGCAATGTGCGCGTAAAGGTGGTCGAACCGGGCTTCACCCAGACCGCTTTTGCCGAAACCGGGCTGGTCATGGGACAACTCGACCTGCCCTTCTATCGCGAACGCATCGCCCGTCTCACCGAGCGCCTGCGCCAGGGCAACACTGGCACACCGCCCGAGGTCATCGCGGAATGCATCGTCCGCGCCGCGGAAGATCCCGGCCGCCGGCTGCGCTACCACGCCGGTCTCTATGCCGCCCCCCTGCTGGCCCTGCGCCGTCTGTTGCCCGACACCTGGTTCATGGCGCTGCTGCGGCGCAGCACCGAGAAATGACGCGAAATGGCGGTCAGCACCCTATCCTACCCGAGCGACCTCCCCTATAATCGGCGCTGCCAAAAAAGGGCGACCATCGAACAAGCCCTCCCCCCAGAACAACGATCGAGAGGCCGAGAATGAAGATCCAGCGTCTAGCGGGCGTCGCGGCATTTGCGATGCTCTTGGGCATGACACTGGCTGCGCACGCCGAGTCGGGTGACGCCCAGCAGGGCAAGGTCAAGTTCCAAGGGTGCATCGGCTGTCATGGTATCCCTTTGGCCACGAATGCCTATCCAACGTTCAAGGTACCCAAGCTAGCCGGCCAGCATCCGGAATACATCGTGGCGGCGCTGAAGGGCTACAAGAGCCGCGAGCGGAACCACAAGACCATGAACTCCCAGGCTGGTTCGCTGACCGATCAGGACATACTGGACATCGCGGCCTACCTCGCCACCCTCGACGATCAATGATTCCGCGCTTCTTCTGGAGATACCGATCCATGCGCGCCACCCATGCTTTGGCTTTCCTCGCTCTTGCCTGCCCGCCTGTCTTGGCGAGCGCGGCCGGCGATCCCGTTGCAGGACAACAGAAGGCCGCGCAGGTCTGCGCGGCATGCCACGGGGCAGACGGCAACAGCTCGAACGGGCAATTTCCCAATCTGGCGGGTCAGTATGAGGACTATCTGATCCACGCCCTGCAGTCCTACCAGAACGGCCAGCGCAAAAATCCCGTCATGGCTGGGATGGCTCAGCCGCTGACAGCACAGGAAATCGAAGACTTGGCCGCCTATTATTCCGCTCAGAAGGGGCTGCGGGTCGCCCGCTGAAGTCGATCGAGATCGGTCCGGCGGATCAGGCCGACATGCGTGCCGCGCTAGCGCCATGCCCCAAGGCACGCCCGATCGCTTCGCGGGATCTCATCGCCAACTCACGCCGGTCGGAAGCCGCCGACAGAATCGGCAGAAAAGTAACGCTCACTGCCAACTCTCGCTCGCCGAGCAGCATCCAGAGATGGTTCAACAGCGTTTGGGTGCCGAGGAACGGCGCGAGTGGATGGGTTTGCCCATCGACGTGCCTATCGGGATAGGCGATGGCGACGGGTTGAACGGCGGTCTTGGTCGACAGCGCAGGCTGGTAGAGCCTGGCGTGAAATTTTCCCAATGCCGCACCGTTTCCCGTTGTCCCTTCCGGAAACAAAGTCACCGTCTCCGCGCGGCGGAATTGCCAACTCATGACTTCCGTCAACCGCTGGCTGCTGAGCACATCGCCCCGTCGCAGAAACAAGGTCCCCAGCCAGTTTGCCATCCAGCCGATCAGCGGCCATTGAGCAACCTCCGCTTTCGCCACGAACACGGACGGGGAAATCGCGTTCAGGACGACAACGTCCAGCCAGGAGATGTGGTTTGCCACGCGTAACACGGGCCCATCGGCAGGCACCCCCACGAGCGTGATCCGCAGTCCCAGGATGCGGACAAGCGCCCGAAACCAGTGTCGGGTGACACGTTGGCGGATGATCCGCCACCATGGCTTGGCCACGACCCACACGGGAATCAGGACCAGGAGAACCAGCATGACGGCGTAGAGCAGATGCAGCGCGAGTCGGGCCAGACGCGCGACCCGACTCCAGGATTGTGGATTCATGCGGCCACACGGAAGTGCCGCGCGTAGCGCTGCGCCACCCGTTGCTGGTCCAGCAAGATGAAGACGTCGGCCACGTTGAAATCCTCGTCCCAACAGGGCTCGGCGGCAACCTGCGCGCCCAGCCGGAGATAAGCCTTCAAGAGAGGCGGCATGGTTGCGGGACGAGCATCGACGACCGCTGCATCGGGCAGGCGATGGTGCGCACGAACAGCCCAGGCAGCATCGAGCACTTGGTCGACGCGCAGGCGGGCAATCAAGGTCCGGACAGCGTCAAAACCCTCATCAAGACCGATGGAACAGCAGCCGATCAGATAGTCGCAACGCTCGGACTTGAGCATTTCGGCGACCCCCATCCACAAGGTCGCGATGGTTAGGCCATTGCGGTACTCGGGATGGATGCACGTCCGCCCCAGTTCCATGAATCGTCCCGGACGATCCAGAACGGCGGTCAGATCGAATTCGGTCTGCGAGTAAAACCCCCCCGCTGACCGAGCGCCTTCAGGCAGCAGAATCCGTGTGTAACCGGCAAGTTGCCCGCTGGCATCATCCCAGACCATTAGATGGCGGCAATGCTCATCGAACGGATCCACATCATGACCGGGGACGGTCGTGTGCAGCAAGGCGCCCATTTCCTCGGCGAAAATCCGATGACGCAGGCGTTGGGCAACCCGAATCTCGTCCAGATCGATCGCGACTCGAACCTTGAGATTGCTCGCCTTCACTGCATCGCTTGGAAGGGTTTGCTCGCTCATGTGCACTCCTGAGGTGTCATTAACCGAAGGAGCTTAGAAAGACGCGATGACGAAGCGATGAAGCCACAATGACAATTGAATGATGGCGCGGGACGGCGAAGGCGCGATATATTGAACCGGAAGTACCATTACCGCCGGCGACCCATCGACGAACGCCATGACCACGACAGCTATCGCCGCAATCCTGGAAGCAGGCATTCCGCTGACGGGTTTCATGGGTGTCACGGTTCAGCATTACGATGGGCGTGAACTGCGGCTGACCGCTCCCTATGAGCCGAACCGCAACCATAAGGGCGCAGCGTTTGGGGGCAGCCTAGCCGCATTGGCGGTAGTCACAGGCTGGTCGATGATCGAGCTGGCACGGCGCGAGCGTGGCCTGGACGCCGAAGTGGTGATCTCTCAATTGGAGACGCGATATCTCGCCCCTGTCACCACAACGCTCGTCAGCCATTGCGAACGACCGCCGACAGCGGCCATGGAAGCCTTGTTCGCGGAATTCATGACCTGCGGCAAGGCTACCATCGAGCTGGCCATTACAATCGAAGGTGAACGCGCGAATTCCGTGATGAGTCGGGGACGCTATGTGCTAATACGACGCTCAACAAAGCGAGAAGATTAACGATCGAGGAGGTTTTGCCATGACGGCGATCCTAATGGAGCAAGACGCTCCGCGTTTTCTGGGCATGAACCCACGCCAGGTCAATTTCTGCGGTTTCACCATCTGCGCCCTGCTGATGGCCTATGCATACTACCTCCAGTACGTGGAAGGTCGCGAACCGTGCCCGCTATGCATTTTCCAGCGCGTCGGCCTCGTGGCCTTGGGTCTGACCTTCCTTAGCCTGACCTTGCACCAGCCCGGCCGCATCGGCCAGCGCGTCTATGCCGTCCTGATCGGACTCATTGCCACCGCTGGCGCCGGCGTCGCCGGTCGGCATGTCTGGTTGCAGCATCTTCCTCCGGACAAGGTTCCGGCCTGCGGACCGGACCTCGCAACTATGATGCAAGCGTGGCCGTTGCAGACGGTCATCCAGAACGTGCTGAAAGGCAGTGGCGAATGCGCTGTCATCGATTGGACCTTCGTCGGCATCAGCATTCCAGGCTGGTGCTTGATCTGGTTCGTCATACTGGGCATCGTGGGTGTTGCGATAAATATCCGCGCCTCCCTGACAAACTGATCTCCGCGACGCGGGGCCCGCCCGCCGGCGGGGCGCCACGTTCATGTGCAGCCCCTCCCCGCTGAATCAGGTCGTGGTTCCGGCAGGTAGGCTCGCCAGTCCCGGGACGCGTCACCAAAGGCCAGGAAAAAAGGATTCAGAATCTCGGCTTTGGTGTTATACCGCATCGGTCGACCGACAAGATCAGTCAGTCGGCCACCAGCCGCTTCCAAGACGGCCTGGGCTGCAGCGGTGTCCCATTCGCTGGTAGGCCCAAGTCGCGGATAGATGTCGGCCTTTCCCTCAGCCACCAGACAGATCTTGAGCGAACTGCCCATGCTCGCGAGATCGCATGGTCCAAGCTGCTCCAGGTAGGCAGCCACCTCCGGGCTCTGATGGCTGCGACTGGCAACGACCGTGGGTCGCGCGTCTGCCGGGCACGATCGAACCGCGAGCGAACTCGTGGCGCCCCCGGATTCGACCTTGAACGCCCCGCGCGCGGGGCTCGCGGCGTAGCAAACACCCGTCGCCGGCACCTGCACAACACCCAGAACTGGCCGATGATCCACGATCAGTGCAACGTTGACCGTGAACTCACCATTGCGCTTGAGGAACTCCTTGGTTCCGTCGAGCGGATCGATCAGCCAATAACGCGTCCACCGGGACCGCTCGGAGAAATCGGGTAAGCCACCTTCCTCCGACAGCACCGGCACGTCCGGTGTCAGTCGGGAAAGCCCTGTCACCAGCGATCGGTGCGCAGCCAGATCCGCTTCGGTCAGGGGCGACTGATCGTCCTTAGCGCGAGACCCAGAATCGGCTTGGGCATAAACGGCCATGATGGCTGCAGCCGCCTCGTTGGCGAGTTGAATCACCGGATCGAGCAGTGCATCGACACTCGACATCACGAAGACTCTCCTTGGGTGGAAGCGAAGCGTGGGGGCGCTCGACGCTTACGGTGACGGCTCGTGAACCGGGGCGTATCATCGCTGGCAGGGGAGCACGCAACTTGCGCGCCATCGCCAGGCACCAACTGATGCACCGGATCCGGCAACGCTGCTACCGGAATCTTGTGGCCGATATAGGCTTCGATATCCGGCAACGCATAACAATAGTGTTCACAGCACAGAGAGACGGCGTCCCCCTCGGCGCCGGCGCGGGCCGTGCGGCCGATGCGATGCACGTAATCCTCGGCATCCTGAGGCAAATCATAATTGATGACCAGACCGACATCGGGGATATGCAGTCCGCGGGCCGCCACGTCGGTGGCGACAAGGACCCGGGCATGTCCCTCGGTGAAGTCTTTTAGCAGTGCCAACCGCTTGTTCTGCGGGACATCGCCACTGAGTCTGCAGACAGCAACATGCTGCGCGCGCAGTCGCTGCTCGATTTTTTCCGATGCGCGGCGGGTATTGACGAAAATGATGGTGCGTTCATCGCCATGGGCTTGGAGCACCGCGCGGAGCACGGCCATTTTTTCCTCGCTCGCCACGTGGTACAACCGTTCGCGGGCACCGGCGGCCGTGACCTGTTCCGCCTGGGTCCTGACGATCTGTGGATCGTTCATGTGCTCGTAGGCCAGCTCGATCACGCGGTGCGAGAGCGTGGCGGAAAACAACAGACAGAGCCGCTGTCTGGGTGGTGGCAGGCGGCGCATCAGAAAACGCACGTCGCTGATAAAGCCCAGATCGAACATCCGATCCGCTTCGTCCAAAACAACCACCTCGACGGCCCGCGGATCGAAGGCACCTTGTTTCAGGTAGTCGATGAGCCGACCAGGCGTGCCCACCAACAGGTCCACTCCTTCCCGAAGCGCGGCGCGCTGGGCATGATAGCCCGTTCCCCCGTAGACGACACCCAAGCGCAGGCCGGTCGACGCCCCTAACTGCATGCCATCCCGATGAATCTGGATCGCCAGTTCCCGAGTAGGCGCCAACACCAGAGCACGAGGCTGGGTGGGTTTGCGGCCAGCGTCCGGTTCCTGCGCCAACAAACGCTGCATGGCCGCGAGCAGGAAAGCTGCTGTCTTGCCCGTTCCGGTCTGGGCTTGACCAACCACATCTCGTCCGGCCAACGCAAACGGCAAGCTCGCAGACTGGATCGGCGTACATCGGGAGAACCCGGCCCTTGTCGTTCCGGCCAGTAACTCGGGGTGAAGTGCAAGCTCGGCGAATGTCCGTGGCGGCAACTGCGGTTCGGCGGCGTCGATCATGCGGTCCTGCCCTGTCCCGCACACGCAGTGGGGCGGGCCATCCTATTGCATTTTGGGTCGATCACTGGGTAATCTAATCCTGAGCTGTTTCATTGGATCTGCGATCTATTCTGCCTCATCCGGTCCGGTCGAGTCACATCCGGACGGTTCCCGCCGACGCATTCTCGCGTTTCCGGCCCAAGAATCCATTATTTCTGTCTTGCTGTGGAGGTATGTTTCGTGAGCGGTGCCATCACCCATGTCACGGATGAGAATTTCGAGCGGGAAGTGCTGCAGTCCCCATTGCCCGTCCTGGTGGATTACTGGGCCGAATGGTGCGGACCCTGTAAGATGATCGCCCCGATTCTGGACGAGGTGTCGGAGCAATATGCGGGGCGGCTCCGAATCGCCAAACTCAACATCGATGAAAATCCCCAGACCCCTCCCAAGTACGGAATTCGAGGTATCCCTACACTGATGCTCTTCAAGGGCGGTAACGTCGAAGCGACGAAGGTAGGCGCACTGTCGAAATCACAGCTGACCACATTCCTTGACAGTCAGCTATAATCTATCTGGCCATCGCAGTACCTCGAATGACCCCTGACGCCGCCAGGGGTCGACTCTGAGAAAAACAATATCAGATCAACGACAAAAGGCTGCTTGCATCGTCCTGTGTTCGTTGCCTAAAAACGCAATCGGTCCACAAACCCATCCGCGCCATCCCCAAAACCATTTCCCATCATTCGAACCGGCTTCAGCCCATTTTCGAGTAACCGCTGCATGAACCTCACTGATCTGAAGAAAATGCCGGCCGCCGAGCTCGTCGCTCTGGCGCAGTCGATGAACATCGAAGGAACCGCACGGTCGCGCAAGCAGGACATCATCTTCGCCATCCTGAAGCACGTCGCGAAAAACGGCGACGAGATCTTCGGGGACGGCGTCATGGAGATCATGCAGGACGGCTATGGTTTTCTCCGATCCGGGGACAGCTCCTATCTGGCGGGCCCCGATGACATTTATGTCTCGCCGAGCCAGATCCGCCGGTTCAATCTGCGCACCGGCGACACCGTCACCGGCCGGATCCGCCCCCCCAAGGAAGGCGAGCGCTACTTCGCGCTGCTGAAAGTCGATGAGATCAATTTCGAGCGACCCGAGGCCTCCCATCACAAAATCCTGTTCGAAAACCTCACACCCTTGTTCGCCAAGGAAAACCTAGGCCTTGAACAGGGCAACGGCAGCACCGAAGACTTGACTTCCCGCATCATCGATATGATCGCGCCCATCGGCAAGGGTCAACGCGGCCTCATCGTTTCGCCGCCCAAGGCCGGCAAGACCATGATGCTGCAAAACATCGCCCACAGCATTGCAGCCAATCATCCCGAGTGCTACCTCATCGTCCTGCTCATCGACGAACGCCCGGAGGAAGTCACCGAAATGAGCCGTTCGGTGCGAGGCGAGGTGATCGCCTCCACCTTCGACGAGCCGGCCACCCGCCATGTTCAGGTGGCGGAAATGGTGATCGAAAAAGCCAAACGGCTAGTTGAGCACAAGCGGGACGTCGTGGTGCTGCTCGACTCCATCACCCGTCTGGCGCGCGCTTATAACACCGTGGTACCGTCTTCCGGCAAGGTGCTGACCGGCGGCGTGGACGCCAATGCGCTGCATCGCCCCAAACGCTTTTTCGGTGCCGCCCGCAACATCGAAGAAGGCGGCTCGCTGACCATCATCGCCACCGCCCTCGTCGACACCGGATCGCGCATGGATGACGTGATCTACGAGGAATTCAAGGGCACCGGCAACATGGAAATTCACCTCGAGCGCCGCATCGCCGAAAAGCGCATCTTTCCCGCCATCAACATCAACCGTTCGGGAACCCGGCGCGAGGAATTCCTCATCTCCCAGGAAGAAATGCAGAAGATCTGGATCTTGCGCAAGCTCCTGCATTCCATGGATGAACTGGCCGCCATCGAGTTTTTGCTCGACCGCATGAAGAACACCAAGACCAACGGCGAATTCTTCGACACCATGAAGCGGGGCTGAACCCATGAGCCGCAAGACGCTGACGATGGACGATCGGCTCAGCGCCTATCTCTGTCAATTCGGCGTGCGTGAGCCGGACATCGCCCGAGCCCTGCGTGAAGAAACGGCAGGGATGCCCGAATCCAACATGCAGATCGCGCCGGAGCAAGGGCAGTTCCTGGACTTCCTAATCCGCGCCATTGGCGCGCGCCGCACGCTCGAGATCGGCGTCTACACGGGCTACAGTGCGCTCATCACGGCGCTGGCCCTGCCGGAAGACGGCGAACTCATCGCCTGCGACATCAATGCCCAGTGGACCGCGACCGCCCAAAGATACTGGCAACAGGCAGGTGTCTCGAACCGCATCCGTCTGCACCTGCGCCCCGCGCTCGAAACCCTGCGCGAATTGATCGACTCAGGCGAATCGGGGCAATTCGACTTCGCCTTCATCGATGCCGATAAGACCGGCTACGCTGCCTATTTCGAGGCCTGTCTGGACTTGCTGCGCCCAGGCGGAATCATCGCCGTGGACAACACCTTATGGTCCGGCCATGTGGCCGACCCGGCCGTGGCTGATGCGGATACCGTCGCCTTGCGAGCGTTCAACGCTGCGCGGCGCAACGACGAGCGCATCGATCTGTCCCTGCTGCCTATCGCGGACGGACTCACGCTGGCTCGCAAGAGGACTTGAAAGCCGCGACAGACTGATCCAGTCCATGGGATTCGTGAGGTGGATTGGGATGAGCCAACCCCCCGCCGACCGCCACACCTGATATCCGAAGACACGTCGGCAGAATCAGAATCCCAGACGCGCACCGAATCGCCATTCCGACAAGTCTTGACCTTGCAAATCCTTTTCGTACTCACCGGTGGTAAAGGACGCAGTCAACCCGAAGTTGGGCGTCAGCCGATACATGGCGCCCAGAGAATAGCGCAGAAGTCCGGAATTCAGATCATCACGGCGATTGTCGAGCGCGTTCTGCAAGACCCCGAATTCGAGTTCGAAGGCGTCCTGAATACCCATCCGCAGACCGCCACCCAAGCCGTAGCCCTGCCACTGCTCGGTCGCAAACAGGTCATCGTAGCGATTCAGGTAAGCCATTTCCCCGAAAAGATCCATGGAGATGCCGGCTGACAGGGGCGTCAAGGTATATCGACCGCCGACCCCGGCCGACAGCGCTTCGAGCGGAAGATTGAAATTGCCCAGAACCTCATCTTGCAAGCGGTGATCGACCGTGAGAAAAAAATGCTCCCCCAAGGGCTGCGATGGGGCTGTTTTTGGCCTGGACTCGCCAAGGCCATCAAATCTCAGATGTGCCTGGTAAGCACGCTCCAGCACATCTGCCGAGAGGAACCCTGCGCCCTGAGCCTGACCCATGCCCGTCCCAAGAACCAGCAGCACAAGCCCAACCCATCTGCTTTTAGTCATGGTTCGGTCTTTCCCTTCGAAAACCTTGTCGTCATACCCGAAGGTCCGACTGGTGCGCCCGAAGTTTACTCAAACCGGCTGGTGCAGAAAACCCGTCAGCGCCGCACGAGCCAGAACACGAGACCAAGCACTAGGCTCACGAGCAAACTCGTGGTCAGCGGGAAATAAAACGCGATGTTGTCGCTGCGCCAGTAGAAGTCGCCGGGCAATCTGCCCAGCCGCAGGCGGATCCACAATGGCCATGAGACCCCGATCGCCAGCAGCAGTAATCCCGCAATGATCAATCCACGCTGCATGTTGACGGTGCCCTCCCGCGGTCGATATGTCCCAAGTCGCAATCCGGACCGATGCAGTTCCGAACCCGCTGCTTGATCTCTTTGGATTTCGGAAGCCACCCCTCAGGGGGTAGGTGACCACAGCAACGCGTTGTTCATCCGAATCTGGCAAATCCAACCGGAGCCGGATCAAGAGCGAGCTTGCCTCTGTCGTGCCCGAATGTCATTTCGCAATTCCTGCGCCAACCAGCCCCCCCGCAATAGCATGGACATTGTCGGTGATGACGATTCGTGGCGCTACCTTGCTCCCTCATCAACACTCATCCGCCTGGCGCATGAGTATAGCGACCGGGACCGACCTGAATGAAATTCGCGTCATCGTGCACGCTGTGCATGCAATGAGCATCCAGCCGGTGCATCGCCTCATTCTGGCGCCAGCGTCCGCACCACATGGCGGATGCCGCTTAGGGTCGCTTTGTCCGTGGCCGTTTTCGGTCATGCGGCCGAGGACAGCCCGTGCCCCCGATCGTCTTTCGCTACCCTTCAGGTGGTGCGCACAGGTTTTTGCCGACGGCCTCGGCGCCGCACGTCATCTGGCGATCGGCCTCGAGAGCACGGTCTATGCCATGACCGATGGCCCGGCCCGCACCTTTGCAGCACCCTTCCCGGCAGTGGATGGCCGCGGACCGATCATCGCCCTTCAGGATCTGAACGGCGATGGCCAGGCCGATGCCGGATTTCGCTTCGGCGAGGCCGGCAGCACGGGTCTGGCCTTGATCGATAACACCCTGTTTGTCGGCGAAGATCGACGCATCCTCCGCTATCCCCTGGACCGCCAAAGCGGGCGCCCGATCGAGCCACCCGCCATCTTGGTCAGCGGGTTTCCTGATCAGCGTCAGCATGCCGCCAAATCGATCGCTTTGGACAACCGCGGCAGCCACCTCTTCGTGAACGTCGGGGCGCCCTCCAATGCCTGCCAACGGACCGATCGCAGGCCCGGTTCGCCTGGTCGGGATCCCTGTCCCGAACGCGATGTGCAAGCGGGGATCTGGCGCTATGATGCAACCAGGACCGGGCAACGGCATCCCGCCGATGGAACAGCGCAGGCGCGCGGCGTCCGCCATGCCGTCGCGCTCGCCTGGCGCAGGACCGATGAAATGCTCTACGCCGTCCAGCACGGCCGCGATCAGCTCAGCGGGCTCTGGCCCGATCGCTACGATGCCAAGGCCAATGCGGAAAACCCGGCCGAGGAATTGCTGCGTCTCACGCCCGGCAGCGATTTCGGGTGGCCATGCTGCTATTTCGACCCCGCCGCGGGCTGGCGCGTCCTGGCCCCGGAATATGGCGGAGACGAAGCGCGTCGGCCGCTGCGCCGAGTATTCGCGACCCATGCTCGCATTGCCGGCCCATACGGCACCCCATGCGCTCGTCTTCGATGACGACGAACGTCTGCCGCCACCGTATCGGGGCGGCGCGCCGATCGCACTGCACGGCTCCTGGAACCGTGCACTCCTGCCGCAGGCCGGATATGCCATTGAATTCGTTTCCATCACACCGAATGGCACGGCAGCGTCCAGCCGCCCGTTCGTGCGGGGCTTCGCGGGCCACGATCTGATCCGCGATCCCGGCGCCGCGCGCTACCCGCCCAGCGACCTGACCATCGGACCCGATGGCGCGGTTTATGTCAGCGACTCCCGGCAGGGACGCATCTGGCGACTGTGGGCGCCCGAGGCGATGTCGAGATGAGTATCGGACCGCCCGTCCCCGGCATCCCCTGCGATAATCGCCGCTTGAGATGGATTCCGACCGAGCGGCACATGCCATCGCGTCTTCTCGCCATTCTCCCAACCCGGAATACGTACTGCCCATGACCGGTGTGAAACAAGGCGAAAACCCGCTGCAAACCTATCTCGTCGGTGGAGCGGTGCGTGACGAGATGCTGGGCCTGCCGGTGCACGAACGCGACCACGTGGTCCTGGGCGCAACCCCTGAGCAGATGCGCGCGCAGGGTTTTCGGCAGGTGGGTCGCGATTTCCCGGTGTTCCTGCATCCCACGACCGGCGAGGAATACGCCCTCGCCCGCACCGAGCGCAAAAGCGGTCCCGGCCACCACGGCTTCACGGTGCATGCCGATCCCAGCGTGACGCTCGAGGAGGATCTGCGGCGGCGCGATCTCACCATCAATGCCATGGCGCGCGCCGCTGATGGCGCGCTGATCGATCCCTTTGGCGGTCAGCGCGACCTGGCGGCCCGATTGCTGCGGCATGTCTCACCGGCCTTCGTGGAAGACCCGCTGCGCATCCTGCGCGTGGCCCGTTTTGCCGCCCGTCTGGCACCGCTGGGTTTTACGGTTGCGCCGGAAACCCTGACGTTGATGGGCCGGATGGTCGCCGAGGGGATGCTGGGTGAACTCCCGCCCGAGCGGATCTGGCGGGAATGGGAGAAAGCGCTGGAACAGGCGGCGCCCGGGATGTTTTTCGAGGTCCTGCAGGCTTGCGGCGCGCATGCCGTGCTGTGGCCCGAATTGCCTTGGCCAGAGACGGTGCAACCGCTCTGGCGGCGCTTTCTCGACCGCCTGGCGCCGGACGATCCCCGCCCGACGGTGCGCTATGCCGCCCTCTGGTATGCCGCCGACGTGGCGCCCGCCGCTCACACCGCCGTCGCCGCACGTTACCGCATCCCGGCCCGCTTCGCCGATCTGGCGGCGCTGGCACTGGGACCGGGGGCAACATTACCAGAGGGAAACGATGCGGAACCCTGGCTGGCGTTTCTGGAACGCTGCGACGCCCTGCGCCGGCCCGCCCGGCTGATGGAATTCCTCGACCTGTTGCGGGCATGGGAAGCGTTTGCGCACGAGACTTCACCCAGGGCGAACCGCCTGCGGACCGTGCTGGCTGCGATGCAGACCGTCACCAGTGAGCCCCTGCGTCAAGCCGGCCTCACGGGCCAGGACTTGGGCCAGGCCCTGCGACAGGCGCGGCTGCACGCAATTCAAAGGGCGCTATCCGAGAGCTGATCGTCGGCGACACCGGCTCGGCTCTTGTGCCGTACAACACCCGTCCGCTCCGAATGGCGGGCGCGCGTGCCGGCAGGTCATAATGGCCGTCGTTCATCTGCTGGAGCTTTCGCATGTCGGCCTATCTCGCGGCGCTGATCCTCGGCATCATCGAAGGGCTGACGGAGTTTCTCCCAGTCTCCAGCACCGGACACCTCATCCTCGCCGCCGAACTCATGGGCGTGCACGACGAGAAAGGCAAACTATTCGAGGTCGTGATTCAACTCGGCGCCATCCTGGCGATCTGCTGGGAGTATCGCGCCCGGCTCAGCGGCGTAATCCGCGGCTTGCCGAGCGATCCTGCGGCGCAGCGTTTCGCGGTCAACGTCCTCATCGCCTTTCTGCCGGCCGCGATGCTGGGCGCGCTGTTCATCGGGCCCATCAAGGACGTGCTGTTCCAGACACCCATCGTCGCGGCCGCCTGGATCCTGGGCGGTGTGTTCATTCTGTGGACCGAGCGGCGTCCCCACGTCGTCCGCATCCACGGGGTGGAGGAGATGCGCACCCGCGACGCCCTCCGGGTCGGGCTGGCGCAAACCGTCGCACTCATTCCCGGCGTGTCGCGCTCGGGCGCGACCATCATCGGCGGGCTCTGGTTCGGTCTCTCGCGCCGGGCGGCAACGGAATTCTCGTTCTTCCTCGCCATTCCCACCATGTTCGCCGCGACCCTCTACGACCTTTACAAACATGGCGGACTGCTCAGCATCGAGGATCTGGGGCCGTTCACCGTGGGTTTCCTGGCCGCCTTCGCCAGCGCCTTCATTGCGGTGCGCGCCCTGCTGCGCTACATCCAGAACCACGATTTCACCCTTTTCGCCTGGTATCGCATCATCTTCGGGGTGCTCATCCTATTCCTCGCGTGAGCCCGCTGATAAGCGTTCGGCTCATCAAGCTGTGACAATCGGCCGCAGTCCCGATGTGGATCCCGTGGGATAAACTGACACCATTGAGGGCGCCCTGGTGACCGTGAATGGTGCGGCATCGACTCAACCAGCGGAGATTCGGATGACCGTCAAGATGTTGCTGCCTGGCGCGCTGTTCCTGAGCATGAGCTTCGCGGCTGGCGCAGAGGCGCCCGATGCACCCCGTCACGGCTCCATGGCCCAACATCACGTCGACAACCGCACCCCACTGCCGCTCAGCCTGCTCATGGCCAACCACCAGAAACAGAATATGCGCGCGCACCTCGAGGCCGTCCAGGCGATCGTTGCGGGCCTGGCCGCAAAGGATTTCCCGGCCATCGAAGCGGCGGCAGCCTCCATGGGCTATTCCCGCGAAATGGAGGGCCAGTGTCAACGCATAGGCGCCGGCGCACCGGGATTTGCCGAGCGCGCGATCGCTTTTCACAAGACCGCTGATGAAATCTCCGCCGCGGCGCACCGCAAGGACGCAGACGGGGTCTTGGCGAGTCTGAGCCTCACCTTGGCGCAGTGCACCGGCTGTCACGCCACCTACAAGCAAGAAATCTTCGGAAAGGATGGACGCGGCGGTGATCTGATGCAACGGATGGGCGGCCATCACTGAAGCCGCCGTTTGGGATATCCCCAGATCGGCACGATCGTCAGCGAAGCATCAGCGCATCGGCCAGAGCCGAGCGCGCTGATCGAACAGCGCCAATGCGGGCGGACAGTCGAGCTCGCCCTTGGCGAGCGCCATCACCTTGAATGCTTCGCCCATCTCTCCCGGCATGAGCAGGCGCTTGGTGCGCTGCAATAGGTTGTAATCCGCCACCGGATCGAGCTGCGCCAGTTCCGACTCGATACCCGCGCCGATCAGGAACGCGACCTGAGTGGTATAGCCGTCCACGACCCAGCCGGCAGCTTGGGCAGCCTCGGCAAGGGCAGTGAAATCGACCCAGGCGGTGATGTCCTGCAAGCCCGGCCACCGATAGGGATCATCGAGGGCGCGGTGGCGATAGTGGCAACGCAAGGTGCCGCTCGCCCGTTCGGGATGGTAATACTGATGGCGCGGCAGGCCGTAGTCGATCCACAACATCGCGCCGCGCGAAAAACTCGCGCCCAAGGATGTCATCCAGGCCGGCAGCCAGGGTTGCAGTTCGGTGGTATAGCCGGGCGGCAAGGCGAGCCCCAGCACTGCCTCGATGGCCTCGAGTTGGCCGGCGAGCTCGGGTGAGGCCGGCGCAAGCACATCGGCAAAACCCTGCTCTGCATCCCCGCCGACCCGCAGCTCCATCCAGCCCGCTCCCGTCTTGCGCGCCCGCACCACGGGCAGCGCGTCCAGCACCTCGTTGGCGAGCAGCACGCCCTCAATCGGCGCATCGGGCAGCCCATCGAGCCAGCGCACCCGGTCGAGCAGATCCGGAACGCGGGCTTGCAACAACTGGCGCTGGCGCTCGCGCAACTCGGCGCTGCGCTCGAGGATCGCGTAGGTCGCCGGCAATTGGCCACATTGGGCCAGCGCCGATAAGACATCGGCCGCCAGCACGCCACTGCCCGCCCCCAACTCGAGCATCCACGCATCGGGCCCGAGTTGCGCGAGCCATTCACCGCACGGTGCGGCGAGCGTGCGGCCGAACAGCGGCGTCAGCTCGGGCGCAGTCACAAAATCGCCCTCCGCCCCGAATTTGGCGGCACCGGCGCTGTAATAGCCTAGCCCCGGCGCGTAGAGCGCGAGCTCCATGTAGCGATCAAAACCAATGCTGCCGCCGGCTTGCGCGATCTGTGCGGCAATGTGCGCGCAGAGTCGGGCGCTATGGGCGCGTGCCGCTGCGGATGGAAGGGGCAGATCGGAAGAAGATGCGGTTACCATGCACGGATTGTGTTCCAAACGACGAGGCGCTGCCATGTCCCACGATCATCCCCCCTGCGTGCTCGTCACCGGAGCCGCGCGGCGCATCGGTGCGGCCATCGCCCGGGAACTGCACAGCCGGGGCGCGCGCGTGCTGATCCACTACCACCATGCCGCCGAGGCCGCCCGCACGCTGGTGGATGAACTCAACGCCCAGCGCGCGGACAGCGCCGATTGCCATGGCGCGGACCTGCGCGAGCCGGCCCAGCTCGAGATGCTGGCCGATGCCGCCCGGCACCGTTGGGGCAGGCTGGATGGTCTCGTGCACAATGCCTCGACCTTCTACCCGACGCCTGTCGGCGCCACGACAGCCGCGCAATGGGACGACCTCATGGGCACCAATCTGCGTGCGCCCTACTTCCTCACCCAGGCCTTGGCCCAGTCTCTACGCGCCACTCGGGGTGCCGTGGTGAATCTCGTGGACATCCACGCCGAACGCCCGCTCAAGGATCATCCGGTCTACTCCGCGGCCAAGGCGGGGCTCACGATGATGACCCGGGCGCTTGCGCGCGAACTGGCACCGGAGGTGCGGGTCAACGCCGTGGCGCCTGGCGCCATCCTCTGGCCGGAGCGGCCGATGTCCACGCAGGCCCGCGAACGCATCGTGGAACGGGTCGCGCTGAAGCGATCCGGGACGCCCGCGGACATTGCGCGCACCGTCGCCTTCCTGCTGTTCGACGCGCCTTATGTCACCGGCCAGGTGCTGGCAGTGGACGGGGGTCGCAGTCTGGGCTACTGAACGCGGAGACTTCAGGTGCATCCACCGGCGGGCCGACGCGGATGAGCCAAAGGTAGCCGTCACCGACATCGAGTGCGCAATGCCCGGTCACCGGGACCGCCGCAACCAGGCTCGTCACCGTGCGGCTCGGCGCCAGCACCCAGCGGGCATCGAGCCGCTGCAGGTCGCCCGCCCGCTCGGCCCGCGGGATGGGCCGGTCGAGGTAATAAATGAGATTGGTCAGATCGGTGCGCCAGGATACGAGTGGCTCGTCCCG
>DATLZY010000014.1:0-13615 GCA_035573755.1 Candidatus Acidiferrales bacterium
ATCAGCGCCGGCAAACTGCCCAAGGTCGCCTTGGTCGCTTGCATGCACAAGTGTGCTCTCCACGCTCAACGCCATGGTCCGCACCATCCAACCCTGGAACAACTCCCTGCACCGCACTTGACTCAAAAGACGGTCACTCAGGCGCTTCTGCAAGGGAATCTCGGCGATCGTGGCGCTGCGCTGCACCGCGATGCGCCGCTATCTCGCATAGCGGATGAGCGGGTCGAAGCCGGTGTCCCTGGAGATGATGTGTAAATAGCCCTCAGAATCGACACGCGCCAACTCCCCAATCGTAAAGGCGATGTGGAAATCGAGCGCGTTGGGGCCATTCCCCTCGATGCGGATGTATCGCGCCCGCTCCCCCAGTTGCTGCAACTGCGTCGCCAGCGCAAGCGGGATCTTGGTCTGATGGGCGCCGACGAACAAAAGGATCGTAAAGTCGAGCTCGTCCAGCAGCGCGATGCTCTCCGGCTGCACGTTCTCGAAATCGATCAGCAGGTAATTGTTTGCCATGCTCCCGACCCGTTCGCCTGGGCAGTGACTCGTTCCGTCCTGACCCGCCACTTCGACGGCGAGCGGCAGCGACTTCCTCAAACGCGCACACTGGTCATGCCACGGCGTCCCACACTCACGCCGCCTTGGGCGGTATATAGCGGATGTTCAGACACGACGCCGAGCGTCTGCAGGGCCAGCGCAACGTGACGTTGCCGGGCGAGCAAAATGGCGCCATTGCGCTGATTCAACCGTTGGCAAGTCTCCAGGGTCGATTGCACCCGACTCACGATATCTGCGGGCGCCGCCTGTTTCATGAGCCAACGCTGCATCAGACTTTTCGAATTCTTGGTCTCCGTCTGATCGGCCAAGGCACACAGTGCGCGATCCAACGGCAACAAGGCGTCCAGACACTGCATTTTTTCGGCGGCAATCGCAGCGAGATCCGGCGTTCCCGGCTGGGCGAGACTCCATGTTTCCCGCTCGAGGCAATCCTGCAGACGACCGAGCGCCCCCAGGATGGTGTCGAGTGACGGACCGTCACTCCTGAGCCGATCAGATGTTTCCATAGCCCCCTCCATCTCAAAAATCGACGCGCACTCGCCCGTCTGGCCTGACCGTCGCTTCCACGACTCGCCCGCTGCCCGAGTTGCGGACCTTGATCCGCTCGCCCGGCATCCCATCGGCCAGTGCCTCGCCACTTCCATTCACCTGCATGGAACCGCGGACCGCTTCGATCACGACCCGCTGACCACGGCGCACGGCCCGCGGCTGCACCAACTGCCCTGGAAGAATCACGGCGCCCTCGGCGACCGGCTGGCGCAAAGTGCTACCGATCGCCGCATCGACCTGCTTCAGATAGCCCAGAGCCAAATCGGTCAGCTCACGACGATCCATCACCACATCCTGTGCCGTCAGGACGGCGCCCGGGACCAGCGGATGGCGCGCCACTACCACGTCGCCCATGACGCTGACTCGCGCCGTGACATAGACTCTCCAGCGGTGCTCCCCTGCACAGGACACCGCCAGGGTCATTGCCGAGCGCAATGCACCGGCATGCAGCGGCTCCACTGTGACCGGTTTGTCACAAACCGATAGCTTCAGGCGCGTATCCGGTTCGACGAGTTCGATCCGAAGTTCCTGGTCCGGCCACCGCGCCTGCAAAGCAGCCTGGACGGCCAGACGGATCTGGTCATTCACTTCCTCCCCCGCACGCGCCGCGACCGTCACCGCAAGGAGGATCGCCAACGCCGCGACCGTCCGGCCGAGCCCGTTGGGCACCCTCAGCACTAGACCGCTTCCTCGTTCATCCCGCACCACCCGTCCCGCATTTCGCCCTCTCGGCGGCCGCGTGTAACCGGACCAGCAACTCGGCTTCGGCCTGATTGAGACCGCAGGTTTCCATGAGATACGTGGCATGCGCGCCTTGCCGGGCCATCCGGATCGCGCGCTCATACCGTTGCTCCGATGCCGCAGCACTTGCCTCTGGTGACACGACGGAAATGCCTGGCGCTGCGCCGAATTGGCTCAGAAACTGCCGGAGCACCCAATATTGTCCCTGCAAGTCGGCCAGGCCACGCTGTAGCGATTCGGCGACCTGGGCTTGGCGACGCATGGCCACGCGCAACAGCAGCCAGGCCAGCGCAGCTCCCCACGTTCCGCCGAACAAGGCAACCCCCAGAGCCGTGACGAGACTCATGGGCGCGCCCTTGCGGATCCAGAGGACTGTCCCGTCGTGAAGTTGCTGGTCATCATTGACGCTTGTCGTCCTGCATCGCTGAGTAGCTTCTCGCCGGCACACCATCGCCGAGCACCGGATCCAGAACGACGATCACGACCCGCCGATTCCGGTTGCGCCCATCCACCGAATCGTTGGATGCTGCCGGGCGATGCTGACCCAAGCCGATGATCGTCATGCGCGATGATTCGACACCCTGGGCCTCGAATCGCCGCACCACTGTGGCTGCCCGGGCAGCCGACAACTCCCAGTTGGATGGAAACTGTACTGTATGGATGGGCTGGTTATCGGTATGCCCTTCGATGTGAATCGGATTGGGAAAAGGCCCCAACACTTCGGCGAGCCGATCGATGATGGGTAGCGCACGTGCATCGAGCTCGGCGGCGCCACTCTCGAACAGCAGGTCGGTCTGGATTTCGACTTCGATCCATTGACGATGGCGACGAATCACCACCCACTCGGCCGGCAAGGATTCACCGATGAGAGCTTCGATTTGCCCCGCGATCTGCATCAGCGTCTCGCCGCTCGACGCCTGATCGGCATTAGGCATCAGCTTTCCCACTGGCGACGCTGCCAGTGGCAGTTGGATCATCGTCGGCTCCTCACGGGGTTCGGCACCCTTGCGAACCGCCCCGATCTGTATCGGCTCGAGCGTCCGGGTATCCCCGCGGAAGGCGGCCTGGAGCGCCTCGGAGAGGATGCGATATTTGCCCTCGTTGACGGAGGACAAGGAATACATGACCACGAAAAAGGCCAAGAGCAACGTCACGAGGTCGCCGTAGGGGATGGCCCAGGCCTCGTGATTGACGTGTTCTTCGTGTCCCCTCTTCGGCATCACAGCGCCTTCAATGGTGGAGATAGCCCTTCAATCGGGTCTCAATGTTGCGCGGATTCTCGCCGTGCGCGATGGCTAGAAAACCCTCGATCAGCACCTCCTTGACCTGCGTCTGGGCCTGCACGGCCGCCTTGAGTTTGGCCGATGCCGGGAGCAGCAGCAGATTGGCAAAGCCAATGCCATAGACAGTGGCGACGAAGGCCGCAGCAATTCCGGTACCCAGATGGCTCGGATCGTCCAGATGCTGCATCACCGACATCAAGCCCAGCACGGCGCCGATGATGCCGAGCGTTGGCGAGTAGATACCCATGGACTCGAACACTTTTGCTCCCTGCAGGTCACGGTGCTCCTTGACCGATACCTCGACCTCGAGGATCTGTCGGATGGTCTCGGGGCCCGTGCCGTCGACGAGCAGTTGGATGCCCTTGCGCTCGAATTCACCCTGCTCCTGCTCAATGACTTTCTCCAGACCCAGCAGGCCCTCCTTACGCGCGATCTGGCTCCATCCCACTACTTTCTGGATGATTTCATTCAGATCCGAGTGCGGAGGCGCGAACAGCAGGCGCAGCATCTTCACGGCATGCACGAACACCGGCATGGGCGTATGCAGGCAAATGGACGCAAATGTGCCCACCACCACGATCACGAAGGCTGCCGGATTGAGCAGCGCTGCAACCCCACTGCCCTTGAGTATGCTGCCGCCGATCACGGCAACCACGGCGAGGACCAGACCGATCAGACTGAAAATATCCACAGGTTCGATCTCTTGCTGTTGTTCTCTGCCGCGAAACGGCGTGGTGACAGCGCAACGAATCCGGATCTGCAAATCCAGCGTCCACGATGTCCTTCCGCAGCAATTCGCCCTAGGCGATGGGGCAATCCCCTGAATCGTGAAGGACGTGGCGGAGCATGGCGCGTTCATCCAGCTTATCGACCGATCGGGCTAGACGCTTGAACGCCAGACTCGCCGCTGCGTGGGGATGACAGGCCATCAACGCGCACTGCCGTTCAAGCGCATCGCGCACGCATCCGTCGAATGGAACAGCGCCCCGATAGGTCAGTGGAATCGCCAGAAAGCGCTCGACGACACCAGCCAGCTTCGCGAACAGCCTCTCACCCCCTGCCGGACTGGCGGTCTGGTTGGCCATCACCCCAAAGTGCAACATACCTTCTTCTTGGTGGAGCACCTTGATCAGGGCGTAGGCATCCGTGAGCGAGGTCGGATCATCGCATACGACCACCAGCACCTCATCGGCGAGCGCGGCGAAATCCCGGACCGCGGGCGCGATCCCAGCGCCTAGATCCAGCACCACCCAATCCGCCAATGAGCGCAACTGCCCAATCGCATCCGAAACGCGGCGCCGTCCGTGTGCATCCAGATCGGCCATGAAGCGAGCACCCGAGCTGGCAGCCACCAGTTGCACCTGGTCGGCGATATCGACGAGCAGATGCGCAAGCGGGACCTGTCCGTCCAGCCACTGTCCGAGATGCGCATGCGGCTGAATCCCGAGCAGCACATCGACATTCGCCAAGCCCAGATCAGCGTCGACCAGAATCACCCGGCGTCCCAGTTGCCCAAGCCCAATGGCGAGGTTCAACGCGACCGTGGTTTTCCCAACCCCACCCTTACCGCTGGCGACGGCGAGCAACCGCGCTCCAGCTGTTTTTTCAAGGCCCGCCGCCTGTTTCGCCACCTGCATTGCCATCCCCTTGGTTCATCCGGCTCGAATCGCACGCTCTGACCCGTGCGTTGCGCTGATCCCGCTGCGGCGCGCGCAGTCACGGGCACGGACAACCAAATCGGCCGGCCGTACGCGCAACAGATCCTCCGGCACCCGCTGACCATTGGTGAGGTACATCGCGCCCAAGCGGTATCGGATCAGTACGGACAAAATCGGCCCCAGAGAGATGGCTTCGTCGAGTTTGCTGATCATGGCGCCCGCGAGAAGCTCCGGACCGAGCACAGCAAGGGTCTGCTCGAGGACTTCCAGACGCGCCGAAGCCGGAAGAACGACATAGGCACGGAGCCTGTCCGTGACACTGTGCAGACGCTGCAGTTGATGGGCTAAGCGTTGATCTCGTTGGCCCATGCCCGCACTGTCCACCAGCACCAGCGGCACGTGGCTCAACTCGCCCAGGACATGTCGCAACTCTTCGGGCGTCTCCGCCACGCGGACGCCGACACCGAGAAGACGGCCATAGATAATGAGCTGTTCATGAGCACCGATCCTGTGGCCATCGCTGGACACCAAACAGACGGACTGGGGTCCGTGCGCCATGACCTGCCTTGCAGCAAGCTTCGCCAGTGTCGTCGTCTTGCCCACGCCAGTGGTGCCCACCAGCGCGATGATACCGCCTTGGGAAAGGGGATCCTCGACGGGAATCGACAGCCGCTGTACCAAGGCAACCATCGCATCGCGTCGGGACTGATCCTCATCCAGCGTGGTCCGCAGTTCCTGAAGCACCTCACGAATGGCGCCCGGACTCAGCTCCAGACTCTGAAGCTCCCGAAATGCCGCCCGCTGATGCGGGTGGAGTTGAAGCCACTGACTCCAGGACAAGCTGTCAAGCCGTTCCTCCAGCAAGGTTTTGAGACGGGCGAGCTCCTCGCGAACCTCCTGCAAGCTTGCCGACTGCGGTTCCGGCGCGGATTCGGTGGCATGCATTACAGCGTCGTTCGTGACCGAAGGATGGAAGTTCCGACGAGATTCGGCGCGCCCCGCCGCCTGCCAGACGCTCGCTTCGTCGTAGTCGGCTGCAGCCACGATCTCCACACCGGCACCTTCCCTGCGGTTGGAAAGGATGACCGCTTCCGGCCCCAGTGCTTCGCGTACCTGCCGCAGAACGCTGCGGACATCCGCTCCCTGAAAACGTCTGATCTTCATCGCGATCCCTTTCCCTGATCCGTTGCGCGAACCGGCTCACGCGCCGATGGTGGTTGTCAGCCGAATGCGCCGGTCGTCCGGTATCTCGCCAAACGCAAGCACGTGCAGTCCGCGCACGGCATGCCGGGTCATACGCGCCAGCACGGGCCGCAAACGTGGCGACACGAGTAGAACCGCAGGCTCTCCTCGCCCTTCCTGACGTTGGGTAGCCTCACCGAGCGACTTGAGCAAGCGTTCGGCGAGCGCGGGCTCGATGCCCATGCCCTCCTGCAGTGCACTGCTCAACAACTGCTCGAGCCCATGATCGAGCGCAATGACCGGCAGCTCATCGCCTGTGAAGCGCAGCTGCTGCAGGATCGACCGGCCCAAACGCTCGCGGACGATACGCAGGAGCTCTGCCGGATCCTGGCTAGCACCCGCATGGCTGACCAATACCTCGGCGATCGTGCGCATATCACGGATGGACACGCCATCCTCCAGTAGCCCCCGCAGCACCTGCACCAGCACGGCCATGCTCACTGCCTTGGGCACGAGTTCCTCGACAAGCTTGGGTGCGACGCGGCCGAGCTGGCTCAGCAGCTGATGGATTTCGTCGTGCCCAAGCAATTCGTGCGCGTACTGACGCAACAGTTGACTTAGATGAGTCGCCAGCACGGTGCCGGTATCGACCACGGTATACCCCAACGTCTGGGCCTGCTCGCGCTGACTTTTCTCGATCCACAGCGCATCCAAACCAAAGGCCGGCTCGAGCGTGGGGAGCCCTTCCACGGACCCGAACACCTGGCCGGGGTCGATGGCCATGTCGCGCTCAGGCTGCAATTCGCCTTGACCGACCACCACGCCCTTGATGGACAGGCGATAGGCGGTCGGTGCCAGCTCGAGATTGTCCCGAATGTGCATGGGCGGGATGAGAAAGCCCATTTCCTGCGACAGGGCCTTGCGGACCGACTTGATGCGGTCCATGACTTCCCCGCCCTGATGGGGGTCCAGCAGCGGGATCAGCCGATACCCCACCTCGAGTTCCAGAAGATCGATCGGCCCCAATTCGTCCCAAGACAGTTCTCGCGGCGCGGATTCAGCGGGTGTCTTTGCACCCTCCGCGGGCGGCAACGAATCGTGCAGCGTGGTTCGCTGGGACAGCCGGTAGCCCACCCAGAGGCCAACCCCGCCGAGCGCGAGAAACACCAGGCTAGGCATGCCAGGGACCGCCCCCAGCGCCATCAGGATGCCGCCGGCAACCACTAGGGAACGCGGCTGGCCGAGCAATTGCGCGACCATTTGACCGCCCATGTCGACCGTCCCGGCGACACGGGTGAGGATCACGGCCGTGGCAACCGAGAGCAACAAGGCCGGAATCTGGGCCACTAAGCCGTCGCCGATGGTCAGGAGCGTATAGTTCTGCACAGCCTCCATGAAAGACTGGCCATGTTGCAGCATACCGATGAACATGCCGCCGATCAGATTGATGAACAGCACCAGAACACCGGCGACGGCATCACCTCGCACAAACTTCCCCGCGCCATCCATGGCACCGTAGAAATCCGCTTCCTGACGCACTTCTTGGCGCATCTGCCGCGCCTGTTCCTGGGATATCAGCCCGGCTCCGACATCAGCGTCGATGGCCATTTGCTTGCCCGGCAGGGCGTCGAGGGTGAAGCGCGCAGCGACCTCCGAAATACGCCCGGCCCCCTTCGTGACCACGACAAAATTGACGATCACCAGAATGGCGAAAACCACCAGACCCACCGCGTAGTTACCGCCGATGACGAAATGACCAAAGGCCTCGATCACCTTGCCGGCCGCATCTCCGCCTTCATGGCCGTGCAGCAGGATGACGCGCGTCGAGGCCACGTTCATGGCCAGACGCAGCAGGGTCGTGATCAGCAGCACCGACGGAAAGATGCCCAGGTCGAGCGGCCGCAACACATAAACAGTGGCCAGCAGCACCACCAGCGACATAGCGATATTGAAGGTGAACAGGAGGTCCAGCAGCGGCGCCGGCAACGGCAACACCACCATGGCCAGCATGAGTGTGACCACCAGCGGCGTGCCGATCCCGACTTCAAGGATGCGCGTGCGTACGGGAAGGGTTCCACTGGCCATGAGGGTTACTCCTGCACCCCGCCGCGCCATTCATCTGTCGCGGATAGCGCAGATGGATCTGATTCCGCGTCGGGCGCGACCCGATAGCTAGCGGGCACCTCCAACTCGGGCAGCCTCGCCATTTGATGAGGCTGATGCTTGAGCTGATAGACATAGGCAAGCACCTGGGCAACCACCAGGTAGAGATCCACGGGAATGGGCTCGTCTAGCGCCGCATGCCAATACAGCGCGCGCGCCAGCGACGGAGACTCCAGCACCAGGACACCATGTTCAGCGGCAACCGCACGGATACGCAGAGCAATCCGATCCGCGCCCTTGGCCACCACGACCGGTGCACGCATGCGCTCGGCGTCGTAACGCAGGGCGACGGCGTAGTGGGTCGGGTTGGTCAGCACCACATCGGCGAGCGGCACCTGTTCCATCATGCGCCGCCGGCCGCGCTCGCGCTGCAGCTGGCGGATCCGTCCCCGCACCTCGGGCCGCCCTTCCATCTCCTTGTGCTCTTCGCGCAGTTCATGGCGGGTCATACGGAGCTGACGGGCATATTGCCAGCGTTGCAACGGAACATCGAGCAGGGCGATCAGACCCATTCCCAGGGCAAGCGCGCCCCATAGCGTCAGGCACAACCCGACCAAGGCTGGCATGGCAACCGGCAATGGCACCAGCGCCAACCCCGGCAGTTGAGGGATCGCCTGGCGGAAGGTCGCGACGCCGAAGGCACCGATCACAATCACCTTGAGTAACCCTTTGCCAGTCTCGATGAGTCCCTGGCTGGAGAACAGTCGGCTCAGACCCTTGAGCGGATCGACTCGCTCTGCGCGCCACTCGATGCCCTGCAACGTGAAATTCCAGCCGCCCACCGCGATACTGGCACCAGTCGCGATCACACCCAGCAACGCAACCATAGGCAGTACGGCAAGAGCCCCGGCGCCAAGCGATTCCCCCAGCAGGTCGGGCAGTCGGCCATCGACCGGGTGTGCCGCTCGCTGCAACGCCTGGCGCATCGTCTGACCCAGGGATTCCGCCAACGTGGGCCCCAGCAGCAGCATTCCCGTCACCCCACAACCCACCAACCCCGCACTGACCAGTTCCCGTGAGCGGGGTACCTGCCCGCGTTCCCGCGCCTGTTCCAGGCGGCGGGCACTGGCCTCTTCAGTGCGATCTTCTGCGGCTGAATCGGCCACGGTGACTCAGCCCCCCATACCGATGAGACGGCGCAGTGTCATCAGCACCGATTCCAGCCAGGGCTCGAACAGACGCGCCATCACGGGCAGGGTCCACATGACGGCCAGCAGCCCGACGCTCAGCGAAACGGGGAACCCAACCGCGAACAGGTTGAGCGCTGGTGCTGCGCGCGTGGTGACCCCCAGAATCAGGTTGACCATCATCAGCGCCGCCAGTGCCGGCAGCGCCAACTGGATGGCACCGCTGAACAGATGCGCACTCCAGCGCAACAGCGTTTCCAGACCCGTGGGCGGCAGGTTGCCGAGCCCCACCGGAAGCAGATGAAAACTCTCCGCGACCAGACGGATGACGGCCAGATGGCCGTCCAGCGTGAGAAACAGAAGACTGGCAACCAGCTGAAAATATTGACCGAACACCACCTCGCTGACGCCATTCACCGGATCGACGGTGACCGCGAAACCAAGCCCCATGGCGGTTGCAATGATCTGGCCCGCCATCAACACGGCCTGAAAGAGGACCTGCAACACCATCCCCATTGCCACCCCGAGCAGAATCTGCTCGACGGCCACCAACATGCCCTCGGGACCCAGCAGGGCCATGCCGGCAGGCGGCGCGACGGGCAGAATCATCCAGGTCACGGCCAGGGCTAGCATCAGCCGCACCCGCGCCGGCACCGCGGGTCCCGAAAAGAGCGGCATGGCCATGAAAAAGCCGCCGACTCGCAAGAAGACGCCACCGGCCTGTTCCAGGGTCTGCATGAGCAGGCGTTCATCCATTTCCGCCCCCTTCTTAACCAATCCAGAGTGGGATGGACTGATAGAGCTCGCGTGTGTAATCCACCAGCATGCCCAGCATCCAGCCGCCGGCGACGAGCAGCGTCAAGGCGATGGCCCCCAGCTTGGGCACAAAGCTCAAGGTGGCCTCGTTGATCTGAGTAGCCGCTTGGAACAGACCCACGACCACGCCGACCACCAATGCGGCTGCGAGCAAGGGACCGGCAAGCAAAAACGTGATCCAGAGCCCGTGGCGGGCGATTTCCATTGCACTTTCGGGCGTCATCCCACCAGTCCTCCCGAAATGGAGAAACTCGAGGCCAGTGTCCCCAGTAGCAGCACCCAACCGTCCACCAGAACGAACAGCAAGAGCTTGAACGGCAAGGAGACCAGCATGGGGGAGAGCATCATCATGCCCATGGCCATGAGCACGCTCGCGACGACCAAATCAATGATCAGAAAGGGAATGAAAATCACGAAGCCGATCTGGAAGGCGGTTTTCAGTTCGCTGGTCATGAATGCCGCCACCAATACCGGCAAGGGCACCGCTGCCGGCGTTTCGGGTGCCGGATCCCCCCGCATCTCCAGGAAAAGCTGGATGTCCTGCTCACGGGTCTGGGCCAACATGAATCCCTTGAGCGGCTCCATCCCCTTCTCGACAGCCTGTTCCAGACTCATGCGATCGTTGAGGTAGGGTTCCAGTCCGCGCACATAGACCTCCTGGAACACCGGGGCCATGATGAACAGGGTCAGGAACAGGGCCAGTCCGAGCAACACTTGATTGGGCGGCGTTTGCGGCATACCCAATGCTTGACGCAGTACGGCGAGCACGATGATGATGCGGGTGAACGCCGTCATGGCGAGCAACAGGGACGGCAACAGCGTGAGCGCCGTCATCAGCGCGACGATCTGCAGGCTCAGCGAGTAGGTCTGGGTGCCATCGGCGCCCTGGACGGTGACGGCCGGCAGACCGGGCGCAGCCAGCGCCGGAGTCGCCAGCGACACGAGCAGCAGAGCGAACACCCATTTCCCCCTGCGCATCAAAGTGTGCTCCCCGGTGCCGCCAATACCGGCTCTGTTCGTTCGGAAACGGCGGTCGACATGGGCATCCGGCCCCCTTCGTGCGGCCTCATCACATGCAGGGTCTGCACCCGCCCCGGCGCCACGCCAACCAGCACGCGGTTGCCATCCGCCTCGATGAGCACCACCCGCTCGCGATGCCCCACCGCTACCGTCCCCAGAAGTCGCAGCTCACCGCCGCGCGTCATCGCCAGCCCGGGCAGCCTCCGCAACACCAGCGCGAGCACGCCGATGAGCGCGACCACCAGCAGCAGGCTGACTACCACCCGCAGCGGCATAGCAGAAGGGGAAACAGCGCCGGCTGCTGCGGCCGGCCCGGGGAGCCCCAGTAGCCAAGCCAGCAGGACCTTTCTCCGCGAGCCGCTCATTTGGCCTTTCCCATGCGCTCAGTAGGACTGACCACCTCGGTAAGTCGAATCCCAAAAGTGTCATTGACGATCACTACCTCGCCGCGCGCCACCAGCGCACCATTGACGAACACGCCAAGCGGCTCACCCGCATGGCGATCCAGAGTGACGACCGCCCCCTCGTGCAGGGCTAGCACCTCCCGAATGCTCAGTCGGCTGCGCCCCACCTCGATCGACAGGGTGACCGGCACATCCAGCAAGCGGTCCAGACTGACTGCGCCGCGCGCCGTCTCTTCCCCGCCGATCAGCGTATCCTCTCCCCCGGCATCCTCGGCCAGCTGTACCGGATCAGCAGCCGACCGCTGTCCCACAGATTCACTCCGCTCCATCGCTTCGACCATCAAATTGCCCCCTTGCCTGTGTTGTCCAACGGATTCGTATGGCACCGCAGCCGCACTACCTTGCGGCCGGCCGCGGTGCCAAGCTCACCCCCTATCAAAAATCGGTCTTCGAGGTACAACCGGACGCGGTCGGGTTCTCCGAGCGGCAAAACGTCGCCGTTGCGCAGCGCCAACAGCTCACCCATCGTCAGCTGGACCTCGGCCAGCCTCGCCGATAGCATCACGGGCACTTCTCCTAGGGCGCGCCCTAGGGACCGCTGCCAAGCATGGTGTTCCGATATGCTCCCAGGCGCTTTGGGTGGGGCCATCCGAGCCAGTACGGACAGCGGAAATACCAAAACCAATTCCGCCTCATGGTCTGCCAACCGCAGGGCGAAGGGTTGCAACAGGACCCTCTCGGCAGGCTCGACAGTACCGTCTGTCGACGCCGGCATCGCTGCCTCGGCAAGAGACAATTCGATAGCGTGGTGAGGCGACCAGGCAGCCGACAAGTCAGATCGAGCCCAGTCCACCAAACGGCCCCAAGCCCTCATCGCCGCCAGCGAGGCGGTATAGTCCACCGCAGTCGGCTTTCCTGAACCGCCGTACCACGTATCCACCATCCTGGTCAGCCACGAGGTCTCGATCGCAATCCATATGACCCCGTCCGGATCGACACTGCGGAGCGGGGCGGTGGAGACGGCACCGAGTGTCGCGAGGGCTGCGGCTGCCGAGCCATGCGAAACGGCCGGGCGCACGGCGACAGCCACACCATGACGCAATGCACGGGTCAAGGTCCGCTCCAGCCGCTCGGCAAAATTCCGTGCAAGGGTTTCCAAAGTGGGCAACACAATGCTGGTCCGCGGATCGTCCGCAGCAAGGTCGAACGGTGCCACATGCGGGCCGGAGGAATCGCGCGCTGCGTTGCGGACCAAGGCCATGATTTCTTCCCGAGACAGAATGTCACCGCCCGCGTCCATGGGTTGTCCTACTGCATGACGAAATGCGTGAAGTAAACCTGCGTGACCCCATCCCGGCCGGCACGTTCCTTCAGAATGCCCTGTACCTCCCGCAAAACCTCGCCGCGCAGCCGCTCCTTGCCCTCGCGGGTGCGCAAGCGCTCGTAATCTTGGCTACCGAACAACAGCAACAGGTTGTTGCGGATAACCGGCAGTTGTGCGCGCACCGCCTCCTGGTCGGCGGCGCTACGCAATTCCAATTCCACGGTCACCTGCAGGAAGCGAACGGGCGAGGGCAGCTCGAAGTTGACGACGAAAGATGGATCGATCGTGAAGAACACGGTACCGGCCGGCACTGCCGGGCCAGCACCGTGCGCTGCGGGCGAGTCCGAAGAGCCGGTTTCGGTGCGGGTCTGCGTCAGAAGCAACCACGCTGTCACCGCGCCCCCGATGGCGAGCGCCACGGCCACCACCCCGAGCAGCACCCACCTTTTCATCCGCCCCACCGGCGGGGTGGCCGGGATTGATGAGTCGGTTGACTGCGCCACGTAGACCTCTACTCAAAAAGAATGGTTACGTGGACTTAAGCAAGCTTCGAGCCAGAAACGATATTGAGCGCAATCAGTGGCTTCCTGTATCAGCCAAGTCAGAACGTCAAATAACCGAGACTAAATCCTCCGCTTCACCGCAAGCACCGACCTGATTTTGACGCCTCGAACCTCAGGCGTAAGCCTCGAATAAGCGGCCCTGAGGTCGCAGTCCGCCCTGGGGCGGGGTCTGCTCGGATACACCGATCGACGGAACAGGCGGGGACTTCGGCATGGGCGGCTCAAACCCG